>NZ_JAFCTU010000010.1:0-203421 GCF_049896185.1 Massilia sp. TSP1-1-2
GTTGTGTTTCTTGATAACTCCCATTTTATCAATCACTTACGGCATTCTTGCCCTTTTTTATGCAAAATTCAGGCTAGCGCGCTACCGGATCGCCTTCGGCATTGAGCACCGTCACCTCGCCCCAGCCCAGACTGCGTACGCCCGCTTCGATCTTTTTCAGGTCGCCCAGCACCAGCCACACCACTTCGCCGGGATACACGTACTTCGCTGCCGCTGCCGCCAGCTGCGGCTCGCCCAGGGCGCGGATATTGGCCGCGTAGCGCGGCCAGTAGTCGTCCGCCAGGTTCAGGTTAATCGACGTGATGGCGGCCCCCTCCAGCGCGGAGATGGTTTCGAAGCGCCCCCCCAGGCGCGACGTCATGTTGCGCATGATGCTCGCGTATTCGGCGCCGGCCAGGGGCCGGGCGCCGGCCACGCCGCCGATCTCCTTGGCCACTTCCTGCATCGCTTCGCGCGTCTTGTCGGTCTGCACCGGGGCGGTGACGATGAAGGCGCGCTGGCCGCGCACACCCGTTAACTGGCCGTAGGTGCCGTAGCTCCAGTGCTTGTCGAGCCGCAGGTTGCGGTTCAGGCGCGAGGTCGCCATGCCGCCGAAATTTTGCATCACCGGTTCCATCGCCAGGTCTTCCGGCTGGCCCGCCGGCTGCGAGATGTGGGCCGCCATGATGGTCGACTGCGGCGCATCCGGACGGTCGATCAGGAACACGCGCTTGCCTGCCGTGGGCGCGACCGTGACGGCCGGCTTGGCCGGCGCCGCGCCGCCCTTCCAGGCGCCGAAACGCGCTTCCAGGGCCGGCATCACCTTGGCCAGCGTGGTGTCGCCGGTGACCACGATGGTGGCGCTGCCCGGCTTGAACCAGGCGCCGTGCCAGGCCAGCAAGTCCTCGCGCGTGAGCGGGGCGATGCTGGCCTGGGTGCCGGCGGCCGGCTTGCCGTAGGCATGGCCGGCGCCGTACAACAGGGCGGGCATCACGCGCTGGCCCAGGCCGGTCGGGCTGGCCTGGTCTTGCGCGATCTGCGCCAGGCGGCGCTGCTTTTGCTTGCTGAACTGGTCGGCGGCAAACACCGGGTTGAGCGCGGCGTCGGCCAGCAGCGCGATCGACGGCGCCAGATTGGCCGCAGTGGCCTGCAGGCGCACGAAGGACAGGTCGGCGCTGGTGCCGGTCGACAGGCTCGCGCCGAGCGACTCGAGCGCGTCGGACAGCGCGAAGGTGTCGCGCGTTCTGGTGCCCTTGTCGAGCAGGTCCAGCGCCAGCGAGGCTACGCCGCCCTTGCCCGCGTTGTCGGAGGCGGCGCCGGCGTCCAGCGCCAGCGCCACGTTGACAATCGGCGCCGAATGGCGTTCCAGCAGCACCACCTTGACGCCGTTTTTCAGCTGTGCGCGCTGCATGGCCGGGAATGCGACGTCGGGCGCGGCGCCCAGCGCCGGCACCAGCTTGCGGTCGAGCGTGGCGGGGCCGGCCGCCAGCTTGGCAAGCGGGCGCACGGTCATGGTGTAATGCGGCGCGCGCAGCCAGTTCAGGCCGGCCTGCCTGACCTGCGCGGGCGTTGCGGCCTGCATCTGCTCGAGCTGGTCGAGATAGAAGTCCGGCTTGCCGCCGTAGGTCATGCTCTGGGCCAGCACGTCGGAGCGCCCGCCCATGCCGCCCAGGCGCTCGATGGCGCGCGAAAAGCCGGCCAGGGACGACGTTTTTACACGTGCCAGTTCCCCCGCCGTGGGGCCTTTGTCGAGCAGCTCGGCCAGCACCGCATCGAGTTCGCTCTCGACCAGCGCCGGGTCCACGCCCGGCTTGACGGTGGCGGTGAGCATGAAGGTGCTGCCAAGTTCATTGTCGTCGATTCCGGCCGACACCGCCGTGGCCAGGCCTTTTTCGTAGACCAGGCGCCGTTCCAGGCGCGCGCTCTTGGCGCCGGCCAGCACGCCCGACAACAGGCCAAGGCGCTGCAGTTCCGCGTCGCGCGTGGCCGGCGCATGCCAGGCGCGGTAAATGCGCGCCTGCGGCACCTGGTCTTCCATCTCGTCGCGGATATTGCTTTCCAATTTGGGGATCCAGGTGGCCAGCCGCGGCAGCGCCGGGCCGGGGGGAATGGCGCCGAAGTACTTGGTCACCAGCGCAAGCGCCGCCTCCGGCGTCACGTCGCCGGCCAGCACGATGACCGCGTTATTCGGACCGTAAAAGGTGCGGTACCATTCCTTGATGTCGGCCAGCGAGGCCGCGTTCAAGTCGTCCATGGAGCCGATCACGGGCCACGAATACGGATGCGAATACGGATACATCTTGGCGCCGATTTCACCCCACACCTTGCCGTAGGGCTGGTTCTCGCCCTGGCGCTTTTCATTCTGGACCACGCCGCGTTCGCGCTCGAGCATGTCCTTGGAGATATAGTTGGCCAGGTAGCCCATGCGGTCCGACTCGAGAAACAGCGTGCGCTCGAGCGCCGACACGGGCACGTCTTCAAAGAAGTTGGTGCGGTCGTTGTTGGTGGTGCCGTTGCGGTTGTTCGCGCCCAGGTCGTCCATCGCTTCGCGAAAGCCGAAGGGATGGTTTTCGGAGCCATTGAAGAAGAAGTGTTCGAACAGGTGGGCAAAACCGGTCTTGCCGCGCTTTTCGTTGCGCGAACCAACGTGGTACCACAGGTTCACGCCCACGATCGGCACGCTATGGTCTTCGTGCACGATCAGCGTCAGGCCGTTCGAGAGCACGAATTTTTTATGCGCGATGGTGTAGGCATTGCGGTCGAGCGGCACTGGCGCGGGGCTGGCACCGTGTGCCGGAAGGGCCGACACCAGCATGGCGATGGCAAGGGGGACGAGAAGTTTTTTCATGGTGGCCTGGGCGTGGGGTTGACCGCTCATTTTGCCAGAGGCGGGGGGCCCGACCGGCGACCGCGGGAGTTATTTTTGATATGCATGCGTCACGCGTGGCGCGTGTTTTCTGCTTGACCATGACACTAGTGTCAGACCTTACCCTGGCCAGGCGTTAGGCAATCCGGCCTGATGCTACACAAGGCAATCAAATGAACATACTGAGAAACCTCGCAGGCGTCATCCCTGCACGATGGACCGCCCCGCTGTTGTTGCCTGGGTTGCTGCTCGGCTTGCTGAGCGCCTTGCCGGCCGCATGCCGCGCTGAAGACGCAACACGCGCCGAGCAGAGCGCCTGCGGCGCGCAGCGCGCTGACCCCGCCGCGGCAAGCCCAGACAGCTTGGTCAAGGCCCTTTACGACACCGTGTCGGGACCGGCCAACAGCGCGAAGAACTGGGCGCGCCTGGAAGGCTTGCATGCGCCGGGCGCCCTCATTACACCGACCCAGCATCGCCCTGCCCTTGGCTTTGCAGCGGCGCCGCAAACGCTCCCCGCATTCATCGCGCTGAACGAGCGACTGTTCGCCAAGGTAGGTTTCTATGAACGCGAGATTTTTCAGCGCGTTCAACAGTTCGGCCACATTGCACACGTCTGGAGCGGCTACGAAACGCGCGAGCATCCTGGCGGCGTCGTTAACAGCCGCGGGGTCAACAGTTTCCAGCTCTTGCACGATGGGCGGCGCTGGTGCGTTCTATCGGCAACCTGGGACACCGATACCGCGGACCATTCAATGCCTGCGGGCGGCGACGGGGATCCGTTCAAATAAGTGGCGCCGACTAGGCTACACTTTGGCACATTGGAGCGCCCCCCAACAGGGGGATCGCCTTGGCCTTGAAAACGTGATGGAGCAATGTTGATGTTAATTGGTGTGCTGGCGAAGAAAACCCAATGCAGCGTGCGCGTCATTCGTCACTACGAACAGTGTGGCCTGTTGGTGGCCACGCGAAGCAGCAACGGCTATCGCCAGTTTGACGGGGCCGCAGTGGAACACGTCCTGCGCATTCGGGTGCTGCTTCGCAATGGCTTCACCCTCGATGAAATCGGCCCCGTGGCATTGATGCTCGATCCCCGCCCAAGGCAACGCATCTGCGCAGACGTGATCGGTCTTTACCAAAGCAAGGTGGGCGAAATCGAAAGGCGCATTGCCGAACTGTCCGACATTCGCGATCGTGCACAGCGCCGTTTGTATGGCCTGCTTGAACAACGCAATCAGGGTGGACCCGCCGAGCCGGAGTGACCCGTGGCGTGACGGACAGTATCACGCCACGCGCGCAGCCGGGGCGGCGCTGTCGGGCACCGCAAAATGCTCTTCGAGCACGCAGATGAACGACGCCAGCGTCACCGGAAAGTGAAACAGATAGCCCTGCATCGTCACGCAGCCGTGCGACTTGAGGTAGCGCGCCTGCACGTCGGTTTCGACGCCCTCGGCAATCAAATGCAGGCCAAGCCCGCGCGCGATCGAGATGATCGCCAGGATCACCGGATAATGGCCATGCTCGTCGTCGATCTCCCTGACGAAGGACTGGTCGATCTTGATGGTATGGATCGGGAAGCGGTGCAGGTAGGACAGCGACGAGTAACCGGTGCCGAAATCGTCGATCGCCACCGACACGCCCAGCTGGCACAATTTATTGAGCTGCTCGATGGCGTACTGCGGGCTGCGGATACAGATGTTCTCGGTGATTTCAACCTCGATCTGGGCCGGCGAAATCCCGTAGCGCACCAGCGCGCCGCGCATCTTTTCGAAGAAATCACCGCGGTCCAGGTATTGCGGCGACAGGTTCAGCGACAGCCGGATCGACTGCCCGCCGGCCGCATTCCAGATCTGCATGTCGCGGCACAGGGCGCCGAGCATCCAGTCCGAAATGGGCAGCATCAAGCCATTGTCCTCGGCGAACGGCAGGAACTCGCCTGCCGTCAGCAGGCCGCGCTGCGGATGGTTCCAGCGCATCAAGCCTTCGGCGCCCACGATGCGCCCGGTGACCATGTCGATCTGCGGCTGGTAGTACATCTCCAGTTCGTTCTGCTCGAGCGCCTTGCGCAAGCTCTGTTCGAGCGCGATCTTTTGGTGCGACACGTCGAGCATCGAGTCGTGATAAAAACTGTGGCCGTTCTTGCCCAGCGCCTTGACCTGGTACATGGCAATGTCGGCGTGGCGCAGCAGTTCGTCGATCGACTCGCCGTCATGTGGATAGACCGCGATCCCGATCGAGGCCGAGATGTGCACTTCATGGCCGTCAAGGTCGAACGGCTGGTGCAGGCTTTCCAGGAATTTCTGAGCGATGGCGCTGGCGTCCTCGCGCTGCACCAGTTCCGGAAGCACGATGGTAAATTCGTCGCCGCCCTGGCGCGCCAGCGTGTCGCCGCGGCGCAGGCATTCCTTCAGGCGCAGCGCCACCTGCTGGAGCAGTTCGTCGCCCTTGACGTGGCCCAGCGTGTCGTTGACCAGCTTAAAGCGGTCAAGGTCGATGAACATCACGGCCAGCTCGGCGCCCTTGCGCTTGGCCTGGATCACGGCCAGCCCCAGGCGGTCCTTGAACAGCATGCGGTTGGGCAGGTCGGTCAGGATGTCGTGGTAGGCCTGGTACGAGATCACTTCCTCGGCGTGCTTGCGGTCGGTGATGTCGCGCGCCACGCCGTAGGTGCCGAAGAACTCCAGTTTGCGCACATCCTCGTCGGGCACGTGCATGCCGATCGCATTAAGTGAGATCGTCATCAAGGTATTGCTGAAGGTGCGCTCGGCGCCGTGGCCGCTGCCGTTCCTGCATTTCAGGCGCAGTTCGACATTGCGCGAGGCCCGTTCGTCCACCCGCCGCTCATTGAACACGTAGCGCGCGCGCTCCTGGTCTTCGTCGTGCACCAGGATCGTGTAATGCTTGCCGATCAGCTCCTCGCGCGCGATGCCCAGCAGCTGGTAGGCGCGGTCGTTGATGAACGTGAAGCGCCCTTCGTGATTGAGCGTGTAGATAATGTCGGGCGAACTGTCGACCAGGTAGCGGTACAGCTTTTCGGAGTTTTCCAGCTGCGAGGCGATGCGCCGGTTGGCGTGCTGCAGGCGGCGCTGCTGCAGCGCGTTGGTCACCGTCTTGAGCAGCTCCTCGCGGCTGTACGGCTTGCGCAGGTAGCCGTAGGCGCCGCGATTCAAGGCGCCGATGGCCGCCTCGATGCCGACGTCGCCGCTCATCACGATCACGTCGGCGGCAATCGCCTGCTCGTTGATGAAGTCCATGATCGCGTGCCCGCTCATGTCGGGCAGGCGCAGGTCGAGCAGCACCAGGTCGAAGCGCAGGCTGGAGATCAGACCGAGCGCATCCTTGCCGGTGGCGGCCGTATGCAAATGGTAGCCGCGCTCGCGCAGCAGGTCGTGCAGCGAGGCGAGCTGGCGCGGTTCGTCGTCGACCAGCAGCAGGCGCGGCAACATCTCCAGCTCGAACTGGGCCGGCGCGCCGACCGCGTCGTGCAGCAGGGCCGAAGGGTCGATCATGCCCGGGTGACGTGGCGTCATTGGGCGCTAGCCGCGTCGAACGCGGGCGAGGTAAAGGCCACGCTGGCCAGCGCGCTAGCGGCCACCGGCAGCAGCATCTCGAAGACGGTGCCGCCCGGGCCGCTGCGGCAGGCCACCATGCCGCCCACCTTGGTCACCAGGGCGTGCACGATCGACAGGCCAAGGCCGCGCTGCCGGCCACCCTTGGCGCCACCGGCGTTCTTTGTGCTCTTTGTGCTCTTTGTGCTCTTTGTGCTCTTTGTGCTCTTTGTGCCTCCGGTGCCCGCGGCCGTAAACAGCGTGGCCAGCACGTCCGGCGGCAGGCCCGGACCGTCGTCGCTGACCACTAGTTCCACATACAGGCGATGGTCGCGGTTGACATGATTGCGGTCGGCGATCTCGATCTTGCCGCCGTCCGGCATGGCTTCCACCGCGTTCTTGATCAGGTTGACCAGGATCTGCTTGATCACGTCGGCGTCGCACGCGATGTCGCCGCACACGCTGCTCATGGTGGACGTCAGCGCCACCTGTGCCGGCACAAAGCCGGTGGCGTGAAACAGGCGCAGCACATCGTCCACCACGCGCGCCAGGCTGGTGCTGCGCGCGCCGTCTAGCATCGGCACCTCGGTCAGGCCGTTGATCAGGTGGCCGACGCGGTCGATTTCCTCGTTCAGGATCGACATCTCGCCCACCACCGGTTCCTGCCGGTTCAATTTGTCGTCCAGCACGCTCAGGTAATTCTTGATGATCGACAGCGGGTTGTTCACTTCGTGCACCACGCGGCGCGACGCTTCGCGGTATTCCTCGGCCACGTGCGCCAGCTGGCGGCGCGCGTGGCCGCGCCCGGCCATCGCCGTTTCAAGCGCGTTGGCCGCCTGCGCGCCGAACGCGTGCAGGAAGCGCTCGCGATTTTTGCACGCGGCTGCCTGCCATAGCGCGACGCCGCCCACCAACACGCCCAGGCAGCGCGTGCCGGCCAGCAGCGGCACGCACAGCATGGCGTCGGTGCCCAGGATGCGCAGCAGCTGCTGCTCGGCCAGGCCGATCTGATGCGCCTCGCCGGGGATCAAGGCCAGGCGGCGTTCCCGCGCGGCGTCGGCCAGCGCGCCGCCCTTGTCGAGCGGGACCGAGAACTCGGCCACGCGCTGCTGCTGCCCGCTCGGGGTGCCCACCAGCGCATGGCCGCTGGCGTTTTCAAGCAGGATGATGGCGTTGTCGAAGTCGAACAGGATGCGCGCCGAGCGCGTCATCGCTTCGAGCAGCGCGCTTTCGCCCTGCTGGCGCGCAAAGGCCTGGCCCACTTCGGACACCAGCACCAGGCTGCGCACGTCGTCCGACAGGCGTTGCTGAACGGGGTCGCGCAGCGTTGGCGCGTACGCCGGCGGCGGATCGATCTGGTCGGCGCCGGCCAGGTCGATGCCCAGGTCGGCGGCGGCCTTGCCGACTTTTTGCGCGGCGGCGGCGCACATGGCGGCGGCCTGCTCCAGGTCCACCCCGCACAGCGGCAAGCCTTCGGCCACGTCGGCGCCGTCGATACCGTGGGTGGCCAGCAGGTGCGCCACGCGCACGATGCGGATCAAGGGATGGCTGTCGGCCAGCTTGCTGCTCGGCTCGTGGTGGTACAGCACGGCGTCGGCCAGAAAGGAGTCGAGGTGCCAGCGTTCGATCAGCCAGGCGCCCGCCTCGGCGTGCGTGATGTGCAAAGTGCGCTGCTCGACCGCGCACAAGTCTTCGTCGTCGCGGGCGGCAAAGTTAAAGGCGTATTCCTGGGGGGCCGTGGCCAGCAGCGCGAGCCGGCCCACGTTATGCAGCAGGCCGGCCAGGTAGGCTTCCTCGCCCTGCGCGTAGCCGATGTGATCGGCCAGGTCACGCGCGATCATGGCGGCGCACAGCGAGTGCTTCCAGAAGCTGCGCAAATCGGTACTGCCGGAATGGGGGAAATTGCTGAAGGTCTGGAACACCGATTCGCCGATGACCAGCAGCTTGATCATGTCGGTGCCCAGCGTGATCAGGGAGTGTTCCAGGCCGATGGCACGCGCGCTGCGGTGATAGGCTGAACTGTTGGCAACGGCGAGGATCTTGCTGGCCATGCCGGGATCGTTTGACACCAGTGCCGCCAGCGCTTGCATGCCAAGGTCGTCGGCCTGCAAATGCTCGATCAACTTGATCAACATCTGCGGCATAGCCGGCAGACGGGCAATCAGCAACCGATTGCGAATATCATTGTCTGATTGATGCATCGTCTCGAAAAGCCGCCAACGTACGTTATTTTGGAGGTGGCGCCCAACGGCAACGCAGCCACGACAATATTTTTTTATGCAGCCCGGACGCGGCTTGCGGCCCGCGCCTGTGGATTTGGAAAAAACGATATTAGCATAACTACACCAAAGTTAACTCTAAGAATATGCATAAATGCAATCTTGCTCTTTTGTCGATATCGCAGCGGGGTTACAGCGCGGTCACAGTGCCGGATTGCGGGCCAGCGAACGCCGATACAGACGCGACGCGATCCATAGCGCCAGCGCCAGCAGGGCGAAGCAGGCTTGCCCGATAGCCAGCCAGAGCACCGAGTGCGACAGGAAAGGCGCGATCACGCCGGCCACCAGCGCGCCCAGCAAAGTGAGCGCGAACGACTGGCACGAGGCGACAGTGCCGCGGATGTGGGGAAACAGGTCGAGCGTGAGCAGCGTGGCGCCCGGGGCGATGACGGACATGCCAAAGGTGTAGATGAACATCGGCGCGACCGACCAAGGCAGCGCTGGCGGAAACAAACTGTGATAGAGCACGTTGACGGCGCAGGCAAACAGCAAAAAGCCAAAGCCGATGCCGATCTGGCGCGCATACGTGATTTTTCCGGCAATCCGGTTGGCGGCCAGCGCGCCCATGAAAATGCCGCTGACCGACGGAATGAACAGCCAGCCGAACTGGTCCGGCCCCAGGTGCAGATGCACCGGCAGCATCACCGGCGCGGCCGTGATGTACAGGAACAAGCCGGCAAAATTGAGCGCGACCACCCCGGCCTTCATGTGAAACAGCGGCGAACTGAAGATGGCGCTGTAGCTTTGCCACAGAAAACCGGGGTTGAAGGGCTGGCGCTTGTCCGGCGGCAGCGTTTCCGGCAAGCGCTTGTAGCAATAGATAAACAGCAGCACCGTGTAGCCCAGCAAGGCGAGGAAGATCGTGCGCCAGTCGGAATAGGCCACGATCCAGCCCCCCAAAATGGGCGCGATGGCAGGGGCGATGGTGAAGATCATCGTCACCAGCGACAGCAGGCGCACCGCCGCCGCGTCGGCATACAGATCGCGGATGATCGCGCGCCCCACCACCACGCCGGCCCCCGCGGACACGCCCTGCATGATGCGAAAGATCCACAGGTAGTGCACGGAGTGCGAGGCGGCGCAGCCAAAGGTGCCGATGGCGAAGACCACCAGCGACACCAGGATCACGTTGCGGCGCCCGAAAGCATCCGACAGGGCCCCATGCCAGAGCACCATGGCGGCAAAGGCCAGCATGTAGGCCGTCAGGGTTTGCTGGACCTCGATCGGCGTGGCCTTCAGGTCGGCCTGGATGTTGGGAAAGGCCGGCAGGTAGGCGTCGATGGAAAACGGCCCCAGCATCGACAGCCCCGCCAGCAGCGTGGCAAGCATCACCGTTCCCGGCAGCGCCATCTGGTGCACCGGCCGCAGCGGCACCGGGGTGACCGGGTCCGGCGGCAGGTTCGATGGCGGGCTGGGGAACATGACAACGCTCCTTATGGCTGCTTGGGCTTGGCTTCTTCGCGGCGGTTGTAACCGGCCACCATGTCAAACCTGAACAGGCGGCATTCGAGCGCGCCATTGAAAAACGGCGTCTTGCGCGCTTCTTTCAGGCGCAGCAGTTTTGGCAGCGACAGGTCGGCCGTGAACAGGAACACGGTCCAGCCGGCGAAACGCTGCTTGAGCGTGGTGCCCAGCGCCGAGTAGAACGAGACCGACATTTCATCGGCCGGCACCGTGCTGTCGCCGCGCACGCCGATGCGCTCGCCGTAGGGCGGGTTGGTGAGCAGGATGCCCGGCTGCTCGGTGGGCGGCTTGACTTCCTGCGCCTCGATCTGCTTGAGCGGCACCTCGAAGCGGATGCCGGCAATTTTCAGGTTGTGGCGCGTCATTTCGATCATGTCGCCCGAAATATCGCTGCCGAAAATGGTGGGTTCTGCCGGCAGTGCGCTTGGCGCAATGGCGTTCTTCATCTCTTGCCAAGGGCCGGGCACGAAGGTGTTGAACTTTTCAAAGGCAAAGCGGCGGCTCGCGCCTGGCGCAATGCCCTGCACCATTTGCGCCGCTTCGATCAGGATCGTGCCCGAGCCGCACATGGGGTCGAACAGCACCATGCCAGGCTTCCAGCCGGCCACGCGCAGCATGCCCGCAGCCAGGTTTTCGCGCAGCGGCGCGTCGCCCGTTTCTTCGCGCCAGCCGCGCTTGAACAGCGCCTCGCCCGACGTGTCGAGGTACAGCGTGAAATTGCGCGCGTCCAGAAAGCCGACGATGCGCATGTCCGGCTCGCGCGTATTGACTGACGGGCGCTGGTCGAACTGGTCGCGGAAGCGGTCGCAGATCGCATCCTTGATCTTGAGCGTGGTAAATTCCAGGCTGCGCAAGGGGGACTTGACGGCGGTGACGTCGACCCGGATCGTGTGGTCCACGCCGAACCAGTCTTCCCACGGCTGCGCCAGCGCCAGGTCGTAGATGTCGTTCTCGTTCTTGTAGCTCTGGTGGGCGATGCGCATCAGCACACGCGAAGCGATGCGCGAATGCAGGTTGATGCGGTACGAATCGGTGATGTCGCCCGAGCAGTGCACGCCGCCCGGCACTTGATTGTGCACTTTCATGGTGGTGCTGGTGAGCGCGATTTCGCCCAGTTCCTCGGCCAGCGCCGCTTCCATGCCGCGCGGGCAAGGACAAAAATATGAAGCCATGGTGTACCCTTTATCCGTTGTGTAAAAAATGCTGGTATTGCTGGTATTGCTGGTATTGCTCAATTAATTTAGCTTATTGCCCGTTCCACGAAATCAAGCCGGTCCTGGCCCCAGAACGCTTCGCCATCGACCACGTACCATGGCGCGCCGAAGACGTTGGCGCCGATCGCTTCGTCCGTGTTCTTGTCGTACTGTTCCTGCACGCCGGCGGTTGCGGCGGACTTAAGCAGCATGCGCCCGTCCAGGCCGCACAAATCGGCCACCTGCACCAGCGTGGCCTCGTCGGCGATGTTTTTTTCTTCGGCCCACAGGGCGCGCATGATGGCGCCTGCGACCGCCAGCGAAATATCCTCGCCCAGGCTGGTGCGCGCGGCGATGATCATTTTGCCCGCCTGCTCGGGCGGCACCGGGAAAAACTTCGGTTGTACGTTCAGTGGCAAATCAAGCTGCGTGGCCCAGCGCGCCATCTCGGCCAAGCGGTAAGCCTGGCGCTGCGGCGCGCGCTTGGCCAGCGGCAGCCCGCCCGAGACGCTGAACACCTTGCCCAGGTCGAAAGGCTTGATGTCGATCCTGGCGTCATGCATTTTTGCCAGTGCCACCAGGCGTTCATGGCCCAGGTAGGTCCATGGCGACTGCGGTGTCAGATAATAAGTGACGGTCTTGCCCATGCTTGTGCCAATCAGAAAGGTTTGACGACCACCAGGATGACAATGACCAGCAGCAGCACGACCGGCACCTCGTTAAACCAGCGAAACCAGGTGTGCGAGCGCGTATTGACGCCTTTTTCAAACTTTTTAAGGATGGCGCCACAGGCATGATTGTAGCCAATTGCCAGCACCACCAGCGCGATCTTGGCGTGCAGCCAGCCGCCGGTGAAGATTTCGCGCCAGCCCAGCCATAGCGCCACGCCAAGCAATACCGCGGGAATCGACAGGTAGTTGGTAAATTTGTAGAGCTTGCGCGCCATCAGCAGCAGGCGGGCAATGGCGGCCTTGTCGGTTTCCATCGCCAGGTTGACAAAAATGCGCGGCAAGTAGAACAGGCCGGCGAACCAGGACGCGATGAAGACGATGTGCAGAGCTTTAATCCAGAGCATATTTTAGAAATCCATAAGAACGTTGAGCAAGCTTGTTTCGAGCGCGTCAAACGACGCAAGCCCACGCAAGGGTGAAAAATCGGTCGTCCACGCAGCGACCATGGCGCGGGCTTTAGGAAGTGAGAACCTGGCCTGCGCCCGCCGCGTTTTTCCGCTGGCAAGCACCAGTGCATCAAACAGTACTTGTTTGGGATTGATCACTGTTTCCCACTCCCGCTTGGGCGGCAAGTCGAGCCTGACATGGCCATACTTGTTTTCCGCAACGGCGCGGATCGCAATTTCATCGGACAACAACCACGCTTCCGTCATGCGCGCCGGCACCACCGGCACCCAGTGCGAATGCAAGGGCCGCGCCGCCTCGTCAATCTCGCGCACGCGCTCTGCGATAGCGACTCCTTCGGTATCGCGGTGCACGAAAAGCATATCACACGGATATAACGTGAGCGCTGCCGGCAGACGATCCGACAATCGGCTCCCGACCCTGCCGAGATCGCGGGCAAAGCTGCCAGTTACTGCCAGATCGGGCCTGTGAAAAGCAATCAGCCAGTCGATGACGTGCATCGGCAACTGGTCGGAACTGCCGTCGGCGACAAGCGTATAGCGAAGAATCATCAGCCGCTGACCTACGTCGACGGCAAGTGGCGATATGAGCGCAAAACGCTGGCCGGACTGTCCGCCTCGACTGCGTCCCCGTCCCCTGATTCCAGGTAAGAGAGCAAGGCGCCGAACCCCACCGCACTCGGCACGCCGCTCCGGGCGCGCCAGCTACCGGCCAAGGGGCTGAATATGCTAAAGCGCGCGCCATCACGATTATACGTTGCCGCGACCAGCACATCGTCGATACCGGCTGCCTGTACGATATTGGGGGCATGCGTAACAAGCAAAATTTGCCGTAATGGATTATCCGCATCAACCGGGAATCTCGCGTCCACAACCGTCTCGCCGATCAGATTAACGAGCAGGCGCAGCGCGCTCGGGTGCAAGCTGTTTTCCGGCTCTTCGATACAGATCAGACCGTCCGGGTCCGGGTCCATTGCAATCGCGGCAAAGGCGAGCATACGCAGTGTGCCGTCAGAAAGCGAAGCGGCATCGATGCGTCCTTCCCCGACGGTCTCGACATGGAAGGTTTTGCTTCCCGCCAGTTGGTCGATATCGACGGTGATATGGGTCACGCGGGGCACAAGGGCTGCGAGCCGGTAAACCATGGCTTCATCGCAATTGAGCCGTTCCAGTACCGACGGCAAATGCGCGCCATCCGGCGCGAGATAGGGCGAAGCATGCAGGCCATCCGGCCGGCGCAGCGCTGCAACTTCCAGCCGCATGACGCACCAGCGCTGCATCTCGCGCCGGGCCGCAAGCGCCGTTGGGCGCTCGATCGTCTCGCATGTACTAAGGAACGTGCGCGCCGATGCGCCCAGCGCAAAGCGGGTGGGCGGTGCGCCCCGCTCTTCAGCGGCCACCAGCAAGGTACCGGGATGGTCCGCATCCATCGACAGGAAATGCTTACTGCTCGCGCCGGCATGCAGAGACTCAAGAAATGATGGAGCCATGTCAAAGCCGATGTGATCGGCAAGTTCAGCACTGCTGATGCCCTCTAGCGTTTCGGACTCGATCACGATGCCGGCCGGCGCCGCTGCCGCTGCCGTTTTAAGCTGACGCCTCAAGCAGACTTGATAACGCAGCGCGGTAGCGGCGCTCGTTCCCCTGTGCCCCTGATGGTCCGCCACCTGCTGATCGACCAGGAAGTCGGCGGTAAGCGTCATGGTTTCCGCCCGGCCATGGCGCGTCACGGAGAAAATGGAAACCGCATCACGCGACAACGCAGCCGAGGGACGCACGCCGGCCGCCGCATCGGCTACAGATCCATCACACAGCCGCGACAGGAAATTGATCGCATCAAGCACGTTCGACTTGCCCGAATCGTTGGGCCCGACCAGCACGGTCAAGGCGCCAAAACGCAGGTCCACATCTTCAAGACTCTTGAATCCCTTGATGCGAAACCGGATCAGCATGCTCGATACCTCATCAGTTGCGAATTTCGCCGTGGCCGAAGACGACGTACTTCAAGGATGTTAAACCTTCCAGGCCAACCGGGCCGCGCGCGTGCAGCTTGTCGTTCGAAATGCCGATCTCGGCGCCCAGGCCGTATTCAAAACCGTCGGCAAAGCGGGTCGATGCGTTGATCATCACCGAGGCCGAATCGACCTCGCGCAAAAAGCGCATGGCGGCGCTGTAGTCTTCGGTGATGATGGCGTCCGTGTGCTTCGACGACCAGGTGTTGATATGGTCGATCGCTTCGTCCATGTTCTCCACCGTCTTGATCGCCAAAATGGGGCCGAGATACTCGGTGCTCCAGTCCTCGTCGGTGGCCGCAACCAGGTGCGGGTAGCCGGCCAGGAGCGCGAACGCTTCCGGGTCGGCGCGCAGCTCGACTTCCTTGGTCGCGTACAGCGCGGCCAGCTGCGGCAGCACGGCCGGCGCAATCGCGCGCGCCACTAGCAGCGTTTCCATGGTGTTGCAGGTGCCGTAGCGCTGGCACTTGGCATTGAAGGCGATCGCCAGCGCCTTGGCGATCTCGGCCTTGGCGTCGATATACACGTGGCAGATGCCGTCCAGGTGCTTGATCATCGGTACCGTCGCTTCATCGATCAGGCGCGCGATCAAGCCCTTGCCGCCGCGCGGGACAATCACGTCCACGTACTGCGGCATCGTGATCAGCGCGCCCACGGCGGCGCGGTCGGTGGTGTCGACCACCTGCACGCCGTCGGTCGGCAGGCCGGCGCCGAGCAAGCCTTCGGCCACGATTTTGGCCAGCGCCCGGTTGCAGTGGATGGCTTCCGAGCCGCCGCGCAGGATGGTGGCGTTGCCGCTCTTGATGCACAGGCCCGCCGCGTCGACCGTGACGTTGGGGCGCGATTCATAGATGATGCCGATCACGCCGAGCGGCACACGCATCTGGCCGACCTGGATGCCGCTGGGGCGATATTTCAGGTTCGAGATTTCGCCGATGGGGTCGGACAGCGAGACGATCTGGCGCAGGCCTTCGACCATCGTGTTGATGGCCGATTCGGACAGCGCAAGGCGCTCGAGCATGGCGGGGGCCAGGCCGGATGCCCGGGCGGCGTCGAGGTCGAGTTGGTTTGCGGCGCGCAGCAGTGGGGCGTCGCGCACAATGGCGTCGGCGATCAGCAGCAGCGCACGGTTGCGGGTGGCGCTGTCGGCACGGGCCATGGCGCGCGAGGCGACTCGGGCGCGTTGGCCGACGGATTGCATGTATTCGGTAATGTTCATTTGTTTGCTTTTTCTATGTGCTGGCATTGGCGGAATGCGAGGGGAACTCAGAGCCCGAAGCTTTTCCGCCCTACGTTAAGCAGGCGGCAATTTGCGTAGGGCGGAAAAACGCAGTGCATTCCGCCATGCGTCGCCGTGGACGGCGAACCGCAGGGCCGAAAAACGTCGGGCTCGGCTCTGAGTTCAGATGCATTGCCCCAACCGTCGATCAGCCGCGTGCGACCTTCAATGCCAGATGCAGCATCGCATCCCAGACATCGCCCGCAAACGCTTTCGCGCGCAGGCCCTTAATCATCTTGTCCACCTGCGCTGCATCCTGCAGCGCCTTTTCCAGCGCCGCCAGCGAGATACGCCTGAGTGCCGGTTCCATCATGCGCTCCTTCGGGCCCCAGATCCGGGCCTCCTTGAGCAGCAGTCCGAGCGGCCTTCCTTGGGCCATCCCGGATTTCAATTTTAACAGCGTCCTGATTTCCTCGGCGACGGCCCACAAAACCAGCGGCAGCGCCTCGCCCTCGCCTTTCAAACCCTCCAGCATGCGCACCAGGCGCGCCGGGTCACCCGCCAGCATGGCTTCGGACAGCTTGAACACATCGTAGCGCGCCACGTTGAGCACCGCTTCGTGAATCTGCTCGTACGTCAGCTTGCCCGGTTCATGCAACAGTCCCAGCTTCAGGATTTCCTGGTGCGCCGCCAGCAAGTTGCCCTCGACCCGGTCGGCGATGAAGTCCAGCCCCTGGCGCTCGGCGCTTTGCCCCTGCGCCGCCAGGCGCGTACCGATCCAGTTGGGCAGCGCGGCGCGCTCGATGATGGGAATCTCGATGTACACCGCGGCCTGCTGCAAGCTGCCAACCCAGGCCGCCTTGGCAGTTTGCCAGTCCAGCTTGGGCAAGGTGATCAGGGTCACATTGTCGGGGCTGAGCGCCTTGGCGTACGCCTGCAGCGCGGCGCCGCCGTCTTTGCCGGGTTTTCCGGTCGGGATGCGCAGCTCGATCAGTTTTTTGTCGCCGAACAGCGACATTTCCTGGTTGGCCGCCAGCAGCTCGCCCCACTTGAAGCTGCGCTCCACCGTCAGCACATCACGCTCGGAAAAACCGTTGGCGCGCGCGGCGCGGCGGATCTTGTCGGCAGCTTCCAGCGCGAGCAGATGCTCGTCGCTGCTGATCACATACAACGGTGCGATCGCCTTTGCCAGGTGGCCTTCAAGTGCATCAACGCGCAGCTGCATCGTTCGGTCTCAGTCCGGTCTCAGTTCGGTTTGACCGCGGCCAGGCGGCGCATGATCTGCTGGACCAGGTCGGTCTGCATGTCGCGGTACAACAGCGCTTCTTCCGCTTCCTTGGCCAGTACCTGGCTTTCATTGAAGGTCAGCGGGCGCTTGAGTGCGATTTCGGTCGGGGTCAACAGCTCGTCGCCCTTGTTGTCGAGCACCCGGAACACCAGCGTGTAGTTCAGCAGGTATTCGCGCACCCGGCCCTGGGCGTTGAGCGAGAGAATCGACTTGGACCGTTTTTCGGACAGCACCTCGAAGCGCGCCTCGGCCTTGCCGATGTCGCTGACCACATCGACCCGGTCGCCGCCGCGCAGGTTGCGCCCCAGCTCAGTGCCCAGCGCCGATGTCTCGGCAAAGCCCAGGTAGATGCTCTTGAACGGCATGCTGTAGGTGCCGCCCGAGCCGCGCAGCGTAAAGCCGCAGGCCGACAGGCTTGCCAGCATCAGCACTAACAGCGGCACCAGCGCGAACCTGCGAAAGGCGCTCATGCCTAGACCACGATGCTGATCAACTTGCCGGGAACGACGATCACCTTTTTCGGCGGCGTCTCGATGTACTTTTGCACCGCTTCGCAGGCCAGCGCCTGCGCTTCGATCGACGCCTTGTCGGCATCCTTGGCGACCTTAATCGAGCCGCGCAGCTTGCCGTTCACCTGGATCATCATCTCGATCTCGGCCTGCTCCAGCGCTGCCGGGTCAACCTGCGGCCACTGCACGTTGAGGATGTCGCCGTGCACGCCCGCGTAGCCCAGCTCTTCCCACAGCACGTGGGTGATGTGCGGCGCAACCGGGTTGAGCACGCGCAGGAAGATCGACAAGCCTTCGGCGATCACGGCGTCGGTGGCCGGGCCGTCTTCCAGCTTGGCCGACTCCATCGTGTTGAGCATCTTCATGCAGGCTGACACGACGGTGTTGTACTGGATACGTTTCAAGTCGTAGTCCGCCTGCTGCAGCAGCTTGTGCAGTTCGCGGCGCAGCGTCTTGTGGGCTTCGACGCCTTCCCTGGCCTCGCCGGCGACCAGGGCCGCAGTAACGCGCGGCGCCTGCGCAAAGGCAAACGCCCACACGCGGCGCAGGAAGCGCGACGCGCCTTCGACGCCGGTGTCGGACCACTCGAGCGTTTGCTCCGGGGGCGAGGCGAACATCGTAAACAGGCGCGCGGTGTCGGCGCCGTACTGGCCGATCTGCGCCTGCGGATCGATGCCGTTATTCTTCGACTTCGACATCTTCTCGGTGCCGCCGATGCACACCGGATTGCCGTCGGCCTGCAGCACGGCGCCCAGCGGACGGCCCTTGTCGTCCAGCGTCAGGTCGACTTCAGCCGGGTTGTACCAGCTCTTCTTGCCCGCTGCATCGTCGCGATAATAGGTCTCGTTGAGCACCATGCCCTGCGTGAGCAGATTGACAAACGGCTCGTCGAACTTGACCAGGCCCATGTCGCGCATGACCTTGGTGTAAAAGCGCGCATACAGCAGGTGCATGACGGCGTGCTCGATGCCGCCGATGTACTGGTCCATCGGCATCCAGTAGTCGTTGCGCTCGTCGACCATGGCGTTTTTGCTGCCCGGCGATGTATAGCGCATGTAATACCACGACGAATCGACAAAGGTATCCATGGTGTCGGTTTCGCGGCGCGCCGGTTTGCCGCACCGCGGGCAGGCGCACTGCAGGAACGCTTCGTACTTGTTGAGCGGGTTGCCGCTGCCGTCCGGCACGCAGTCTTCCGGCAAAATCACGGGCAAGTCTTTTTCGGGGACCGGGACCACGCCGCAGTCCGCGCAGTGGATCATCGGGATCGGCGTGCCCCAGTAACGCTGGCGCGAAATGCCCCAGTCGCGCAGGCGGAAGGTGACCTTCTTGTCGCCCAGGTTCTTGGTGGCCAGGTCGCCCGAGACGGCGTTGACGGCAGCGATGTGGTCAAGCCCGTCGTAATTGCCCGAGTTGATGCACATGCCGTTTTCCTTGTCGCCGTACCATTCCTGCCAGCCTTCCAGCGAGAAAACCTTGCCTTCGACGGCCACCACCTGCTTGATCGGCAGGTCGTATTTTTTGGCAAAGGCAAAGTCGCGCTCGTCGTGCGCGGGCACGCCCATCACGGCGCCGTCGCCATAGGTGATCAACACGTAGTTGCCGACCCAGACCTGGATCTGCTCGCCGCTGACCGGATGGGTGACGAACAGGCCGGTGGGCATGCCCTTCTTTTCCATGGTCGCCATGTCCGCTTCGATCACGCTGCCAAGCTTGCACTCGGCAATGAACGCGGCCAGTTCAGGATTGGTTTGCGCGGCATGCTGCGCCAGCGCGTGTTCGGGCGCCACGGCGCAAAAGGTCACGCCCATGATGGTGTCGGCGCGGGTGGTAAAGACGTACAGCTTGCCGTCGCTGATCGCCTCGCCATTGGCGGCGGCGATCGTGTGCGGGAACGCAAAGCGCACGCCGACCGACTTGCCGATCCAATTGGCCTGCATGGTGCGCACGCGCTCGGGCCAGCCGGGCAGCTTGTTGTCGACATAGTCGAGCAGTTCGTCCGCGTAGTCGGTGATGCGCGCGTAATACATGGGGATTTCGCGCTTTTCAATCGGCGCGCCGGAACGCCAGCCACGCCCATCGACCACCTGCTCGTTGGCCAGCACGGTCTGGTCGACCGGGTCCCAGTTCACGGTGCCCGTTTTTTTGTAGATGATGCCTTTTTCCAGCATCTTGAGGAACATCCACTGGTTCCACTTGTAGTATTCGGGGGTGCAGGCGGTCATTTCGCGCGACCAGTCGATCGCCAGGCCCATCGACTCCATCTGCTCCTTCATGTGGGCGATGTTCGAGTACGTCCATTGCGCCGGCGGCACCTTGTTCTGCATGGCCGCGTTTTCGGCGGGCATGCCGAACGCATCCCAGCCCATGGGCATGAGCACGTTGTAGCCGTTCATGCGCAGGTAGCGGTACATCACGTCATTGATCGTATAGTTGCGCACGTGGCCCATGTGCAGCTTGCCCGATGGGTAAGGCAGCATCGAGCAGGCGTAATACTTGCCTTTGGGGAAACGTGGGTCGTTTTCCACCGCTTTGTAGGCATCGATCGCCTTCCAGTGGGCTTGGGCGGTTTGTTCGACGTCGGCGGGACTATATTTATCTTGCATGGTGATGGGCGGGCCGGAAATGAATATGAACCGGTGATTATACCGGTTCAGCCTTGCGGCGGGAGGAGCGAGGGAGGCGATTGGCTGGACGACGGGGCAGCGGCGTTCAATGCGATGCCGGGCGGGCGTCGCGACCGCCGATGCCGGCATCGTGACCGCCGATGCCGGTGCCAGCCGCAACCGGTCAGGACAGACCGGAATGCGCATTCATGCTGCTGTTACTGACGGAAGCTGGTCAACGCCACGGTCACCGCTGCGCTGCCACAGGCCGGCACGGCAAGCGCCCGGTTCACGCCCGCTTCCCACTGCAATGCCCGGACACCTTTTTTGAGGTATTTGTATTCATAGGTAGTGCCCGCGTTCAGGTTGCGCGAGACAGTCCAGAGCGGCCAGGCCGCGCCCGACAGTTTGGTTGCCAAATCGGAACTCCAGTTGTTCAGCTCGGCCCCACTGCCGGTCACGTAGACGTCCTGTCCAACCACGGTCGTGTTGTCGCTCACCTGGAAATTGACTTGCACCGTACACACGCTACCAGTCTGGGTCTTCACGGGAAGCGGCGCCGTCAAGGCCGAGCTGTTACCGGCAAGGTCGAGCGCCGAAACCGTATAATTGTACGTCGTGTTGGCCAGGCGACCTGCGTCGACATAGGTGGTGCCCGTGGTGAAGATCGGGGCGCCGTTGTCGCGCACGACGTTATAACCTTTCATGCCGCTGCCGCCCGCATTGTCGCTCGATGCATTCCAGCTCAAGGTCACCGAGCTGCTGGTGCTCGTGCCCGTCAGGCCCGCTGGCACCGACGGCGCGGTGGTGTCGCCCGACGGGCCGATTTTTTGTCCGGCGTGAATGGCGACGGCGGGAATCCCGGTCGCGCTCATCGATGCAATCGTCAGCGTCGCCGTGGTGTCGCTATTGACGGTGACGATATCGCCGCTGCAGGTCGTCTTGTCAGCGCTCAGCGTTCCGTTGATCACGTTGCAATAGCGGCCAGCCGCCATGCCGGTGCGGAAGGTGCGCGACCAGGCATTGCCATCATCCCGGTTAATGGCCAGAAAGCCCCGGTCGTCGCGGTGGAAGGCAATCCGGTCATTGCCGTCGGTAACCCAGTCGTCGATCTGCCATTTGCCCTGTGTCTGGTTGCGAAATTCCACCATGTTGCTGATTTCGCGCCAGCGGTGTTGCTGGTCCCAATTGGTGAAGTTCGGCACGCCGTTGGTGTAGATGTTCCCGCTGGGCACAAGGGTCGCGTCATCAGCCTGATTGCCGGTGAGCTTGAAGCCCGATTGCAACTGGGTCTGGCCGTACGGATAAGCCAGCATGAAAATATTGGCCAAGTTAAACAGTTTGCCGCTGTTGCGCGATGTGAGCGACGCGTTGTGGCGCTCAAGATCGTGATTGCTGACAAAAACGGTAGCATTGCGGCTGGCAAACAGACCGCGCGGATTCGGGCTGGTGTCATTGATCGGCAACAGGGACGCCAGTTGCGAGATCGAGCTGCCGTTGCGGGTGAAGGTATCGCGCATGACTTGCGGATATTTAAATTCGTTCATGCTGCCGAGACCGAAATACACACTGCGCTGGTCCTCGCCAACCGGGCCGAAGCCGCCGAAGATTTCTCCGGTGAGCCATGGCTTGGTCATGCCAAACGCCGACGCCGTGGCGCTGTTGAGTCCCCCGGCCTGGTCAACCATCGACTTCAGGTCGTTGGCGTTCATGTGCTTGGCTGCATCGACGCGGAACCCCGCGATACCCAGGCCCAGCAAGTCCCTCAGATAGGCTGCTCCCGCCTGCCGCACTTTGGCCGAGTCGGTGCGCAAGTCCGGCAAATCGCCGCCCAGCCAGCATTCCTGCACATTCTGGGCGCTGCTGTCATTGACCGTGCAACGCGGGTGAAAATCGGAGCTGAAATAGCCGGGGCCAGGGTAATTGTTGGCGCTGTTGTAGGTCGAACCGGCCTCGCCCGTGCCCGTGCCATTGGCCATGTGATTCAAGACCACGTCGGCGTAGATGGCAATGCCGGCGCTGCGGCAGGTAGCGACCATGTCGGCCAATTGCTGGCGGCTGCCAAGGCGGCCGTCGAGTTTGTAGCTGGCCGGCTGATAGCGTTCCCACCATTGATTGGTGTTCGCCTTCGCCTCTGACGGCACCGAGATTTGCACGGCGCTAAAGCCGGCCGGCTTGAGCGCCTGGTTGCACTCTTGCGCGATGTCGGTGTACTTCCATTCAAACAGGTTGACATAGACCTGGCCTGGGGCGGCGCGGGCAACGGTCGGGCTGGCAAAGCAGGCGGCTACGCTGGCGGCCAGAAGCAACTTCTTGGTTGTGGTGTTCAATCGAATCTCCTTTATGTTTTTATGAAAGCTGCCGTTCAGCTGCGATCGGCAGGGGCGTGACGGTTCAATACGGCCGCAAAGCGGTCGGTGCAATATCGCCAGGGCGCACTTCGCCCGCAACCGACGGAAAGCTCGGTCGCCTGCTCGGTGAAGGCATGCAGGCGAGAAGCCTGCATGCGCGGCGCGTGGCCGTGGCAATACGGGTGCTGCCAAGTGGTGCGAGTTGATGCGATACAAGTCTTGCGGCACGCGACCTGTTGGCATGCTGAAGTCAGTCAGCAGGCGGCGGGCAGCGATGTTGGCAAGGTAAGAACGTCTCCGTGCGGATGCCTCTTTGCGAGGTCATATAAGTCTAGCAACTGTATTTATACTACAGCTATTTTACGGGGCAACTATGCTGTCGCCCTCGTAGGTTTATAAATCTACGCTTAACTGAAAATACTGTCAATACGTAAACAATAAAATCTCGTAGTTTTGCTACATGCACGTCAGTACGTGCTGGTGCGCTTCAGACTTCCTGCCATCTTCCATGTGACACGGGCGGCGTGCAGTGGCACACTCTGGTTTTTGCAAACGAGGAGACCAGCATGATTCACGGAATGCGTACGACGGTGTACCCGGTGGCCGACCTGGCCAAGGCCAAGGACTGGTTCACGCAGGTGTTCGGCAAGGCCCCCTACTTTGACCAGCCGTTTTATGTGGGCTTCGAGATTGGCGGCTTTGAACTGGGCCTGGTGCCGGACGGCGAGCCAGGGACCGCGGGCGCGACGGTGTACTGGGGTGTGGACGATATCGAGGCTGAAACGGCGCGCATTGTCGCTCTTGGCGCAACGGTGCACACAGCAATCCAGGAAGTAGGCGACGCGATCAAGGTGGTGGATCTGCGCGACCCGTTCGGGAACTTGCTGGGACTGATTTACAATCCGCATTTCGACTTGAAGGCAGTGCGATAAGCACGTTTTGCCACGATGTGGCTGCGAAAAAATCGTAACATGTGGTAACGCGAACAACCGACATCGTCCTCGCGCGTGCCCGAGGACGCTGCGACGCTGCTGCAGCCTAGTGTCCCGAGTTGGAAGTTCGTTGTATAAATATTCCGACAATCCCCACGATGCTGCGTCAAAAATGCTCGCAAGGCCTCGGCCTTGCTCCGGTTTTGTTCCTTGCCTCATGGCGATTTCGGAACATTTATGAACAACGAACTTCCAATTCAGGACACTAGCGCAGCACCAGCGCCAGCGCCGGCTTCTCGCCGTAATCCTCGTAGCGCTCGTTGATCCCGGCCACGCAAAACGTGATCTCTTCCAGCAGATCGGGCAAGCGCTCGCGCAGCGCGGCGGCGTCCTTGACGACAATGTCCAGCACTTCATTCGGTTTCAGCCGAAACTTGCTCATGCCATCTTCGTCACGCAGGTAGCTCAGGCAATCGACCCATGCATCCATGGTGTTGCCGTAGGTCTCGGGAAAGCCGAACGCTTGCCGGCATTCGCTGTGGAAGCTATCCCAGCTGATAATCGAAGAGCCGTTCAGTTCAGCGCTGGCCATGTTGTTTCTCCTTGTGTGGTTCTGTGATAAAGCCGATCTTGGTCAAGCCGTGCATCTGGGCCGCCGCCATGACCTGCGCCACTACTTCATAGCGGGTGCTGCGGTCGGCGCGCAACTGCAGCTCGGGCGCCGGCACGGCGGCGCCCGCCAGCGCCATGCGCTCGGCCAGCTGCGCCAGGTCGACCTTGTCTTCGTCCCAGTATACGGCGCCGCCGGCGTCGATGGCGATCATGATGCTCCCTGGCAGCGCGCCCGCTTGGGCCGCCGCCGCCGCCGGCAATTGCAGCTTGACGGCATGCGTGAACATCGGCGCGGCAAGGATGAAGATCACGAGCAGCACCAGCATCACGTCCACCATGGGCGTGACGTTAATGTCGCTTAACATCGACTGCTGCCGCTGCGGATTAAAGCTGCCGAAAGCCATTGCTCGCTTATTTGGTGAAATAGGAATGCAGGTCGTAGGCAAAGCCGTCGAGCTCGGCAAGCACCACCCGGTTCAGCCGGTTAAAGCCGTTAAATGCCAGTACAGAGGGAATGGCCACCACCAGCCCGAAGCCAGTCATGATCAACGCTTCGCCCACCGGGCCGGCCACCTTGTCGATCTGCAGCACGCCCGCGGCCGACACCTTTGCCAGCGCATGGTAAATCCCCCATACGGTGCCAAGCAGGCCGACGAAGGGCGCGGTGGCGCCGATCGAGGCCAGCACCGTCAGCCCGCTTTCAATGCGCTGCGTGGAGCGGGTGATTTGTTGGCGCAGCACGCGCGTGATCTGGTCGCTGCGGCTGACCTGGCCGCCCAGACTGGACGCGCTCGCCGCTTGCGCCAGGGCGCAGGCCGGCAGCGGGGCGAAAACAGCTTCGCTGTCGGCCAGCGCCAGCAGGGTAATACCGTCGGTGACCGTGGGCGCGGCCCAGAACAGGTGGAGCGCGCTCGCCGCGCCGCGCAGGCGCCAACTGCTGTAGGCCCTGGCGAAAATGAAAAACCAGCTCGCCAGCGACATTGCCAGCAGTACGCAAGCCACGAGGTGGCTGACGGCGTCGCCCTGCTCCCAGTAGCGCGCGATGCTGAAATGCTGGTCGGGCGGCAGCATGTCCGGCATGCCTTCGCTTAGCACGTGAGGGCCCGAACAAGCAGCGTGGTGTGCCGTAACCGAACTCTACGGTTTAATCCGCCACAATCAAATTTCCCACTTTCTACAATCACACGGACCCTCTTGTCGGTCAACTTCATTCATCAACACCAGTCAATTTCAGCAATTTTCAACGGCACCGGATTGTATCCATCACATCAACTATGCATCCCCGAACGAAAGCCTACACGCAATCCATAACAACCGGGCTCATGATGCGAGCAGCCAACAGTGGCGTCAGGTCGGGAACTGTTCAATACCGGATTATCCACTACCCGAGCTTTGTCCGCGCGACCTACGCTCGATACTATGAAGCACATTGCTCATGTTGCCAGCCCAGCTTTGCCCGACTGGGGCAGCGTTGCCAGTACGCCGCTCATCCGACGTAAATATCGCCGTGCATTTCGTAGCCACTGTGCAACAATATGACTTTATTGTCGGGCAATCGGGCCACGATTGATACTTCAAGAGGCCAAGGATTATTTCGAGTGAATGCAGGAACATATCCCCACCGACATCTGAAGTACCGACCTGATATAGATGGCCTGAGGGCTCTTGCGATCCTGTCTGTCGTGTTGTATCACGCCTTTCCGACCACCATGCGTGGCGGCTTCATTGGCGTCGACATCTTCTTTGTCATTTCCGGGTATCTGATATCCAGTATTATCTTTAAGGGCTTGCGCGCAGGTGATTTCAGCTTTACTGACTTCTATCAACGTCGTGTCAACAGGATTTTCCCCGCATTGATGCTGGTACTGGTGACCTGCTATGTGGTCGGCTGGTTCACCTTGATTTCAACCGAATTCAAGATGCTGGGCAAGCATCTGGCAGGGAGCGTCGGATTTGTTCAGAATCTGGTTTTGTGTGAAGAAGACGGCTATTTCGATACCGCTTCCGATTTAAAACCGCTTCTGCATCTATGGTCGCTCGGCGTCGAAGAGCAGTTCTATATCTTGTTCCCGCTGGCGGCTTGGGCTTTGTGGCGATGGCGAATTGCCGCTTTGCCCATCATTGTCGGAACTGTCCTGGTTTCTTTTTGTGCCGGTGTCCACATACTGACGGTTAGTCGTTCGGCAGCTTTCTACATGCCGCAATACCGATTTTGGGAGATACTCGTCGGTAGCATTGCCGCTTACCACGGCATCTTTCATGGCATATCTTCATCGCGGATACATAATTCTGCCGCTGCCCGCAACGTATTATCGTTGTCGGGCGGGGTTCTGTTAATTGCATCGGTCGTGGTAATCGACAAAGATAGCGTGTTCCCAGGCTTCTTGGCCCTATTGCCGGTGTCTGGATCAGTGTTAATGATCGTAGCCGGCCCGCAAGCGTGGCTTAACAAGCACGTGATGGCCAACAGAATGCTGGTGTCGACAGGACTGATCAGCTACCCGCTCTATCTTTGGCACTGGGTAGTTATCACGTACATGAGAATCGTCGGAGCCAACGAACTGGACTTTATCGGCGCTATGCTGGCCATATTCATCAGTCTGATTCTCGCCGTGCTTACCTACAAATTTGTAGAATTGCCATTTCGAAAAGCAAGGATCAGAGTGCCGAAGGCTGCACTTTTGCTCGCTTTTGGTGTCACGGTAGGTGCCGCTGGTGTATGGACGTTTGTCCAGAACGGACTCCCTTTTCGGCCCGGCACCGACGTCGATGAGCGGGCCGAGTACGCCCAGTATTTCGAAAACTCCTTGCCTGACTGGGCGTACGCCACCAAGCAGGGGCTTCTTGAAGCTTACCGGATAGAATGCGACTTTTTCGACGTGGAAAGCTACAGGGCAGGCAAGATAACGATGGAACCACGCAAGGCAATCAATACGGATTGCTATATCCCGAAAACCGGTATCAAGGTCATGATCTGGGGAGACTCCCACGCCCAACAGTACAACTTCGGACTGCGCAAAGTGTTACCGACCTCGATCTCCATTCTCCAGGTGGCAAGTTCTGGATGTGTGGCGAATTTTCCGAGCAGCACGCCCGGCAGCCGCAAGTACTGCAACCGATCCAATGCGTTTGCTTTTCAAGTAATGGAAAAAGAAAAGCCGACGGTTCTAGTCATCGGGCAGAGCGAAGGGCACGATACGGCCAACAACCTGACGGCGCTGACCGCGCGCGCGAAATTGCTGGGCGTCAAAGCAGTGATTGTCGTCGGCCCTGTGCCGCACTATGCACCGTTCCTGTATCAGGTGGTTGTTCGCAAATATTGGAACCATACGCCGAAGCGGACCAAGGAAAATCTGATGGTCGCCGCGTCAAGAAGAGATACGGCCTTGCAGCACAAGTATGTTCGCGGTGCGGGTGGTTTTGACTATCTGTCGGCGATGGATGCATTTTGCAACAAGGAAGGCTGCATGATCTACGTCGGCGATGACCGGAAGGCTGGGCTGGTGACGTACGACTACGGCCACTTGACGCCGCCAGCATCCTTGTATTTTGCTCAAACGGCATTAGCGCCGCTGATCATGCGGCACCTCGATCCTCTATTGGCTGGACATCATCCATAGTCGGCAGCCCCCCGTCGTCGCTCCTGCTCTGCGCATCGCACTGCTGCGATTACGACAGATTCAATACATCCTGCATGTCGTACAGCCCGCGCGTTTTGCCGGCCAAAAAGCGCGCGGCGCGCAGGGCGCCGTGGGCGTAAGTGACGCGGCTGCTCGACTTGTGGCTGATCTCGATCCGCTCGCCCGTGCCGGCAAACAGCACGGTATGGTCGCCCACGATGTCGCCGCCGCGGATGGTGGCAAAGCCGATGGTGGACGGGTCGCGCTCGCCGGTGACGCCTTCGCGGCCGTACACGGCGCACGACTTCAGGTCGCGCCCGAGCGCGTCGGCAATCACTTCGCCCATCTTCAGGGCGGTGCCGGATGGCGCGTCGACCTTGTGCCGGTGGTGCGCTTCGATAATTTCGATGTCGTAGCCTTCGGCCAGGCTTTTGGCGGCCATCTCCAGCAGCTTGAGGGTGACGTTCACGCCCACGCTCATGTTTGGCGCGAGCATGATGGCGGTTTTTTCCGCCGCCGCCCGAATTGCCGCCTTGCCTGCCTCGTCAAAACCGGTGGTGCCGATGATCATCTTGATGCCATGCTCGGCGCAATACGCCAGGTGCTTGAGCGTACCTTCGGGACGGGTAAAGTCGATCAGGAAATGCGATTGCGCCAGACCTTGCGCCAGGTCGGCGGCAATCGCCACACCCGTGGGCTTGCCGGAAAACGCCCCGGCGTCCAGGCCCAGGCTGGCCGAACCGGCCATGTCAAGCGCGCCGCTCAGCAGCATGTCGGGCGCCTCGGCGATCGCTTCAATCAGCATCCGCCCCATGCGCCCGTTGGCGCCGGCTACCGCAATTTTCAGTTGGTCCATCGCGCCACCCGCCTTTATTTGTTGATCTTGATGGACGCGGCGCCCACTTCTTCCTGCTTCGGCACGTCTTTTTCGCGTTTCAGCTTGGCCGGACCGGCGATGCGGGCAATGTACTCCTGCTCGCTCGGCAAGTTACCACCTTCGAAACGCTCGACTTTGTCGTCCTTGAAGAAGATGACGACCTTGGCGGAGGTCAGTTCACCATTGCCGCGCGCCATGTAGAACGGATAATCCCAGCGATCCTGGTGGAAGACGTCGGTCAGCAGCGGCGTGCCGAGGATGAACTTGATCTGGTCGCGGGTCTGGCCGACCTGCACCTGGGCCAGCATTTCCTTCGACACAAAGTTGCCCTGCTGAATATCCGGACGATACGGCGAGAAGACCCAGAAGAACTTTTGCAGCTTGGTCGTCGTCACCGTCTGGGCGCCGGCGCTGGGGGGCGTGGCCGGGGCAGCGGGACCGGCGCGCGAGCCGAAAGTGCCGCATCCGGCCAGCGTCAGCGCGGCCAGGGCCAGGGCCGCTGCGCGCGGCGCGCAGATGCGCAAACGGTTCAAAACAACAGTATCGACACGCATAGGTAACCTCAAAACGTTAAACGGAAGGTTGGGCACCTCCGCCAGAAACGCTATATGATAAAGCACTCCGCCAATCTACGAGTAACAAACATGAGTAACAACCCCAGCGACCTGAAAGCCAGCGGCCTCAAAGCGACTTTGCCGCGTCTGAAAATCCTCGAAATTTTCCAGAACAGCGAGGTGCGCCACCTCACGGCCGAGGACGTCTACAAAATGCTGCTGACCGAGAATATGGACGTCGGCCTGGCCACCGTGTACCGCGTGCTGACCCAGTTCGAGCAAGCGGGCTTACTTAACCGCAACCATTTTGAGACGGGCAAGGCAATTTTCGAGCTCAACGCCGGCTCGCACCACGATCACCTGGTGTGTCTCGATTGCGGGCGCGTGGAAGAGTTTTACGATGAAGAAATCGAATCGCGCCAGCACAAGGTGGCCGTCGAGCGCGGCTTTAAAATTGCCGAGCATGCGCTGGCCATTTACGGCAATTGCGTCAAGGAAGAGTGCCCCCACCGCAATTAAGGGCGCGACTGCGCCAGGCCCCTTTGGGCTGTTGCGCTCTACAAGCTCAAGGCATTCGACAACAGCTTGGCCGTAATATCCACAATCGGAATGACCCGCTCGTAGGCCATGCGGGTGGGTCCGATCACGCCCAGCGTTCCCACGATCTTGCCATTGACTTCGTACGGGGCCGTCACCACGCTCATTTCGTCCATCGGCACCAGGTTCGACTCGCCGCCGATGAAAATCTGGACCCCGGTCGCCTTGCTCGACACGTCGAGCAATTGCATCAAGCCCGTCTTTTGCTCGAACATGTCGAACATCTGGCGCAGCGACGTCATGTTCGACGACAGGTCCGACACGCTGAGCAGATTGCGCTCACCCGAGATGACCATGTCGTCCGACTGGTCTTCCATCGCTTCGCTGCCGGCCTCGACCGCAGCCTGCATCAGCCGGCCCATGTCGTCGCGCAACTGGCGCAGTTCGCCCTTCAGGCGCAGGCGCACGTCGTCAAATGACAGGCCGCCGTAATTCTGGTTGATGTAATTGGCCGACACGATCAGCTGGCTGGGCGTGTAGTCGGACTCGGTGAGCAGCAGCCGGTTTTGCACGTCGCCGCGCGGGTCGACAATGACGAGCAAGATGCGCTTTTCGGACAAGCGCAAAAACTCGATCTGCTGGAACACCGACTCGCGCCGGGGACTGAGCACCACGCCGGCGAACTGCGACAGCGACGAGAGCATTTGCGCCGCGTTGGCGATCAGCTTTTGCGGCTGCTGCGACGGCAAGCGCATGCGCGACTGCACCGCGTGCTCGTCGATGTGCTGCACCGTGAGCAGCGTGTCGACAAAGATGCGGTAGCCGCGCGGCGTGGGCACCCGCCCGGCCGACGTATGCGGGCTGGCGACATAGCCCATTTCTTCCAGGTCGGCCATGATGTTGCGAATGGTCGCCGGCGACAGATCGAGCCCGGAAATCTTGGACAGCGCGCGCGAGCCGACCGGCTGGCCGTCGGCGATATAGCGTTCCACCAGTGCCTTGAGCAGCGTTTGAGCCCGGATATCGAGGGACATGATGTTCTAACTAGTGCGCGCGTAGTGTCATGGACATATTATGCACGTTCGCCGCAGCGACGGGGACAAGTTCGCACTCAGCCACGCACTGAGCCACGCACTCATCCACGCACTCATTCACGCACTTATTCACGCAGTTATTCATATTCCCGCTGCAGCCAGTCGAGCAACTCGTCAAAGTTGCCGCAAATGGCGTCCGGCGCGACGCCGTGCGCCAAGTGACCCGTGCTGCCGGTCCGGTTCAGCCAGACCGCGCGCAGGCCGGCCCGCTGCGCAGCCTGGACGTCAAGCAATACGTCATCGCCCACGTACAGCGCCTCGGCCGGCGCCACGCCCAACTGGGCGCAGGCGGCGTGAAAAATGGCGGCGTCAGGCTTGGCGCAGCCGAGCTGGTGGGCCGCGACCGATACCTGGAAGTGGTGCGCCAGCCCGATCGCCTGCAAGTCGGCGTTGCCGTTGGAAATGGAGCCGATCAGCGTGCGGCCCTTCAGGCGCAGCAGGCCCGGCATCACATCGTCATACGGAATGACGGCATTGCGCGCGGCAAAAAAATGCACCATGGCGTGCTCGACCAGGTCCAAATCCTCGCCTGCCTCCTCGAACGCCGAGATCAGGCCGGCGCGGCGCAGCGCTCCCAGGTCGAGGTGGAATTCGGGTTTGCTCGCGAGCAGCGCCAGCCTGGCCAGGCGCAGGTGGTCGATCGAGAAACGCTCGGCCACGCGCGGCGTATGCTGCTGCAGCCACGCGTGCAGCGTTTGCTCGGCTTGCACGATGACGGGCGCGATCGGCCACAGCGTGTCGTCGAGGTCGAACAGGATGGCCTTGGGCCAGGGGCGGCGTGGCGGCGTCGGCATGGTGCTCTTCGGTTGCAGGGAAGTGCCTAGCATAGCGAGCCGCAGGCGGAAAATCAATCCGCCGGGGCCGATGCCTATTCGTCAAGCCGCTTACATGATGAAACAAGCCAATGAGCCGCCATGATACGAAATGCACTAAAATGACGACCAATTCAGTCACGCGGCGCCCGGCGACAGGCTTGCCCGCCCACATCAGTTTGTTTTCGGAGAAGTCATGAAAAAAAGTTACCTGTGTACCGCCCTTGGGTTGGCGTGCGCCCTGGGCCTTGCCGCCTGCGGTGGCAGCGGTCAAGGCGAATTGCAAATCTCGATGGGACTCAGTGGCGTCACCCGCGACGGCCTGAAGATCAGCAATATGGGCCGCCCGGCCGTCGCCGTCCCGCCCGGGGCCCTGTACATCTTCCCCGACCTGGTGCCGATCGACAGCGACTATGACATCGTCATTATCGACCGTCCGCCCAACGTCGACTCGTGCACGGTCCTGAACGGCAAGGGCAATACCGGCGCCGTCAGCCCGGGACGCATTTTCATCGGCTGCGTGGTCACCACGTTCCCGCTGGGCGGCACCGTGAAGGGGCTAACTGGCGAACTGATCATTAACAATGGCAGCCAGAAGGTGACGATTCCCGCCGGCGCGACCACCTTCAGCATGACCGCCCCGACGGTTGACAACCCCAAGTTCGGCCAGGTGGCCGAAGGCACGCCATACGGGCTGACCGTTCTCCAGCAGCCGCCAGGCAGCACCTGCACGATCGACAAGTCGGCCGGCACTATGCCCAAGGCGGCGGTCAATGACATTGCCATCAGCTGCAAGCCGAATTGAGCGCGACCGCCACTCACCATAATACTGGAGAACACATGACATCATCTTTTTTGCGCCCCGCCATCCTCATCGCGCTGGCTGCGGCCAGCCTGGCAGCTTGCGGCGGCAAGGCCACGTTCGACATCACCGGCCAGATCTCGAACCTGCGCTACGACAGCCTGGTGCTGGTCGAGACCGTGAGCGGCCAGACTGTTACGGTTGGCAAGAACGCGACCACGTTCGCATTTCCCAACACCATTGAATACGGTGCGCAGTTCAAGGTGGCGGTGCGCGAAACGCCAAGCGGCCAGCCGCCGCACCAGACCTGCACGCCCAACTTCCTGGCCACCGGTACGGCCGGCCAGCGCGCCTCGATCACCATGGGCATCGTTTGCACCGACAATCCGCACACAGTGACTGGCAGCATCACCGCCAGCGGCACCGGCGCCAGCTATGTTGGCTTGAAGCTGATCAACGGCAGCAATGACCTGGCCCCGTTCACCGTTACCGACGCCGTCGCACAGACCGCCTATTCGTATCCAAATATCACGTATGGCACGTCATACGGCATTACCATCCTCCAGCAGCCAACCGACCTGGTCACCATGTGCAAGCTGGTGCCCAAGGTGGCAACCCCCGGCGCCCTGCCGACCATGGTGGCCGGCGACATGGGCGACGTCGATATCGTCATTGATGTCGTGTGCGCGAAACCTTGATTGACGGAGATATTTGCTGCGAAGATATCTGATATTCCAAATATAAATTAGATTTATATTTTGCGCTGCAGCATACTGTACTTGTCTCCTCCAACTCTCCTCAAAAGAATTGGATTTCAAGCCCGCTTCTAGCGGGCTTTTTTTTGGCCGCAAAATTCTGGCCGCAAAAAAGCCCGGTGCGCGCACCGGGCTGTTGGCGTGGCATGCGGAGCGGCGTGCTAGTCGAGGAAGTCGGCATACTCCTTGTGCGCGTAACCGGCCAGCGTGGTCCATGGCAGGACCGGCGCTAAGCCCGGCTGCACCGTCACCTGCACCCGCTTGAACACCGTGGCGGCCTTGTCGCCACTCTCGATGACCAGCGCCAGCTCGCGCGCCGCATCCCACAGCACGCGCTCGAACATGCCGTCGCGCTCCCGTTCGCGCCACTGCGCCCCGGCCACCGGCGACGGCCGCGCCGACAACGGCAGCGACATCACGCGGCGCGGATCGAGCAGCGAGGCCGCATTCTCCCACGAACCATCAAAGCCGACGTTGGCGTATTCCGCCGGCGGCACCGCCACGCGCTCGCGCCCCCGCCGATCGACAAACTCGACACTGACCTTGCCCTGCTGGAGCATCACATGCCGCGCCAGCAGCACCGGATTGAATTCGGCGTGGGCCGGCCGGGCCGGCGCGGGACCGGCCGGCAGCACCCGCGTGACCCAGACGTGGCCGGGCCGGCGCAGCATGCTGTCCTGGTAGCGCGCCTCGCGCGTGACCCCTTCCGGGGTGGTCACGCGGCTGTAGTAGGCGATCGACAAATCGAGCGGCGGGGCCGCCTGCGCCGCCTGGCAGCAGGCGCCCGACAGCATAGCGGCGCCGAGCAGTAGCTGGACGGCGCGCACTTTAGAATCCAAAGGCGGTTTTGAGCAGGCCAAACACGGTCGTGTTGTCGAGCGTGCCCTTGAATGCCTTGGCGCCGGCGCCCGTGGCCAGCAGCTTGACGTCGCCGCCGCCATGGGTTTCGCTGGCCAGGCGCACACCGGTTTCCTGCAGGTAGTTGTCGCCCATGACGGTGTTGCTGTCCAGGCTAGCGCGCACGGCGGGCCGGTTCGGTCCATTGCCAAACACCAGCGTGGTGTAGGTGTTGCCGTCGGCATCCTTGCTCGGCTGGCCATCCTTGTAGTTGCGCGTGACGTCCAGCACCGAACTGCCGCGCTTGCCGTAACCGTTAAAGGCGAGCGTGTGGTCATGGTCGGCAGTGACGACGATCAGCGTGTTGGCCAGCGTCGGGTCGGTCAGCTTGGCCTTGTCCAGCGCCGCCTTGATGGCGTCGTCGAAAGCGATGGTGTCGGTCAGCGCGCGCTTGGCATTGGTGCCGTGCAGCGCATGGTCGATGCGCCCGCCTTCGACCATCAGGAAGTAACCGTTCGTATTTTGCGACAGCAAGTCCATGGCCTTGACCGTCATCTCGGCCAGGCTCGGCTGGCTGGCGCCCTCGCCCAGCGGCACTGCCGCGCTGCGGTCGAGTTCATATTCCAGGTGGCTCTTGCTGCTGTACAGGCCGATGAATTTCTTGCCCGCTGGCGCTGCCGCCATGTCCGCCTTGGTGGCGGCCACGGTATAGCCCTTGGCCGCCAGTTCGGTCAGCAGGTTGCGCCCGTCGGCGCGCCCGGCCTTGTTGGCGACGGCGTCAAACGGCGTGAAATGGTTGCGCCCGCCACCCATCAGGACGTCCACCCCGTCACCGAGCGCGGCATTGTAGCCGGCGCCGCCCGGCACGGCCTGGGCCGCGATCGCATACTGGGCGTTGCGGTTGCAGATGTGCGAAAACGTCGTGGCCGGCGTGGCATGGGTCAGTTCGGTGGTGGTGATGGCGCCCACGGCCTTGCCCTTGGCCTTGGCCAGTTCCAGGATGCTGGGCACGGCCACGCCGTTGCCGCTGGCGGCGCAGTTGTTCACGCCCAGGTTGCCGTTGGCGTCTTTGCCCGGCGGCGTCGCCTGGGTGGCCGCCGACATCGAAATCACCTCGTTGTTCATTTTCACGCCCGTCATGTAGGCGGCCATCGACGGTGCGCTGTCGGTGGTCTGGGCGTCGTTCGAGTACGTCTTGATGCGCGCGCTGCGTTCCAGCTTGTCCATGGTGAGCGAGCCATCCTCGCCGTACTTGTAGATGCGCGAAGCGGTGACGGTGGTCGGCCCCATGCCGTCGCCCAGGAAAAAGATCACGTTTTTCGCTTCGCCGGCCGCTTGCGCAGCGCCAAAGGAGAGCAGCAAGGCCGCCGATAACAGGGTGCGTTTCATGTGTAGGTTCCTTTGCATAATCAGTTACAGACCGGCCGCGGTCTTGACCAGGCCGAATACTTTGGTGTTGTCGATGGTGCCGCTGAAGGTGTCGGCGCCCTTGCCCACCGCGCCCAGGAAGACGTCAGCGCCGCCGTGGGTTTCGCTGCCCACCGCCATGCGCACCACGGCTTCCTGGTGATAGGTGGCCGCGCCGGTCACGCTCTCGTCCATGGCTGTCACGGCAGCGCGGCTGGACTGGGTCCGGTTCTCGCCATTGCCAAAGCCGATGATCGAATACGGCGCGCCATCGAGGTCTTTTTCAACGGCGCCGCTGACGTAGTTCTTGACCACGCCCAGCACGCCCGGATTGCCGGCCGCGGTCTTGCCGGTGCGTTTGGCGTAGCCGTTGAGCACCAGCGTATGGTCATGGTCGGCGGTAACGACCAGCAGCGTATTTTTCAATTCAGGGTCAGTCACGCGCGCCTTGGCCAGCGCCGCCTTGATGGCGTTATCGAACGCAACGGTGTCTTGCAGTGCCTTTTTTGCCGTGGTTTCGTGCAGCGCATGGTCGATGCGTCCGCCTTCGACCATCAGGAAGTAACCCTTGCCATTCTTTTGCAGCACGTCCATCGCCTTGGTCGTCATCTCGGCCAGGCTCGGTTCCTTGGCCGGGTCGCGGTCCAGGTCATAGCTCATGTGGCTGGAAGTGAACAGCGCCAGTACGCGCTCGGCCTTGGCCGGGTCAATCGCCGTGAACTCGGTGCTGTTACTGGCATACGCGTAGTTTTTCGCCTTCATCTCGGCCACCAGGTCGCGCCCGTCGGCGCGCTTGCCGCCATCTTTGAAGGGGAGGAAGAACTGGCGTCCGCCGCCGATCAGCACGTCCAGGCCGGTGCTGCCGAGCGCGGCGTTGTAGCCGGTCCCGCCGGGAACGGCAGCGGCGGCGATATCGTTTTCCAGGTCGCGGTGGCAAATATGCGCATAGGTCGCCGCCGGCGTGGCGTGGGTCACGCGCGCGGTGCTCACCACGCCGGTCGACAAGCCCTTGGCCTTGGCCAGTTCGAGCAGCGTGGTCACGGGCGTGCCGTTCTTGCTGCCGCAGTTGTTCGTCAGTTTGTTGCCGTTGGCGTCAGGCAGCGGGTCCAGCGCGAGCGTGTCGGCCGACATCGACAGCACTTCATTGTTCATCTTCACGCCGGTCATGTAGGCGGCCATCGACGGGGCGCTGTCGGTGACCTGGGCGTCGTTCGAGAACGTCTTGACGAAGGCGGTTTCCGGCAGCGTGTCCATGGTCAGCTCGCCATCTTCGCCCACGGCGTAGATGCGCGCGGCCGTCATGGTCGTCATGCCCATGCCGTCGCCGAGGAAGAAGATGACATTCTTGGGGGGAGCGACGGCGACAGGCGGGGCCTGGGGTGCATCGTTTGGCGAACAGGCGCCCAGCAGGGCTGCGGTTGCCGCGCCGACGGCGGCGATGAGAAGTCCATTGCGTAACATGTTGTCAGTCCCGGAGTTGAAAACCGGGAGTCTGACAAGGCTATGTTACGGGCTGATGAAACGCAGCTGCGCACGCGCGGCTGCCTGCCGCAGGCTGGCCGAGACGCGGGATGCTGTCGGAAAACTTTACATATGGGACCGGCAAATTATTGCCGCTTGGCCCAAGCCGTTGATTTTTCGAAACAATTTTTAACCGGCACGTTAATTGCTTATAGTAAATTATCTTTATCTATCCTGGAGCATCACATGTTGTTGAAAAGTCTGTTCGCCGCTCTGAGCCTTACCGCTGCCGTTGGCGCGACCGCCGCACCGATCGTGAACGGCGACTTTGAAGCCGGCCTTGCCGGCTGGACCACCACCGGCAATGTGGCGCAGGCTTACCAGGTCGGCGGCGCCTTCTGGTTCGGCGCGGGCAGCAGTGCCCAGAACGGTAACTTTGCAGTGGCGTTCAATGCAGGCGACCAAGCCCCGAACGGCACGCTTGCGCAAAGCTTTGCCACCAACAGCGGCGCCACCTACGTGGTCAAGTTCGACTTTGGCGCGAGCAACTGCGGCGCGTACAGCTGCGGTCAATCGCTGCGCGCGTCGGCCCTCGGCAACGACGGCGTTGCCCTGCTGTCGTCGATGACGGCGGTCGGCGCGTCGGCAGGTCCACTGGCGTCGTACACCTTTGATTTTGTTGCCAACGGCGCCACGACCACCCTGCGCTTTTCAGACATTGCCGGCAACGACACCGTCTGGCTCGACGGCGTTCTGGACAACGTCAACGTGCAAGCAGTACCGGAACCGGGATCGCTGGCCTTGCTGGGCCTGGGTCTGTTCGCCATTGCTGCCCGCCGTCGCCGCAAGTAAGTAAGTAAGTAAGCAGAACGCAAGGCCGGCGCTTGCGCGCCGCGACAAAAAACCCCATGGCCCGCCAAGGACCATGGGGTTTTTTTATCGCCCGCGCTGCGACTAAGGTGCAGGTTGCACCGGCTTGAGCAGGTTCGCCAGCGCCACGTACTGCGCCAGAGCCACCGTCTCGGGCCGGGTCGACGGATCGACGCCGCAGTCCGTCAGCTGCTGCTCGGTGAACATCCCGGCCAGGCAGTTGCGGATCACCTTGCGGCGCTGCGAGAAAGCTTTCATCACCACCGCCGCCAGCGTGGGTCCGTCGCACGCCATGCGGGTCGCGACCGGGATCATGCGCACGACGGCCGACTCCACCTGCGGCGGCGGATCGAACGCGGTGGGCGGCACGATGAACATCAACGTCATGTCGTAGCGCCACTGCAGCATCACCGACAGCCGCCCGTACGTCTTGCTGCCCGGCGCGGCCACCATGCGTTCGACCACTTCCTTTTGCAGCATGAAGTACTGGTCTTCGATCAGGTGCGCAAAGTCCGCCAGGTGAAACAACAGCGGGCTCGAGATGTTGTACGGCAGGTTGCCCACCACGCGCAACTTTTGCCCCGCCGGTACGGGAATCAGGCCGTAGTCGAACTTGAGCGCGTCGCCCGAGTGGATGGTCAGCTTCTCGGCCGGGAACTGCTGCTGCAGGCGCGCCACCAGGTCGCGGTCCAGCTCGACAACGTGCATGTGGCCCAGATGCTTGAGCAGCAGCGCCGTCATGGCCGCCAGGCCCGGGCCGATTTCAACCATGGTCTGGCCGCTGTGCGGTCCGATGGCGTCGATGATATCGTTGAGGACCATTTTATCGGTCAAAAAATTCTGGCCAAAACGCTTGCGTGCTACGTGTTTCATGATGTGCTTTTCTTGGTGCTGCTTTTGATGTTCAGGGCCATGGCAAGCGCGGTGCGGATCGCTTCTTCCATGCTGGTGCAGTCGGCCAGGCCAAAGCCGCGGGCGGCCAGGTCAAGCGCGGTGCCATGGTCGACCGAGGTGCGCACCAGCGGCAAGCCAAGCGTGATGTTCACGCCGCGCCCGAAGGTGGCGTGCTTGAGCACCGGCAGTCCCTGGTCGTGGTACATGGCCAGCACGCAGTCGGCGTCCTCCAGGTACTTGGGCTGGAACAGCGTGTCGGCCGGGTACGGGCCGCGCGCATCGATGCCGCGCGCGCGCGCCGCATCGATCGCCGGCCCGATGGTGTCGATCTCCTCGCGTCCCAGGTAACCGTGCTCGCCCGCGTGCGGGTTCAGGCCCGTGACCAGGATGCGCGGCGCGCCAATCCCGAACTTGGTCTTGAGGTCGGCGTCGATGATGTCGAGCACGCGCCCCAGGCCATCCCGGGTGATCGCCGCCGGCACATCCTTGAGCGCCAGGTGGGTGGTGGCCAGCGCCACGCGCAAAGGCGGCAGGCCGGGAGCCGGGGCGCCGGCCAGCATCATCACCACTTGCGCGGCGGCGGTCTTCTCGGCCAGGTATTCGGTATGCCCTGAAAACGCGACGCCGGCGTCGTTGATGGTGCTCTTTTGCAGCGGCGCGGTGACGATGGCGTCGAACCAGCCGGCGCGCGCGCCTTCGATGGCCACGTCGAGCGTGGCCAGCACGCTGCGCCCGTTCTCGGCATTCAAGGTGCCGGGCACCACGTGCGCGGCTAGCGGCACGTCGACCACGGCTACGCGCTTGGCGCCGAAATGCGGCAAGCCATTGTTGCGCAGCGCCTGCACCGACAGCGCCACCAGTTGTATGGCGGGGTCGATCAGGCTGGCCGTGAGCGCCAGGAAGGCGGCGTCGCCCACCAGCACGCAATTGACCTGCTCGCGCAGCGCCCACGCGGCCACGATCGAGATTTCAGGCCCGATGCCGGCCGGTTCGCCAACGGTGACGGCGATTGCAGGACGCAGGACAGGCCGCAGTGCGGGTGCAGCCACCGTAGTGGCCACTGGGGTGGCCACCTTATTTCTCGTCGCGGAACTCGACGTAGGCGCGGTCGCGCACCTGGCGCTGCCACTCTTCGGTCGCTTCGGCCAGCTTGCGGTCGCGAATGACCTGGCGCGCGGCATTGCGTTTCTTTTCCTTGGACTGGTCTTCGCTCTTGCGCTCGAGTACTTCGATCAAGTGGATGCCGTACGGCGTTTCCACCACGCCGGATATTTCACCCGGCTTGAGCGCAGCCATGGCCGTTTCAAATTCCGGCACGGCGTCGCCGGGGAACAGCCAGCCCAAATCGCCCCCCTTGGTGGCCGAGGCGTCGTTGGAAAACTGGCGCGCCAGGTCTTCGAACTTGGCGGCCTTGTTGTCGAGGCGCTCTTTGAGCTCGGTCAGCTTTTTCTTGGCCGCTTCGGCCGTCATGGTCGGCGACACCTTGAACATGATGTGGCGTACGTGCGTTTGCTGCACGATGGTCTTTTCGTCGGACGCGGCCAGGCTGCGCTTGTCGACCAGCTTGAGGATGTGAAAGCCGGCCGTGCTCTTGATCACCGGCGTGCTCTGGCCGGGCTTGAGCTTGGAGAGCGCTTCGGCGAAGATCGGCGGCAGGCGGTCCGGATCGCGCCAGCCGATGGCGCCGCCGGCCAGCGCGTCGGGCGCATCGGAATAGGTGCCGGCGATCTTGGCAAAGTCGCCGCCCACGCGCAGCTGGCGCGACACTTCATCGGCGCGCGCCTTGCGCGCGGCAATCTGTTCGGGCGATGAATTCTCGGGGATGCGCACCAGGATCTGCGCGATATTAACCTCGACCTTGTCGACCGCGGCGGCCTGCTCGGCGGCCAGATAGGTATCGACTTCGGCGTCCGAAATCTGGATCTTGTTGTCCACTTCATGTTCGCGCAGGCGCTGCATGGTGATCTCGTTGCGGATCTCTTCGCGGAAGGCGGCGAACGGCATGCCATCTTTTTCCATCGCATTGCGCATGTCCTGGACCGACAACTTCTGCTGCTCGGCGATGCGGGTGATGGCGCGGTCAAGTTGGCTGTCGTCGACCGCGCGCACGCCCATCTCCTTGGCCAGCTGGAACTGGGCGCGCTCGACGATCATCGCCTCAACCACCTGGCGCTGCAGGTCGGCCGCCTCGGGCATCTGCGCATTCTGGCCCTTCATGCGCTGTTCGATGCTGCGCACGCGGGCGGCCACTTCGTTGCGGGTGATGACTTCGTCGTTGACGACAACGGCGATCGAATCGATCACATTGCCGTCGGCAGACGCCGGCGGAATGGAGCCGGCCGACGGCGCCGCCTTGGCGGGGGCAGGCTTGGCCTGGGCGGCAGCCTGGCCGGCGGCAGTAGCGGCGCACAACACGAAAGCGGCGATCTTAACTTGGTGCATACTGATTTTACGCATAATCTGGGAAGCACTTATTCAGGTGAATAAAAATGAAAATCTTGGCTAGCGGCCGGCGCCAGGGTTCAGGCGGGAATAGCCGGGGATACTCTTGTAGAACGATTCCAGCGGGCTGCCTGTGCCCAGCTTGGACAGGCCGTTCAACTCCAGTTCAAAGAAAATCGGGGTCGATGCGTCGCGCGTGGTGACGACGAAACGCTGCGCCCCCATGCGAAACACCCAGCAATCAGCCTTGTATTCCAGGCCGATCAAGCTTTCCAGCGTCTTGTGCTGGCTGAGCGAATAACTGACCCGACCCACGCCATACCAGCGCCGCCCGATCGGCCACTGCGCCGACAGGTCAAGGTTCTTGACCTGGTCGCGCACGAAACGGTATTCGGCGTTGATGACTTTTTGTTTGCCCGGAATCCATTGCACGCCATAGTTCGAGCTCACCACGCTGCTGGTGTTCGCATTGTATTGTACTGCGCTGTCCACGCTCCAGGTTTCGGAAACGCGCCCGCTGGCGGCCAGCAGCACGTCGGAACGGCTGTCGGCGCCGGGCGAATTGCCCAGCAATTGCACGCGCTGGTCGGACAGGTAAAAGCGCTGGCCCAGCGACAGGCGCAAGCGCTCGGCGCCATTCGACTCCAGGAAGCGCGAGACCACCGCGGCCGTCACCTGGTTCGCGTCGGACACGCGGTCCGAGCCGATAAAACGGTTTTCGGTAAAGATTTGGGCGAAATTGAAACCCGGCTCGGCCGTGTCGAACAGCGGGAACCGGCTCTGGTCCTTGTACGGCGTGTAGACGTAGAACAGGCGCGGCTCCAGCGTTTGCGTGACGGCGCGCCCGAACAGGCGGGCACGCCGCTCGAACACCAGGCCGCTGTCGACCGAGAAGGTGGGCAGCACGCGCGAGAGCGAACCGGGGGTGCCGGGCACGCTGCCGTCGCGCTGACTGCCGAGCGCGCTATCGGGCTTGCTGTCGGGCTTGCTGTCAAGCTGATACGCGCTGGCATGCAGCAGCAGCTTGGGCGTTACGTAATAGCCGGGGCGCACCACCGGGTAACTTACCTGGGGCGTCACCACCGCGCGGTTGCCGCTGATCAGGTCCGGATGCGAAAAGCGCGTCGCCTCGGCATTCACGGCCCAATCGAAGCCGCCCACGTCGTAGCGCCCGGCGCGCAGCAGGATTTCGGGTAGCCGGTTGTACGGACGCGGCACGAACAGCGCCGGGTTGGTCAGCGCCGCCGGGTCTTGCAGCACCTGGTAGTTTTGCACGCGCGCCGTCAGGCTCCAGTACTTGCCGTACAGGTCGGTGCGCACTTCGCGCAGCAGTTGCCGTTCGGCGCTGCTCGAGACCGACTTCGAAAAGTCGCTCGGGTACTCGTCGTCGGAGGCGGCGTTCAGATTCCAGCCGAACGACCAGTTGCGCCGCAATGCCTGGGCGTGGGTCGACTTGACCAGCCAGCGGTCCGACTTGGTGATCTGGTCATGGAACAGCGCCTCGAGGTGGGTCTGGCCGGCATAGGTTCCGGCGTCGGTCTCGCCCAGGTAGCGCCCGGTGGCGCCCAGTTGCAGGCCGCGCCCGATCATCATGCGCGGAAACACGGTCAAGTCGCGGTTCGGTGCGATGTTGACATAGTAGGGCACCATCACTTCGGCGCGGCCCTTGGCGCCCAGGCCGATCGACGGCGGCAGCCAGCCCGAACGACGCGCGCCCGACAGCGAGAACGACATGCCGGGCGCGCCCATAATCGGCACGCCCTTGAAATAAACGATCGTCTTGCCGGCCACGCCCACATCGCGCCCGGCGTCCAGGCGCAGCGTGGACGACTTGAGATACCAGTCGGGATTGGGGCCTTCGCAGGTGCTGTAGGTGCCGTTGGTGATGAGCGCTTCGTCTTCGCTGATGAAATCAAGGCGCGCGGCGCGGCCCTGCGCATTGTTCAATTCCATCTTGTATTCGGGGCGCAAGACCCAGCCCTTGCCCGAGGCCAGGTTCAGCTGCAGTTCGTCGCCCTTGTAGCGGTCGCCAAAGCGCGCCATGTTGACGTGGCCTTGCGCGGTCACTTCATTTTCCACTTGCTTGAAGCAGGCGACGTCGGCCGTGAGGCGGGTTTCGCCGCGGATCAGTTCGACATTGCGCTTGAGCGTGACGTCGCGATCGGGCCGCCCGTCGATCTCTTCGGCTTCCACATACACGGTGGGATTGCTTTCCTCGATCCGCAATTTGTTTTGGGGAGGCTGGGCGAACGCCGGCACCGCGGAGGCGGTCACGAGCGCCGTCAGGGCATAGGCCCAACGCTGCGAAGGAGGAGAAGCTGCAAACCAGCTCATGAAAAGACGGGGAGAAACGCCATGGAAAGCGATTTTTTGAGTTGAATCCCTTATTATATGGGAATTGTCACCTTTCACCGGATTCCACGGCTCGCAACATGTCATCAATATCAATAACTCCCCCCATCGCCACCCCAGAGCAACGCGTAGATCAGCTCACCAACTGGCTGGGCTCGCTTGGCCTGGTCGACGTGGCTTCGCGCCGCCCGGCCTCGGCCGACGCCAGCTTTCGGCGCTATTTCCGGCTCGACGTCGCCCCAGCGCTGCGCGCCAGGCTGGGCGACACCCTGATCGCCATGGACGCCCCGCCCGAGCGTGAAAACGTGCCGGCCTTTCTCCACGTGCAAGGCTTGCTGATGGCAGCGGGCGTGACGGTGCCGGCCATCGTCGCCCAGGACGTGCCCAACGGCTTCTTGCTGCTGGGCGACCTTGGCAGCACCACTTATCTGCAGCGCCTGACGGTCGACAACGCGCCCATAATGTATTCCGACGCCGTCGATACACTGATCAAGTTTCAGCTCAGCAGCGAACCGGGCAAGCTGCCGGAATACGATCGCGCCTTCATCATGCGCGAATTAAATTTATTCCCTGAATGGTTTATCGGCAAGCACCTGGGCATCACCATGACCGACGCCCAGACGGCCACGCTGAACGGCGTGTTCGACGCCATCGCCAGCAACTGCCTGGCGCAGTCGCAAGTGTTCATGCACCGCGATTTTCACTCGCGCAACCTGATGTTCGTCGAGCAGGGCAACCCTGGCGTGCTCGACTTCCAGGATGCCGTGTTCGGCCCCGTCACCTATGACCTCGGTTCGCTGCTGCGCGACGCCTATGTGCAGTGGGACGAAGAAATCGTGCTCGACTGGGTGGTGCGCTACTGGCAGCGCGCCAAGCAGGTGGGTTTGCCGGTCAACCCGGACATCGACGCCTTTTACCGCGATTTTGAATTCATGGCGCTGCAGCGTCACTTGAAAATCCTGGGCATTTTCTGCCGCCTGAATTACCGCGACGGCAAGAGCCACTACCTGGGCGACCTGGCCACCGTGAGCAGCTACGTGCGCAAGACGGCCGGGCGCTACGGCATCCTCAAGCCGCTGGTGCGCCTGCTCGACACCTTCGAAGACACCGCGCCGACCGTGGGCTACACCTTTTAATTCAAGGCTCGAACATGAAAGCAATGATTCTGGCCGCAGGCCGCGGCGAGCGCATGCGCCCGCTGACCGACACCTGTCCCAAGCCCCTGCTCAAGGTCCGCGGGCGTCCGCTGATCGTCTGGCATATTCTGAACCTGGTGCGCGCCGGGATCACCGAAATCGTCATCAACCACGCGCACCTTGGCCACATGATCGAGGAAGAACTGGGCGACGGCAGCAAGTACGGCGCGACCATCGCCTATTCGGCCGAAGCGGTGGCGCTGGAAACGGCGGGCGGCATCGCCAACGCGCTGCACCTGCTGGGCGAGGAGCCCTTCCTGGTGCTGTCGGGCGACATCTACTGCCCCTACTTCGACTTCGAGCAAGTCAAGGATGTTTTGCACGACAAGGACGTACTGGGCAACGCTTACACGAGCGAGCAGCGTGACGCCTGCTGGCTTTACCTGACCCCCAACCCGTGGCACAACACCAAGGGCGACTTTGCGCTCAACATGTTCTCGGTCGCGAACGACGGCGAGCCGAAATGGAATTTCTCGAACATCGGCGTGTACCGCGCCGAGATGTTCAAGGCGATTGAACCGGGCCAGCGCGCCGGCCTGGGCTTGTTGATCCGCGCGTACGCGGCCAAAGGCCTGGTGGGCGGCGAACTGTATGAAGGGCCGTGGGTCAACGTGGGCACCGTGCAGCAGCTCGAGGAACTGAACGCCCCGCTGTCGGGCAAGGTCAAGGGCGCCTGATGACATCTTTCAGCGCGCGCCGCGCGCGCCTGTGCCAACGGATGGCCCCGGGCGCAGTGGCGATCCTGCCGACGGCGCCTGAAGTCAGCCGCAACAGCGACAGCGACTACCCGTACCGGCACGACAGCTATTTCTATTACCTGACCGGCTTTACCGAGCCAGGCAGCGTGCTGGTGCTGGTCGCCGCGCGCGGCAGCGCACCCGCGCAGGCGGTCCTGTTCTGCCGCCAGAAAAACGCCGAACGCGAAGTCTGGGATGGCTTTCGGCACGGGCCGGACGGCGCGAAAGCAGCCTTCGGATTTGACGCCGCCTTCCCCATCGACGAACTCGACACCGAAATGGCGCGCCTGCTGGCCAACGCGCCGGCCACCTACCATGCGCTGGGCCACAGCGCCGCGCTCGACCTGCAAATGAAGACGTGGCTGGGCAGCGTGCGGCGCCAGGCGCGCAGCGGCGTGACCGCGCCCACCGTGGCGCATGACCTGCTCGCGCTGCTCGACGAAATGCGCCTGTTCAAGGACGACGGCGAACAGGCGCTCATGCTGCGCGCGGCGACCATCTCGGGCCAGGCGCACGCACGGGCCATGCGCGCCTCGCGCGCCGGCATGTTCGAGTACGAAATCGAGGCTGAACTGCTACACGAGTTTCGCCGTAACGGCGCCCAGTTCCCCGCTTACACGCCAATCGTGGCGGCCGGCGCGAATGCCTGCGTGCTGCACTATACCGTCAACAATGCGCAAAGCCGCGACGGCGACCTGATCCTGATCGACGCCGGCTGTGAACTGGACAGCTACGCCGCCGACATCACGCGCACCTACCCGGTCAACGGCCGCTTTACGGAGCCGCAGAAAATATTGTACGAACTGGTGCTGGCGGCGCAAGCGGCCGCGCTGGAGCAGGTCCGCCCCGGCACCATCTACACCGCCATCCACGACGCGGCCGTGCGCGTGCTGGCGCAGGGCATGCTCGACACGGGCTTACTCGCCAAGCAAAAGTTCGGCAGCGTCGACGACGTCATCGCCGAACGCGCGTACCAGCAGTTTTACATGCACGGCACCGGCCACTGGCTGGGACTGGACGTGCACGACACCGGCGCCTACCGCGACGTGCATGCCGAAGGCAAGCCGTCGCGCGCGCTGCAGCCTGGCATGGTGCTGACGGTGGAACCGGGCATCTACGTGCGTCCCGCACAAGGCGTGCCGGAACAGTTCTGGCATATCGGCATCCGCGTCGAAGACGACGTACTCGTCACCGCCGCCGGCCACGCCATTCTCAGCGAGGCGGCGCCCAAAACCGTGGCCGCCATCGAACAGACCATGCGGCGCGCCCCATGACGAACACCACCTTTGATGTCGCCATCTGCGGCGCCGGCCCGGTGGGCATGGCGCTGGCCGCCCTGCTGGCCCGGCGCGGCATGCCCGCCCGGCGCATTGGCCTGATCGACGCCAAGTCGCTCGGTGCGGCGATGACGGACCCGCGCTCGATCGCACTGTCGTACGGCAGCCGCTTGCTGCTCGAAGAAATCGGCGCCTGGCCGATTGCCGCCACCGCGATCCACGAGATCCACATCTCGCGCCGCGGCCACTTTGGCCGCAGCGTGATCGAGCGCAGCGAACACGCTGTGCCGGCGCTCGGCTACGTGACGCGCTACGGCGAGCTGGTCACCGCCTTGTCGCTGGCCTGCGAGCGCGCCGGTGTCGGTGTGATCCGGCCGGCGCGCGTGACCGGGCAGCTCGAGCACGCCGACGGCGTGGGGATCAAGCTTGACGACGGGCGCGACCTCGACACCTTGCTGATGGTACAGGCCGAAGGCGGCCTGTTCGGCGCCCAGGACGACAAGGCCGTCACCCGCGACTACGGGCAGACGGCGGTGATTGCGCGCGTGAGCGCCAGCGCGCCCATTGCGCACCGCGCCTATGAACGCTTCACCGATGAAGGGCCGCTGGCGCTGCTGCCGCAAGAAGGCGACGACCACCGCCAGTACGCGCTGGTGTGGTGCGTACGTCCGGAAACGGCCGCGGCGCTGCTGGCGCTGGACGACGCAGCCTTTCTGGCGCGCCTGGGCGAAGCATTCGGGACCCGGCTGGGGCGTTTTACAGCGACCGGCGCGCGCGCGGCCTATCCGCTCGGCTTGAATGCGGGTGCGGCCGGAACGGCGCGCACGGTGGCGATCGGCAATGCAGCGCAGACGCTGCATCCGGTGGCCGGCCAGGGCTTTAACCTGGGGCTACGCGACGCGGCCGTGTTGGCGCGCTTGCTGGCGTACGAAGCCACGCCGGCGGCGCTTGGCAAGTTTGCGCTGGAGCGCAGCGCCGACCGCCAGCTGGTCGTGGGCCTGACCGACGCCATGGCGCGCGCGTTTGCCGGCGCGGGGCCGGTACAGGCGCTGCTCGCTCTGTCGCTGGGCGTGCTCGACACGGTGGCGCCGGCGCGCACGCTGCTGGCCGAGCTGATGATGTTCGGACGGCGCTGAAACACCACACCGGCGTCCTCGCTGGCGCTGGTGCCGCTAAAGGGGCGACGGTGCAGCAGCGTTACATCGTCCTCGCGAAACGCGGGGACGATGTTGGTCAAGGGCAGTAAATCAATTGCCCGTGCGGCGCCATTTCTGAACTGGTGGGACAATACCGTCATCTCCATCAATGAGTCTCCCGCCACATGCTCGGTACCCTCCCCGCCGCCATCGTCTCGCGCCTGATCGAGGAGTCCCTCGATGCGGTGCTCGTGGTCGATGCAAGCGGCGCCATCCGCTACATGAACGCGGCCATGCAGGCGCTGTCCGGCTATTCTCCCGCCGAAGCGATCGGCCAGCCGCTGGCCGGCTTGCTGCCTGAATCGTTCGGCGATGGGCATCCCGGCTCGGTTGCCAGTCTCCTCAAAAAAAACGACTGCGACGCGCTGCTGCGCGCACCGCGCGAATTTGTGATCCGGCACCGTACCGGCGACATGATCCCCATCGAAATGAAGGCGCTCGACCTGGGCGTGGTCGACACAGTGCGCTATTTCGGCGCCTTCATGAGCGACTTGCGCGCGCGCCGCCAGGCCGAAGCGAAAAACGCCGCCCTGCTCGACCAGCTCGAGCGGCAGGCCATGAGCGACACGCTGACCGGCCTGCCCAACCGGCGCGCGTTCGAAGCCGAAGCGACGCGCATGGTGGCACGCGCAAAGCGCGGCGGGTCGGTCATTACGGTCGGGGTAGCCGACATCGACCACTTCAAAAAGGTCAACGATCAACACGGCCATGCGGTGGGCGACGAGGTGCTCGGCGCCGTCAGCGCCGTGATCGCGCAAGCGGCCCGCGCGACCGACTTCGTGGCGCGCATCGGCGGCGAAGAATTCGGTCTGCTGTTCCCGGACGCCATGCCCGATACCGCGCGCGCCGTGGCCGAACGCATGCGCCACGCGGTGGCCGACTTCCCGGTCTTTACGTCCAATGGCGAGCAGCTGCACGTCACGATCAGCATTGGCTTGGCGCCATTTGAGGGAGAGCTGACCGCAGCGCTGTCCAAGGCCGACAGCGCCCTGTACGCGGCCAAGAACGGCGGGCGCAACCGGGTCGAACAGGCTACTTGAGCGTGTCCAGATTCTGGTCCAGGATCGCGGCGGCCGACACCAGAAGGCGCGCCACCTCGGCAAAGAAGGTCGGATCGATTTTCTCGAAAGAGTCGCTCGGCTGATGGTAGTCGGCGTGATCTTCGACACCAAAATACAGGAAGGCAATGCCGGCCTCGTGGAACACGGCGTGATCGGACTGGCCGGTCCAGTCGTCGTCCGGCGGCGCGCCAGGGACCTTGCTGTCATGCCCGAGCCTCACCTTCACGCTGCTGCTCGCGGCCGCCTTGGCGACCAGCGGCTTGAGCGACGGCGTGTAGCGCGTGCCGGCTGCGTAAATCTCGTTCTTGTCGTTGCGGCTGACCATGTCGAAATTCAGGTTCAGGGCCACTTTCGCGATCGGAAAAGGGGCCGCCTTGACCAGCGCGCGCGCCCCATGATGGCCGAGTTCTTCAGCATCAAAGGCGGCGAAGACAATGGTGTTTTGCGGCGGGTTCTGCTTGAAATAGGCCGCCACGGCCAGCATCGCAGCAACTCCGGACGCGTTGTCGTCGGCTCCCAGGTAGGCGGCGCCCTTCTGGACGCCCAGGTGATCGTAGTGCGCCGACACCACCATGTAGCGTTCTGGATGGACGCTGCCACGGATATGGCCGACCAGGTTGAGCGCTGCCGGATACTCCGTCTTGACCTGGCCGCGCAGGCTGGTAAAGGCAAACGGCATCGCGTAGTTTGCGCCAAACGGCTTGATGCCGATCTGTTCGAAACGGCGCGCGATGTAGACCTGCGCCATCTTGCTGCCCTCGCTTCCCGTGCGGCGGCCAGCCAACTCGGGTGCGGACAGGGTGCGTACGTCGGCGAGCAAGGTTGCGCTGTCGAGTGGTGCGGCGCCGGCGAGCGGTGTGGCGCTGGCGGCGAAAGCACCCGGGGCGAATAACGAGATGAGACCGATGAGCGCCAGCAGATTTTTCATGAACGCGACTTCCTATTTACACGATGGATAGCTGCCCTGCCGCCCAGTCAATGGACTGAAACAGCCGCTGCAGCTTGCTTGCCCGGTGCGGGTTCACCATCATCACATAAGATATCTTGCCCGCCAAGTAATCGCGATAGTTAGATCGATTCTCGTGGTTTTGCGACATGGGCCCGTGCCGCACGCAGTTGGTCAGCGTGGCCTTGAGAATGTCGTACTCGTCGCGCGCGATATTCGAATGGCGGTTCACCACCACGCCGGTGACCTGCTGGCGCACGCCTTCGCGCATCACGCGCGTCTTGCGGGTATTGACCCGGAAGCCTTCTTCGATGGCGATGGCCGCCACTTGCACATGGAAGCGCTCGGCGGCGCGTTCGAGGTCGGGCCCGCCGGAAAACACCAGATCGTCGGCATACCGGCTGTAGGTCGCGCCGAGCGCGCCCGCCAAGGCTTCGAGGCGGATGTCGAGGCGGTAGGCGCACAGGTTGGCCAGCGCCGGGGAGCTTGGGGAACCTTGCGGCAAGTGTGGCGTTTTCAGGGCCTGGCGTTCGGCCCACGGCAGCGAGCCGCCGGTGTGCCGGTCACTGAAGGCGCCGGCCGGCGTGCGGTTGACGCAGATGCGCGCCAGCGTTGCGGCGACGCCTGGCGGGTAACCGAGTTTTTCAAATAGCCCATGGATGCGGGACACCTGGATGCTCGGAAAAAAATCCTTGAGGTCCATTCGAATGACGACGCGCCGGCACGCATGCAGCGCCGCGTGCGTGACGCTGGAGCGACCGCGCCGAAAGCCGTGCGCGGCCGCGTGCGGCGGCACCAGGTCGAGGATCTGGCGCAAGATCTCTTGCTGGATCAGGCGCAGGCGCGACTTGGGTATCTCGATCAGGCGCCAGCCGCAACTGCGCTTTGGCAGCCAGCGATAGTGGTAGTGCTGCAGCGGCGAAGATGCGTCGGACCCGGGACGCCATTGGTCGGCAAACCAGTCGACGGCGCCGACGGGTTCACCAAGCCACGCGGCCAGTTCGCCAATTGTCGGCAAGCCGGGCAAGCCGAGTGCTGCCAGCCATGCAGGTGCGGGCGGTCGCAGCGGGGGCGCGATGCAGTAGCGCCGCACTGCGGGCAGTGCGATCCAGGGAGCGGCCGGGACGTCGTCGGGCGTGGCGTGGCCGCCCCTGCCGACAAGTTCGAGGAGAATGGCGGCCAGCTCATGGCGGCTGAAGTAGTGGAAATTGTCGCTAGTGCGCGCCAGGAGCGCCGCGCACACCCCTGGGGCCCAAGGCAGCGCGGCATCGAAGACGTGCGCGACGCACGCAACCAGGCTAACCAGGCTGGCGTCTGTGGCCAGCATGGTGTCGGCAAGCGCCAGCGCAGCGTGTTGGTCAAGGTTCATGAGCGGCAAGGGGGCGCAGAGCCTTCAACGAGTCTCGTGATGCGTGAGCAAACGTACGCGCAAGCGCACTGCCGCTCATGCGGTGGAAGTGCTGAACACTGAATTTCCCACGGGGTAACCCCGTAGAGGCAGTCTTTACACGAGGCAAAGACCAACCGGCTTGAAGGATCCGCCCCGGGGAACACAGTAGGCGAATTTTAAGGAAAGGTCAATATGAGCAAAAACATAAATCCCCCTTCGCGTTTGATCGTGTCGCAAAAGCTCCACAGGAGCAGGCTTTGGCCGGCGGTCGGAAAAGCCCCGCGCTTTTTCCACAGGCAGCTTGCAGGCCGCAGCATAAAAAAACGCACGGGCAAGCCGTGCGTTGTTGGCGACAATGAACCGGACTTAGTCGACAGCCTTGACCATCGATTCAATCACTTTCTTCGCGTCGCCAAACACCATCATGGTATTGGCCTGGTAAAACAAATCATTATCCAGACCCGCGTAACCGGACGCCATCGAGCGCTTGTTGACGATGATGCTCTTGGCCTTGTACGCCTCCAGGATCGGCATGCCGGCAATGGCCGACTTCGGATCCTTGGCCGCCGGATTGACGACGTCGTTCGCGCCCAGCACCAGCACCACGTCGGTCTGGCCGAATTCGCCATTGATGTCTTCCATCTCGAACACCTGGTCGTACGGCACTTCGGCTTCGGCCAGCAACACGTTCATGTGGCCGGGCATGCGCCCTGCCACCGGGTGGATCGCATACTTGACGATCACGCCCTTGTGGGTCAGCTTCTCGACCAGTTCCTTGAGCGAGTGCTGGGCACGCGCCACGGCCAGGCCGTAGCCGGGAACGATGATGACGGTTTCCGCATTGCTCATGATGAAGGCCGCGTCTTCCGCTGAACCTGCCTTCACCGGACGCTGCTCGGCAGAACCGGCCGTCGCCGTCGCCGCCGCATCGCCGCCAAAGCCGCCCAGAATCACGTTGAAGAACGAACGGTTCATCGCCTTGCACATGATGTACGACAGGATGGCGCCGGACGAACCGACCAGGGAACCGGCGATGATCAGCATCGAATTATTCAGCGAAAAACCAATGCCGGCCGCCGCCCAGCCCGAATAGCTGTTGAGCATCGACACCACCACCGGCATGTCGGCGCCGCCGATCGGGATGATGATCAGCACGCCCAGGATAAAGGCCAGCACCGTCATGATGATGAACGGCGTCCATGCCGGTTCAACGGCATCGGAAAAACAGAACACCAGGCCCAGAGCAACCAGCGCCACGGCGATGACCAGGTTGACCAGGTGCTGGCCGGGGAAGCTGACCGGCGCGCCCTGGAACAGGCGGAATTTGTATTTGCCCGACAGCTTGCCGAACGCGATGACCGAACCTGAAAAGGTAACGGCGCCGACAAAGGTACCGATGAACAGTTCAAGACGGTTCCCGAAAGGCAGCTTCATGCCCGCTTCGGCGATGTGGAAAGCGGACGGCTCCGACACCGCGGCGACCGCGATGCACACTGCCGCCAGGCCGATCAGCGAGTGCATCGCCGCGACCAGTTCGGGCATCTTGGTCATCTCGACCGTCTTGGCGGCAAAGGTGCCGATGGCGCCACCGACCACAACGCCGATCAGCACCAGGCCGTAGCCGAGCGAATTGCTGCCGTCCGTTTGCAAGCCCTTGATCTTGAGGATCATCAGCAGCGTCGTCACGGCCGCAATGGCCATGCCGATCATGCCAAAGGCATTGCCCTTGCGCGCCGTGGCGGGCGAGGACAAGCCCTTGAGCGCCTGGATGAAGCACACCGACGCGATCAGGTAGAACATGGTGACCATGTTCATGGTGATGTAACTCATGCGTGCTCTCCCGTCTTTGGAGCGGCAGCCTTGGGCGCCTTCTTCTTGAACATTTCGAGCATGCGCTGCGTGACCAGGAAGCCGCCAAACACGTTGACGGCCGCCAGTGCCACGGCCAGCGTGCCGCTGACCTGGCCGACCAGGGTCGTGGTGAGGCCCGCGGCGAGCATGGCGCCGACGATGATGATCGCCGAAATCGCATTGGTGACCGCCATCAGCGGCGTATGCAGTGCCGGCGTCACGGTCCATACGACGTGGTAGCCGACGTAAATTGCCAGCACGAAGATGATCAGGTTGATGATGGTGTGGCTGACTTCAAATTCCATGTTGCCTCCCTCTTTTCAATTTTTTTGGGCGAAGAATTACTTCTTCGTTGAAGTGATTTTATTGTTCGCGTCGACGAAAACCAGCTTGGGGGTGTGCTCCCGCGCCGCCTCTTCGCTCATCGGCGCGTAGGTGCAGATGATCAGCAGGTCGCCCAGCTGGGCCTTGCGGGCCGCCGCACCATTGAGCGAGATGCAGCCGCTGCCACGCAGGCCTTCGATTGCATAGGTCGCAAACCGTTCACCATTGTTGATGTTGTACAGTTCGATTTTTTCGTTCACCAAGATATCGGCCGCTTCCAGCAGATCCACATCGATCCCGCACGAGCCTTCATAGTGCAGGTCGGCCTGGGTGACGGTGACGCGGTGGAGTTTGGAGCGCAGCATTACTCGTTGCATGGACATCGTCTACATCTTTCCTAAAGTTGGTACTCAAGTTGGTATTCGGTTCGCTTGACCTGCAGGCGCTACTTGCGCAGCACTTCGCCGCCGGCGCAGACCAGGGTCGGCTTGAGGATCTCGTCCTCGCGGTCGATCACCAGGTTCTCGTCCTTGTCGATGATCAGCTTGAGAAAATCGAGCACGTTGCGCGCATACAGCGCCGACGCGTCGGCCGCCACCAGCGTGGCCAGGTCAGGCTCGCCCACAATGTGCACGCCGTGCTTGATGACGGTCTTGTTCAATTCCGACAGCGGGCAGTTGCCGCCCTGCGACACAGCCAGGTCGACGATCACCGAGCCGGGCTTCATGGCCTTGACGGTTTCCTCGGAAATGAGAATCGGCGCGGCGCGGCCGGGAATGAGCGCGGTGGTGATGATGATGTCGGCCAGCTTGGCGCGTTCGTGCACCAGTTCGGCCTGGCGCCGCATCCAGTCCGGCGGCATCGACTTGGCGTAGCCGCCCGAACCCTTGGCGATTTCCTTTTCTTCGTCCGTCAGGTACGGCACGTCGATGAACTTGGCGCCGAGCGACTCGACCTGCTCCTTGACGGGCGGTCGCACGTCGGACGCTTCGATGACGGCGCCCAAGCGCTTGGCCGTGGCGATCGCCTGCAAGCCGGCCACGCCCACGCCCATGATCAGCACGCGCGCCGCTTTCACCGTGCCGGCGGCCGTCATCAGCATCGGCATGAAGCGCTGGTAAGTATTGGCGGCCACCATGACGGCCTTGTAGCCGGCGATGTTGGCCTGCGACGACAGTACATCCATCGACTGCGCGCGCGTGATACGCGGCACCGCTTCGAGGGAAAACGCCTGCAGGCCGGATGCGGCCATGGCGGCGATGTTTTCAAGGTCGAAAGGATTGAGCATGCCGATCAGGACTGCGCCCTGCTTCATCAGTGCGCGTTCGTCGGCGCTCGGCGCGCGTACCTTGAGCACGACGTCGCAGCCGAAAGCGTCGGCGGCGGTGCCGACGGTGGCGCCGGCGGCGGCGTACGCTGCATCGATCACGGAGGCATTAATGCCCGCGCCCGACTGCACTACCACTTGATGCTTGGCTGCGAGCTTCTTGACTGTTTCAGGCGTTGCTGCAACACGGGTTTCACCCGGCCGCGTTTCGGCCGGTATGCCTATTCTCATGACGCCTCCTAAATTATTAAACTGGCTGGAATCTTACACGGAAACCTCAAAATAGAACTATCGTTCTTTTTTTCTAGACTCAATCCTCGATTTTCAAACCGGTTATGCTACAAACCTAGCGTTATTCGCAGTTTCTTTGTATCAGATCAATGTGGCTTTCCGGCACATCGGCATGGCCCGCAACACCAAGGTAAAATGGCGGCACTTTTTCGAGGAGTCGCATGCCGCACATCTGGAAGCCGTCCGTAACCGTTGCCGCCATCATCGAACGCGATGGCCGCTACCTGCTGGTGGAAGAAGAAACCAGCGAAGGCATCCGGCTCAACCAGCCGGCCGGCCACCTCGATCCGCTCGAAACGCTCGAGCAGGCGGTGGTGCGCGAAGTGATGGAAGAAACGGCGCATGACTTCACCCCGACCGCGCTGGTGGGCATGTACATGTCGCGCTACAGTTCCAAGCGGCGCGGCACCGACGTGACGTACCTGCGCTTCACCTTTTGCGGCACGCCGGGCAGACAGTACGACCAGCCGCTCGATCACGGCATCTTGCGCACGCTGTGGATGACGCGCGAGGAACTGGCCGCCTGCCCCGAACGCCACCGCAGCCCGATCGTGCTGCAATGCGTGGACGATTACCTGGCCGGCAAGCGCGCGCCTTTGGAGCTGCTGCATACCCACTCGTCGGTGTTCGAGGGTGGGCTCACATTGAAAACGGATGTCACGTAATGACGAATTATGAGTAAGCAGCGAGTCGTGATCGGCATGTCGGGCGGAGTCGACTCCTCGGTCGCGGCGTGGATGCTCAAGGAACAGGGATACGAAGTGATCGGCCTGTTCATGAAGAACTGGGAAGACGACGACGACTCCGAATTCTGCTCGTCGCGCCAGGACTGGATCGATGCGGCCAGCGTGGCCGACGTGGTGGGCGTGGATATTGAAGCGGTCAACTTCGCGTCCGAATACAAAGACCGGGTGTTCGCCGAATTTTTGCGCGAGTACCAGGCCGGGCGCACGCCGAACCCGGATGTGCTGTGCAATGCCGAGATCAAGTTCAAGTCTTTTCTGGACCATGCGATGCACCTTGGCGCCGACCTGATCGCCACCGGCCACTACGCGCGCGTGCGCAAGAATGAGGCGGCCGGCAAATTCGAGCTGCTCAAGGCCTTCGACCATACCAAGGACCAGAGCTATTTTTTGCACCGGCTGAACCAGGCGCAGTTGTCCAAGACGCTGTTCCCGCTGGGCGAAATTCCCAAGACCGACGTGCGCCGGATTGCCGAAAAACTGGCGCTGCCCAATGCCGCCAAAAAGGATTCGACCGGGATCTGCTTCATCGGCGAGCGGCCGTTCCGCGACTTTTTGAACCGCTACCTGTCGTACAAGCCGGGGCCGATGAAGACCGACGACGGCACCGTGGTGGGCGAGCACGTGGGCCTGTCGTTCTACACGCTGGGCCAGCGCAAGGGCATCGGCGTGGGCGGCATGAAGAAGTACAGGAACGACGACGGCAGCAGCGACGCCTGGTACGTGGCGCGCAAGGATATTGAGAACAATACGCTGTACATCGTGCAGGGGCATGACCATCCGTGGCTGCTGTCAAGCACCCTGGTGGCGGCGCAGGCGAGCTGGGTGGCGGGCGCGCCGCCCGAGGCGCGCGAGCTGGCCGCCAAGACGCGCTACCGGCAGGCTGACGTGGCCTGCCGCGTGGACCCGAGCTCCATGAGCGCCTTTGCGCTCGACTTCACCGATCCGCAATGGGCAGTCACGCCCGGGCAGTCGGCCGTGCTGTATGACGGCGACGTATGCCTGGGCGGCGGCATCATCGACAGCTCCAAAGCATAAGAGAAATGTAGGGCGCAATGCGCTGTCGCTGTTGCGCCCTACGTTTCGGTTGACGCGTCCATCAATTCGCCCTACTATATCGACTGTCGATATACCGACTAACGATGCAAAAGGAGCCAGGGTTGGACATCAACTATTCAAAATTCCTGCCGCTGTCCGAGGCCACGTTTTACGTGATGCTCGCGCTCGACGAGCCGCTGCACGGCTACGCCGTCATGCAGAAAGTCGAGACCATCAGCGAGGGCAACGTCGTCATCGGACCGGGCACTTTGTACGGCGCCTTCACGACGCTGGAAAAACAGGGCCTGATCGAAAAAATCAGCGAGGAAGAGCGCCGCAAGACTTACGCGCTGACCGCCAAGGGAAGGCTGGTACTGGCCGAACACGTGCGGCGCCTTGCCATCATGGTGCGCAATGGTCAGGCGGCACTTAACTATCTTTCGAAGGGAAACGCAACGTGAGCGAAATCACCGTCACCAAATACAAATGGTTTTGGGCCGACCAGGACCTCGAACAAGAACAATGGCTGCGCGAGATGGCCCGCAACGGCCTGCACCTGACAGGGGTTGCCATGATCCGCTGGACGTTCGTGAAAGGCGAGCCGTCCGACGTCGTCTACCGGGTCGACTACAGCAGCAAAGGGCGCCATTCGGACTACAACCGCCTAATCGAAGACGCGGGCTGGGAATGTGCGGCGACGGCGGCCGGTTGGCATTACTGGCGCAAGCGGGTCGTTGCGGGGCAGGCGCCGGAGATTTTCACCGATAACGAATCGAAAATCGCAAGATTTCGCCTGCTGCTGGCCGTATTCGTGATGCTGAGCATGCCCTCGGTGATGATGCTGGGGACCGGAAATTCGACGCTCCAACCGCGCGACCTTGTCTGGCTCGTCGGCTTCGTCGCATTTTTCCTGTATTCGGCCGTGCGCCTGCTGCTGCGGATCCGCCGGCTGCACAACGCAGGCTGCTAAGTCTGCGCGCTCTGCTGCTGCTTGATCATGGCGATCACGGTGGCGCGAATGGTGCGCAGCACCTTGTCGGCGTTGAACGGCTTGACGATAAAGCCGGACACGCCGCGCGCCAGGGCCTTTTGCAGCGTGGGCGCGTCGAGCGCGCCGGACATCATGAAGACCAGCGTTTTGGGATGATTGGCGCGGATCTGTTCGACGACATCGGCGCCGTCATCGACCTGCTCGAGGGCGATGCAAAACACATGCGGTCGGTACTTCTGCACCATCAGGTAGCCCAGCGCCGCCGTGTGCGTGATGCCCGCCACGCTGTAGCCGCCTTCGGTCAGCACGGTGTTCAGCAGGCCGCGTGAAAGCGCACTGGGGTCGACGATCACTGCCTTTAGCATGGCGCTATCCTTCACGCTAAAACGTCTCGTAAGCGAGCATATTCCAGGTGACGCCGAGCTTGACGTCGCACTTGAGTTGCACCAACTGGCGCGACAGGTACAGCACGTCGCGCTCGGCGCGCAGGCGCTCGCCGACCGGCGTCTTGAGGATGCCGGCACCGGCCATCACCGCATCGAGATTGCCATAGGCGTTGAGCAGCTTGGCGGCGGTCTTCATGCCGACCTTGGAGACGCCCGGCACGCCGTCGGTCACGTCGCCCATCAGCGCCAGCAGGTCGACCAGCAGCTCGGGCGCCACGCCGAATTTGGCGCGCACCCAGGCGTCGTCATGCCACTCGCCCTTGAAATGATCCCACACCAGGGCGCCGTTGGCGACCAGTCCGTGCAAATCCTTGTCGGTGCTCGCGACGATCGCCGCGCCGCGCCCTTCGGCCAGCCAGCGCAGCACGGCCGTGCCGATGACGTCGTCGGCCTCGACTTCCGGGATACTGAGTACGTGCAGTCCTTCGGCGGCGAGTTTGCCGTAGAAGGCGGGCAGCGCGTCGCGCAGGTGCGACGGCATGGGCGCGCGCTGTTCGCGGTAGCGCGGATACAGCGCATGGCGCCAGGTCGGGCCGCCATAGTCGAACGCGGGCAGCACGTGGGTCGGCGCATGGGTGGCCAGCAGCTTGCGAAACGACGAGAACGCGTTGCGCAGCGCCGTCTCGGCCTTGTCGGGCGAGTCGTCCTCGGGACTGGCCTCGTAGACGCGCCGGACAATATTGAGGCCATCGATTGCAAGCAGTTTGCCCATGCCGCGCTTACTTGATCAGCGCATACGGGCCGCCGCGTTCAAGGCCGCGCTGGTACGCCGGGCGCGCGTGGATACGCTTGAGAAAATCAAACAGCTTGGGATATCTGTCGCCCAGGCCGCCGCGCGCGGACGCCGCTTCAAGCACGAAGCTGACCTGGATGTCGGCGCCGGAAAATTGTTCGCCGGCGAACCAGGTGCGCGTGGCCAGCTCTGACTCAAGATACTGCAAGTGCTGCACGATCTGCGGCATGATGTAGCTTTTCTTGACCTTTTGCGCGATGCCCCTGGCGATCGGCTTGGCGAAGAACGGCATGGGACTGGTCTCGACCTTGTCGAACACCAGCTTCATCAGCAGCGGCGTCATGGCCGAGCCTTCGGCATAATGCATGAAGTAGGTGTAGCGCAGCTTGTCTGCGGTGCCGGCGGCGGGAATGAACTGGCCCTTGCCGTAGCGCTCAATCAAGTACTCGATAATCGCGCCCGACTCGGCTACCATGGTGTCGCCGTCGGTGATGACGGGCGATTTGCCCAGCGGATGAATGGCGCGCAGCTCGGGCGGCGCCAGCATGGTCTTGGGGTCGCGCTGGTATTTCTTGATCTCGTAGTCCAGGCCCAGTTCTTCAAGCAGCCACAAGATGCGCTGGGAACGGGAATTATTCAAATGGTGGACAATGATCATTGGGTTCTTTCGCCGGTAAGTAATCGGCGTTAGCTTAGCATTGTTGAAGGCGATTCGCCACGGAGTGAACTTGAGACTATACGCCCCCCGCTACCTGCCGCTGATCGTGTCGGCCGTGGTCTTTCCGCTGTCGGCCTATCAGGCCTACAACCACGAGGGCCCCGGCTGGTGGCTGGTGGCCATCAGCGGCGCGCTGACCGCGGTGGGCATCGGCGACCTGCTGCAAACCCGGCATGCGCTGCGGCGCAACTACCCGCTGCTGGCGCACTTCCGCTTTTTCTTTGAATCGATCCGCCCCGAGATCCGCCAGTACTTCCTCGAAGACGACATGCAGGCCGCGCCCTTTTCGCGCAACCAGCGCAGCATCGTCTACCAGCGCGCCAAGCAGGAGACCGACAAGCGCCCCTTCGGCACCCAGCTCAATGTCTACGAAACCGGCTACGAGTGGATCAACCACTCGATTGCGCCAGTCAAAATCACCGACACCAATTTCCGCATCGAGATCGGCAACCACCCCGATTGCCCGCGCGCCCAACCCTACCGCGCCAGCGTCTTCAATATATCGGCCATGAGTTTCGGCTCGCTGTCGGCCAACGCCATCTTGGCGCTGAACGGCGGGGCCAAGCTGGGCGGCTTCATGCACGACACCGGCGAAGGCAGCATCAGCCGCTATCACCGCGAAAACGGCGGCGACCTGGTATGGGAAATCGGCTCGGGTTACTTCGGCTGCCGCACGGCCGAAGGCACGTTCTCGGAAGAGAAATTCGTCGCCAACGCGGCCCTGGCTCAAGTCAAGATGATCGAACTGAAAATGTCGCAGGGCGCCAAGCCCGGCCAGGGCGGGATCCTGCCGGCGGCCAAGGTGACGATCGAGATCGCCTCGGCACGCGGGGTGCCGGTGGGCCGGGACTGCCTGTCGCCGTCGTCCCATTCGGCGTTTTCGACCCCGATCGAGATGATGCACTTCATCGAACGCCTACGCACGCTCTCGGGCGGCAAGCCGACCGGCTTCAAGCTGGCGATCGGCCATCCTTGGGAATTTTTCGGGATCGTCAAGGCGATGCTGCTAACCGGGATCACGCCCGACTTTATCGTCGTCGACGGCGGCGAAGGCGGCACGGGCGCGGCGCCCGTGGAGTTTTCGGACCACGTGGGCGCGCCGCTGCAGGAGGCACTGCTGTTGGTGCATAACACGCTGGTGGGCGCCAACCTGCGCGAAAAAATCAAGATCGGCGCATCCGGGAAAATCATCACCGCGTTCGACGTGGCGCGCACCATCGCGCTGGGCGCGGACTGGTGCAACAGCGCGCGCGGCTTCATGTTTGCGCTGGGCTGCATCCAGTCGCAGACCTGTCACACCGACCGCTGCCCGACCGGCGTGGCCACCCAGGACGAGCTGCGCCAAAAGGCCCTCGACGTGCCCGACAAAACCACGCGCGTGGCGCATTTTCATAAAAATACCGTCAAGGCGCTGGGTGACTTGATTGCGGCGGCGGGGCTGTCGCATCCGTCCGAACTTAAACCCCATCACATCGTGCGGCGCGTCTCGCCCAACCAGGTGAAGCTGGCGTCGGCGCTGCTGCCCTACCTGGAGCCGGGCGAATTGCTCGATCCTGGCCAGCTCGATCGGCTGCCCCCGGTGTATGGCCTGTACTGGCCGGTGGCGCAGGCCGAGTCGTTTCATCAGCTTTGAAATTGCGCGCCGCGCACCCTGCTCGGGTAACCTTAACCTGCACCGACAACACCGTGGAGAAACCAATGTCGCGTACCACCTTTCCGCTTTTTTCCGCACTCTCCGTGCTGCTTGCAGCCTTGCACACCCCGGCTTGCGGCCAGACCGCCGCGATGGCCCCGGATATCGGCGCTGCCAAGTTCGAAGCGGTGATGCCGGGCGCGGACTACGAAAAACGCGTGGTGATGATTCCGATGCGCGACGGCGTCAAGCTGTACACGGTGATCGTGCTGCCCAAAGGCGCGCAGCGCGCGCCCATCATGCTCACCCGCACACCCTACAACGCCGCCACCCGCGCGCAGCGCAGCGTCAGCCCGCGCATGGCGTCCATCCTGCCCGAGGGCGACGACGGCTTTGTCGCCAATGGTTACATCCGCGTGTTTCAGGACGTGCGCGGCAAGCATGGCTCGCAAGGCGACTACGTCATGACGCGTCCTTTGCGCGGCAAGCTCAATGACAGCAAGGTCGATCACGCCACCGACGCCTGGGACACCATCGAGTACCTGGTCAAGCATACGCCGGAAAGCAATGGCAGGGTCGGCATGGTGGGCTCTTCCTACGAAGGCTTTACCGTGCTGATGGCGCTGGCCGACCCGCACCCGGCGCTCAAGGCCGCCGTCCCGATGAGCGCGATGGTAGACGGCTGGCGCGGCGACGACTGGTTCCACAACGGCGCCTTCCGCCTGCCCAACCTGAGCTACTTCGCGGGCCAGACCGGTGCGCGCGGTCCCGGCCCGGCGCTGGCAACCGGCGTGTACGACGACTACGATTTCGCGCTGCGTGCCGGTTCGACCGCCGACTACGCCAAGTTGTTCGGGGTCGACCAGCTCACCTACACCAAAAAGATTTTCGAGCATCCGGCTTACGACAGCTACTGGCAAGAGCAGGCGCTCGACCGCATCCTGGGCGCGCGAGCGCTCAAGGTGCCGACCATGCACGTGGTGGGGCGCTGGGACCAGGAAGACATTTACGGCCCCTACGCCGCGTACGCCGCGACCGAAAAGCGCGACACGCAAAACAATATGAACCACCTGGTGGTGGGCCCGTGGCGCCACAGCGGCGTCAATTACAACGGCTCCAGCCTGGGTCCGCTGCGCTTTAACGGCGACACGGCAGCGCAATTTCGCAGTGAAGTGATGCTGCCATTTTTCAACCAGCACTTGCGCGACGATGCGCCCCAGGCTGCCACGCCGCCGGTCTGGTCGTACCGCACGGGGGCGGACAAATGGCAGCGCCTGGACAAGTGGCCGCTGGCGCAGTCGCTGCAGCCGATCTACCTGAAGGAAGGCTTCAAGCTTGGTTTCGACAAGCCGCTCGCCGGGGCCGCGTTCGAGGAATACGTATCCGACCCGGCCAAGCCGGTGCCGTTCGTGCCGCGCCCGGTGCGCGCGCATGAAGGCAATGTCTGGAAACCGTGGCTGGTGAGCGACCAGCGCGGCTACTCGGACCGCCCCGATGTGCTGACCTATGTCACCGAGCCCTTGACGGCGCCGCTGCAAATTTCCGGCCAGCCGATGGTCAACCTGTATGCGTCCACCAGTGGCAGCGATGCCGACTGGGTCGTCAAACTGATCGACGTGTATCCGGACGAGATGGCGTCGCAGCCTGAAATGGGCGGCTACCAGCTTGGCATCGCCATGGATATTTTCCGCGGGCGCTACCGGCATGACTTGAGCCAACCAAGCGCGATTCCAGCGGACAGCGTGGAGCGCTACCGGTTCGCACTGCCGAATGCCGATCACGTGTTTTTGCCGGGCCACCGCGTCATGGTGCAGATTCAATCGAGCTGGTTCCCGCTGTACGACCGCAACCCGCAGACCTACGTGCCGAATATTTTCTTTGCCAAGGCGGGGGACTACCGCAAGGCGACCCAGAAAATCTATCATGCGCCGGACATGGAAAGCGCGATTGAGCTGCCGGTCGTGAAGTCAATTGAGGTGAAGTGATCTGAGCTGGATCAAGGCGCCAGCGTTGGATACCGAACAGAGCGTCGCCACGGTCGGCCGTATCGTCGCTGCATGGGCACAATCCACATCGGCATTTCCGGCTGGCGCTACGAACCGTGGCGTGGTGTTTTTTATCCTGACGATCTGAGGCAGGATGACGAACTTGCGTTCGCCTCGCGCGCGCTCTCGTCGATTGAACTGAACGGCTCGTTTTACGCACTGCAAAAGCCGGAAAGCTACGCGCAGTGGTACCAGGCGACGCCGAAGGGGTTTGTCTTCAGCGTCAAGGGCAATCGTTTCATTACCCATGTCAGGCGGCTCAACGACATTGACGGTCCGCTCGCCAACGTGCTGGCGTCCGGCGTTTTTAACTTGCGCGAAAAGCTCGGGCCTTTCCTGTGGCAGTTCCCACCCAACTTCAAGTTCGAGCCGGATCGGATGGAGCATTTTTTGAGCCTGCTGCCGCACGACACCGATGAAGGCCTGGCGCGCGCCCGCCAGTACGAGGCGCGCATGGAGGGCAAGGTGGCGCTGGACGTGGACAAAAAGCGCAAGCTGCGCCACGCCGTGGAGATCCGGCACGACAGTTTTATCGACGAGGCCTTCATTGCGCTGCTGCGCAAGTACAAGGTGGCGCTGGTGGTGGCCGACACGGCGCGCAGCTGGCCGTATTACGAAGACGTGTGCGCCGACTTCATGTACCTGCGTCTGCATGGCGACAAGGAGCTGTATGCCAGCGGGTACTCCGACGAAGCGCTGGACAGGTGGGCGGAGCGGAGCGGCGCGTGGAGCGCTGGTGCGCAGCCGGACGATGCGCGCCTAATATCGGGCAAGGCCGGGCCGAAGAAAGCGAGCCGCGATGTGTTCTGCTATTTTGACAATGACGTCAAGGTCAGGGCGCCGTTCGATGCTCAGCGGCTGATTGAAAAGCTGCGCTTACTGAGCGGCACTACGACTGCACGTGAATCCTGATCACCCGCTGCTTGGGCAGCTCCACCGGCGTACTGGGCTCACTGCACGCAGTGCACGTGTCGCACCCGCTGCCCGAGCCGCTGCCGCAGCCAGCCTTTTTCCCGGGCCGATACCTGGCCCACGCCGACCATCCGGCCGCAAGCACAATCAATGCAACAATCAGATTTTCAATCATCTCAAACTCCGATCAGGGCCAGCGAAATGCGGTACGTCAGGAACGACGCCACATACGCCAGCGCAAACATATACCCGGCCATCAGCAGCGGATAGCGCCAGCCGTTGGTCTCGCGCTTGACCACCGACAGCGTGGACAGGCACTGCGGTGCGAACACATACCAGGCCAGCAGCGACAGCGCGGTCGGCAAACTCCACGAAGCGGCAATGATCGGCGTGAGCGACGTGGCCAGCTCGTCGCCCGTTTGCGACAGCGCATACACCGTCCCCAGCGCACCGACCGCCACTTCGCGCGCCGCCATGCCCGGCACCAGCGCAATGCAGATCTGCCAGCCAAAGCCGATGGGCGCAAACACCACTTCCAGCGCGCGGCCCAGCAGGCCGGCGATGCTGTAATAGATCGGCGGATGGGTGGCGCCTTCCGGCGCGCCCGGAAAACTCGACAGGAACCACAGCAGCACCATCAGCGTCAGGATGATGGTGCCCACGCGCGACAGGAAAATTTTGGCCCGCTCCCACAGGCCGATAGCCAGGTTGCCCAGGTGCGGCCAGTGATAGCTTGGCAGCTCGAGCATCAGCGGCTGGTTGCGGCTGGCCGACATTGAACGCTTCATCACCCACGCTACCGCCATGGCCGAGGCGATCCCGGCAAAATAGAGCACGAACAGCACCAGCCCCTGCAGATTCATCAAGCCCCACACCTCGCGGTTGGGAATGAAGGCGGCGATGATCAGCGCATACACCGGCAGGCGCGCCGAACAGGTCATCAGGGGCGCGATCATGATCGTCACCAGGCGGTCGCGCGGATTCTGGATGGTGCGCGCGGCCATGATGCCGGGGATGGCGCAGGCAAAGCTGGACAGCAGCGGAATAAAGGCGCGCCCGGACAGGCCCACCCCGCCCATCAGGCGGTCGAGCAGGAAGGCCGCGCGCGGCAGGTAGCCGCAGTCTTCCAGCGCCAGGATAAAGAAGAACAGGATCAGGATCTGGGGCAGGAACACCAGCACGCTGCCCACGCCGCCGAAGATGCCTTCGACCAGCAGCGAACGCAGCAAGCCGGCGCCCATGTGCGAGGTGACCCAGGCGCCCGCCGCTTCGACGGCGCCGGTGATCAGTTCCATGGGCACTGCGGCCCAGCTGAACACGGCCTGGAACACCAGGAACATGATCGCCGCCAGCAGCAGCGGCCCGACCAACGGGTGGAGCACGACTTCGTCGATTTTTTCGGTCAGGTTGCCGGTGTCGTTGGCGTAGCTGATGCACAGCGCCAGGATGCGGCGCACTTCGCGCTGGGTGTCTTCGACCGATACCGCGTCGATCACCGACAGCGGCAGCGACTTGAAGGTTTGATGGCGCGGCATGCGGTCGAGCGCTTCGAGCAGGGCCACTTCGCCGCCGCTTTCCACCGCCACCGTCTCGATGACGGGCATGCCAAGTTCGCGCGCCATCTGCGCGCTGTCGATCTCGATGCCGCGCTTGCGGGCCACGTCAACCATGTTCAGCGCCAGCACCATCGGCAGGCCAAGGCGCTTGATTTCGAGGACCAGGCGCAGGTTCAGGCGCAGGTTGACGGCGCTGACCACGCACACGATGGTGTCGGGCGCCTCTTCGCCTTCGCGCAGGCCGGCCACCACGTCGCGCGTGATCGCTTCGTCGGGCGTGGTGGCCGCCAGGCTGTAGGCGCCCGGCAGGTCCAGTACTTTATAAGGATGCCCGGCGGGCGAGGTGAAGCTGCCTTCCTTGCGCTCGATGGTCACGCCGGCGTAATTGGCGACCTTCTGGCGCGCGCCCGTGAGACGGTTGAACAGGGCCGTCTTGCCGCAATTGGGGTTGCCCAGCAAGGCGATCAGCGGCGTGCGCGCGGCACCCTGGCCCGGCGTTGCGACGCTCGTGGGCTTGAGGCTCGTGGGCTTGAGGCTCGTGGGCTTGAGGCTCGTGGGCTTGGTGCTCATCGGCTTATTCCGGCCGGATCGAGATCAAGGCCGCCTCGAAACGACGCAACGCGAAGGTCGATTCGCCCACCCGCACGGCCAGCGGATCGCCGCCCGGCATGCCGCGCCTGAGCATGCGGATGCTCTCGCCCGGGACAAAGCCGAGTTCCATCAGGCGGCGCGAAACGTCCACGCCGGCATCGGCCTGGTCGCCGGGCGCGAGGTGGATCACGATGCCGCTCTGGCCTACCGGTAAGGCGTCAAGCGTTGTGAGGGTCGGAGCTAAGGTCATGATCGGCTTCAGTCACTAATGGAAGAAATGGGACGAGATGGGAAGAGATGTTTCGTGTTGGATATTAGCATCATAAACGCAAATGCGAACTATTTGTATTCAGGTTTTGCTTAAATCGCTTGCAATCGTCGTCGAGTTCCGACAAAATATGAATCTAAGTGATAATGATTCTTATTATAGAACGAGCGGTCGGCAAAATGCTGACTTCACACAAATTTACCTGGAAGGTGTATCAATGATTGTTTGTGTCTGCAATAACATCTCCGACAGGGAAATCCGCCAGGCAGTCGATCTTGGCCTCTCGTCCATGGCAGAACTGCGCCGCGATCTGGGCGTGGCTACCTGCTGCGGCAAGTGCGCCAGCTGCGCGAAGGAAGTGCTCAATGCCCACCTGGAGCGCAAAATCCAGGTCACCGAACTGTCGTTCCGCTCGGTCCAGGCGGCCTGAGCATCATGAACACGCTCGCTTACTCCTGCGCGCCGGACCTGGGCCAAGCCCGTAGCGCCATGGACAAGCTGCGCGCCCAATGCGGCCCGGTGACCATGGTAGTGGCGGTGCATGCGGTGCTGTTCTATTTCGCTTACAGCGGGATGATGAGCCGCATGGTCGACGCTGCGCTGCCGCAGGCGGTGCTGGTCAGCTTTGTCGCCCAGGTGCCTGAAGCGCCGCCGCCGGCCGCACCGACGCTGGTGCCGTTGGTGCCGTTGGTGCCGTTGGTGCCGTTGGTGCCGTTGGTGCCGCCGGTGCCGGTGGTGCAGCCGCTCCCGCCCGTGGTACTGCCCACGGTGCCGGCGCCGGTGCCGCAGATCGCAACGCAGCCACATAGCGTCACGGTCGAGCAAACGTCGGTGCCGGCCGAGCCAGGCCAGGTCGCCGCCGTCGCAGCGCCGTCCGCGCCGCCGGCTGCTGCCTCCGGCACGCCCAAAACCATCACCAGCGGCGTTGAGTACATCCAGGCGCCGCAGCCGATCTACCCGCAAATGTCCAAGCGCATGGGCGAGCAGGGCCGCGTCATGCTGCGCATCCTGGTCAATGAAAAAGGCATGCCCGACCAGGTTGTGGTGCAGACGTCGTCCGGTTCGGCGCGGCTTGACGAAGCGGGCCGCCAGGCCGCGCTGCGCGCGCAGTTCAAGCCGCACATGGAAGACGGCCACGCAGTTGCCGTGTATGTCATCGTTCCGCTTAACTTCCAGCTGTCCAGCTGAATTAGCCCACGCCAGCCGCAACATTGAGCATGGCGCCGCAAGCGATGTAAAATGACACGCTACCACCACTCTAGAAAGAACACCCATGAAGGGCGATAAGAACGTCATCCGGCTGCTCAATGCGCAGCTGACCAATGAACTCTCCGCGATCAACCAGTACTTTTTGCACGCGCGCATGTATCGTCACTGGGGTCTGGAAAAGCTGGCCAAGAAGGAATATGAAGAGTCGATCGGCGAAATGAAGCACGCCGACAAGCTTATCGACCGCATCCTCACGCTCGACGGCCTGCCCAACCTGCAGGCGCTGCACAAGTTGCTGATTGGCGAGTCGACCCAGGAAATGCTGGAATGCGACCTGAAGCTGGAACAGGCGGCGCAGGTGACGGTAAAGGAAGGCATTGCCGCTGCTGAAATCGCCGCCGATTATGTGTCGCGCGATTTGCTTTTGTTCATTCTGGAAGATACTGAAGAGCATATCGACTGGCTGGAAACCCAGCTTGACCTGATCGTCAAGGTCGGAATCCAGAACTATCTGCAGAGCCAGATGGGAACTGCCGGGTAAGAAAGAAGCACTGGCTGCGAGCATTGGCTGGGAGCATTGACTGGAAGATGGTTCGCGGTTACGGAACGCCCTTTTGCTCGGGCTAGGGCGGCCGTACCCCGGTGTACTGCGCCGACACCATCTTCCACTCGCCGCCGCGCCGGTGCGCCACGAGCGTAGCGCGCAGCGACATCTTGCGCTGCTCGCCACCGGCCATCATGGTGTAGGTCAGCTTGACCGTTTGAATGCCCACATCGCCAAAGACCCGCGTCAGTTCATTGTCGACCGTCAGGGGCGGCGCCTGCGTCTTTTTTTCAGGCGCATAGAAGCCCAGCATTTTCTCGCGGTCATCAAGCTCCCCGGCCGGCGACACCTCCACATAATTTTCGGCAGTCAGTGCGCGGATCGCGGGCAGGTCAAAACTGCGCTGCGCTTCCAGGAACTTGCCGGCAAGCGCGGCAACCGCCGCCCCCGCATCGTCGCGCGCCGCTGCGCCCCCGGCCATGGACAGCAACGAGAGCAAAGACAGCGAAACAAGCACAGCACGGAACGGCAACATGAGAGACCTCCGGAAAATGGCAAAAGTTCAATGTAAGCCACGTCGCGCCGGCAAGTCAACTTTGTGCATACATCCGGCGCCAGCGCCGTGCTGCCTAAGCGCGCCAGAGGCTTTCCCATTTGTCGTAGAACGCCAGGTCGCGCGGCACGGCGCCGGGCACGGCGCAGATGGCGCCGGCAAACTCGTTGGCGCGCGCCAGCGTGCGCTCGAGCGGCCAGCCGCGCGAGCGCCCCAGCAAGAAAATAGCCGCAAAGGCATCGCCCGCCCCGACGCTGTCAATCACAAAAGGCGGCGCCGGATTGTCGCGGTTGGCGACGATATCGCCATCGGCGCCAAAGTACACCGAGCCGCGGTGCCCGAGCGTGACGATCAACCCTTGCAGCGCAAACATCTGCACCAGGGCTGCGCAAGCGGCACGGACCTCACCGGCCGGCATCGGCGTCGCGCTCGTCGCGCTCGTCGCGGGCCGCACATCGACATACCAGCCGAACAGATGTTGCAATTCTTCTTCGTTGACCTTGGCAATATCGGCCGCGTGCAGCGAGTGGAAGACGCAGCGTTCGTCGAATTGCCCTGCACGCAGATTGAGGTCGAGAAAGCGGGTGGCGTCGGTGGCATCGAGCAAGGCGTGCAAGGTGTCGCGCGAGCGCGGCCCGCGCTGCGCCAACGTGCCGAAGTACAGTGCTGCCGGCTCGACCATGTCGATCGCGGACAATGCCTGTTCCGGATTGATGAAGTCGTACGCTTGCCCCGGCAAAATCGTGAAGCGGTGCCCGCGCGTGCCGCGCTCGACAATGACGCGTCCAGTCTCTTCCATTTTATCGATCTGCAAGCCCGCGTCCGACATGGCAAAGCGCTCGAATTGGGCATGCACCACCGCGCCGTTCCTGTCGTTGCCGATGCGCGTGATCATCAGCTGCGGCGACAGGAACGCGGCCAGGTGGCGCGCCACGTTGAAAGGCGCGCCGCCGACCACTTGTTCGGTCACGAAATCGTCAACCAGCGCTTCTCCGAATACCACGGTTGTCATCAGCATGCTCCCCGGCGTCGCTACCACTTTGCCCTTTGACCTTCACGCGCAGGACGGCCAGCGCCGCGCACAGCATGAGGACTCCGGCGAGCATTATAACGTTCCCCGGTTGACCGCCAAGCAGACTGCGATAGTAGAGCGGCAGCGTGAAAATCTGGATGATCATCGGGATCACGATGAACATATTGAAGATGCCCATGTAGACGCCCGTACGCTCGGCAGGAATGCTCCCGGCCAGCATCACGTACGGGTTGCCCATGATACTGGCCCACGCCAGCCCGATGCCGATCATCGGCACAAACAGCAGCGCACTGCTATGGATGTGCGGAATCCAGAGCATGCCCAGACCGGCCAGCGCCAAACACACGCTATGCATGTACTTGGGGCCGTAGCGACGGGTGAACGGCACCAGTGCAAAAGCGGCAATGAAGGCGACAAAGTTATAGAAGGCGCCGATCTGCCCGTTGAGCAGTCCCGCGTCGCGAAAGCCGTCGGTGGCCGGATCGGTGGTGCCGTAGATGGTGCTCGCCACCGACAACGAGATGTATTGCCAGTAGCAGAACATGGCGTACCACTGGAACAGTTTGACCAGCGCCAGCTGGCGCATCGTCGGCGGCATTTCGCGCACGGCGCTGGCGATGTCGCCAAGGGTGTGGCGCCATCCCGGCGGCTTGGCCTTGATGGTGGCAATTTCCCGTGCCGACAAGGGATGCTCGGCCGTCGTTTTGAGCGTCCACAGCACGGTGGTAATCGAGAACACCGCGCCGATGATAAAGGCCGCGATCACAATGTGCGGTATGTTGCTGGCGTTGACCGCGTGCTGGCTCATCCCGCACAGCACCAGCAGCGAGGGCGTCAGGTAAGCGAGCGTCTGCCCAAGACCGGTAAAGGCGCTTTGCGTGAGAAAGCCCAGCGAATGCTGGTCCGGAGCCAGCTTGTCGCTGACAAAAGCGCGGTACGGCTCCATCGTCACATTATTGGCCGCGTCGAGTATCCACAGCAGGCTGGCGGCCATCCACAAGGTGGAGCTGAACGGCATGAACAGCAGCCCGATACTGCACAAAATGGCGCCGATCAAAAAGTACGGCGTGCGCCGCCCCCAGCGCGTGAGCGTGCGGTCGCTCATGGCGCCGATGATCGGCTGCACGATCAGCCCCGTCACCGGCCCGGCCAGCCACAGGTACGGCAAGCTTGCCTCATCCGCGCCAAGGTATTTGTAGATCGGACTCATGCTGCTTTGCTGCAGGCCAAAGCTGAACTGGATCCCGAAAAATCCGATGTTCATGTTGACTATCTGCCAGAACGTGAGGTGCGGCTTGTGAAGCGCCATGATGTGCTTTCGAAGGTTCAGCGAAGGTTCAGCGAAGGTTCAGCGAAGGTTCAATCAACAAGCCAGCGCGACAGCCACGGCTCATAGAATGCCAGATCGGCCGGGACCGCGCCACGGATGCCGCACACCGCGCCGGCAAATGCATTGGCGCGCGTCAGCGTGGTGTCCAGCGGCCAGCCGCGCGCCTGCCCAAGCAGGAATACGGCAGAAAACGCGTCGCCCGCGCCGACCGTGTCGACCAGGCGAGCCGGCCCCGCAGTGTCGTGCGCGGTGACGACGGCGCCGTCGGCGCCAAAGTACACCGCGCCGCGCGGGCCGAGCGTGACGATCAAGCCTTGCAGCGAAAACGTGCGGATCAGCGTGGCGCATGCGCTGCGTACTGCCACGCTGTCCATATGCTGCGTGGCGTGGCGGGTATGCGTGTACCAGCCGAACAGGTTGCGCAACTCGTCCTCGTTGACCTTGACAATGTCGGCCAGGTGCAGGGACTCGAACACGCAGCGCTCCGTCACCTGCCCTTCGCGCACATTCAGGTCAAGGTAGCAGCTCGCCGTGCTCGCTGCCAGCAGCGCGCGCAGCGCACCGCGCGAAGTCTCACAGCGCTGTGCCAAGGTACCAAAGTAAATGGTGGCGGGCGGCGGCCCGGCAACGGCGGCCAGTGCGGCTGCCGCGTCGATATGGTCGTACGCCTGGTTGGGGAGAATGACAAAGCGGTGCTCGCCGTGCGCGCGCTCGACCAGCACGCGCCCGGTCGGCTCGGCCGCGTCAAGCTGGAGGCCATCCTGGCGCATGCCGAAGCGCGCGAACTCGGCGCGCACCAGCGCGCCGGCCGGGTCATTGCCGGTGCGGGTAATGAGCAGCGGCGCCAGGCCGAAGGCGGCAAGGCTGCGCGCCACATTGAAGGGGGCGCCGCCCACCACTTGCTCGGTGACGAAGTCGTCAACCAGCGCTTCGCCAAATACCAGCAACGGCCCCGTGTCCGCTTTGACGCCAGGCGTCGGGGTAAGTGAATTTGTCATCGATGCGCGCCTCAGGTTAGCGTTCGAGCCACAGCATGGCCCACGGTTGCAGCACCACCTGATCGGCGTAGCCGGGCCAGGCGCCGGCCTGCAGAGCGGCGAGGCTGACCACGAGCGGCAGGCCGGAAAAGTTGGACAAGCTCAGGAAGCGCTCGCCGCGCGCCAGCGCCAGCAAGGCCGGGTCCGCGGCCGCCAGCACGCTGCGCGGCGCGTCGGCCGCCAGCGCGGGCAGGCGACGGCGGGCGGCGATCAGTTCGCCCAGGCGCCGGTACAGCTCACCCGTCACAGCGCTGGCGTCGGCGCGTTCGGCAAAAAGCCGTTCGTCAAAAGGGGCGCGCTGGACCCAGCGCGTGTCGTGCGCACGCGAGGCGTCCAGAAGATAGGTGTGGTCGTTCTGCATGCCCAGTTCGTCGCCCATGTACAGCACCGGCAGGCCGCCGAACGACAGCGCCAGAGCGTACAGCAGTAGCAGACGGCGCACGCCCAGTTCACGCTGTTCGGCGTTGATCGCGGTCTCGATGCCGGCCAGCGCCGCGGCGCTGCCGTTGGTGCCGTGCACGGCGCGCGTGCCGCTGGTCTGAAAGGCGACACCGGCGGCGAAACTGTCGCCGTCGGCATAAAAGCGTGCGATGGACGCCAGGCGCGCATCGTCACCGGCTTCCGCGCGCAGCACGTTCCAGCCAATATCGTCATGGCAGCGTACATAGGTCAGCCAGCTCGCCCCCGGCGGCAGCGCCGGGGTGGCGTCGATCACCGCTTGCAGCAGCGCGGTGTCCTGCTCGGCCAGCGCCGCCCAGCCGGCCGTCATCAGGGTGCTGTGGTACGCCAGGTGGCACTCGCGCTGCGCGCCGCTCCCGAAGTAGGCCGGCAGCGCGCGCGTGGGGACAATGGCTTCCGCCTTGAGCAGCACGCCCGGCGCGGCAATGTCGACCAGCGCGCGTATCACTTGCAGCAACTGATGCGCCTCGGGCTGATTCATGCAGCTGCTGCCTTCCCGCTTCCAGAGAAAGGCGGTGGAATCGAGCCGAAACACTTCCACGCCGCGGTTGGCAAGGCGCAGCAAGGCGAGCACCATCTCGCCCAGCACAGCCGGGTTGGCGTAGTTCAGGTCCCACTGGAACGGATAGAAGGTAGTCCAGACCCAGCCTTGGACGGCGTCGACATACGTGAAATTGCCGGGGGCAGCTTGCGGGAAGACTTGGCCGAGCACCTGTTCGTAACGCTCAGGGACGCTCTGGTCGGGAAATATATGAAAGAACTGGCGCAGCGCCGGATCGCCGGCTGCAGCGCCCAGCGCCCACGGATGGTCGTCGGCCACGTGGTTGAGCACCAGATCCGAGCACAGGCTGATGCCCGCTTCGCGCAACGCCGCAGTGAGCGCCAGCAAGTCGTCGGTGCTGCCCAGCGCCGGATCGACCTCATCGAAGCTGGCGACGGCAAAACCGCCATCGTTCTCGCCGGCGCGCGGGCGCAGGAAGGGCAGCAAGTGCAGGTAGGTCACACCGAGTTCGCGCAGGTGTTCGATGCGGCCGATCACGCCGCTCAAGGTGCCGCCGAACTGCGGCACGTAGGCGCTGTAGCCAAGCATGCTCTGGCGGGTGAACCAGCCAGGTTCGGCGCTGCGCGCCGCGTCCAGCGCGTGCAGCGCGGCGGGACGCTGCCCGTGCAGGCGTCCGATCGTCTCCATCAAGGTGCTGAACCAGGCGTCGAGCGCGGGATCTGCTCCGTACAGCGCTGCCAGGTGCTCGCGCAAGGCTTCCTCACGCTCGGAAAAACGCTGCGAGGCGGCCGCGCGAAGGCGCTCGGGCAGCGCGCTGAGCATGCGCGCGTGTGCATTGGATAGTGTCATGGAAAAATCGCATCAGGTAAGGCACGGCCGCGCGCGGCGGCCGTGCGGGTCGGATTAAAACGAGTACTTCAGCGTCGCCTTGACCGAACGGCCGCCAATCGAACGCGCCGCATGGCCGTCGCCTTCAACCTCGGTATAGCCGGTCTGGTTGAACAGGTTGTTCGCGCTGAATGCCACCAGCACGCGCTGCGAGAACTGATAATTCAGGTAGCCGTTGACGGCGGCGTAGGCGCGCATATTGATGGTATGGGCGTCGTCGGCCCACGCCTTGCCGGTGCCAATCACCGACGCGCCGAAGCTGACGTCCCCGATCGTGTAGCTTGGCGAGACCTGGTACACGGTTTTTGCCTGGCGCCGCGGCGTGTTGCCGATGACCGCTTCGGCGCCGGGCGCGGTAGCGGTGATCTCGGCGTCGGTGAGGGTCACGCCGCCCATGATCCGCAGCGGTCCCGCGTTGTACGCCGCCTCGATCTCCACGCCCTTGGCGCGGTAGCTGTTGGCCGTCGTTTTCTGGGTCGTCGCTTCGAAGTTGGTTTCCTTGGTCCGGGCCTGGAACAGCGTCACAAAACTGCTGATGCCACCGCGCCGCCACTTCACGCCGCCTTCAAGCTGGCGCACGGTGTTCAGACTGATCGGCACGCTGCCGTCGAGCGGGGTACCGAACAGGATGCGGTCGGCGTTGAACGAGACGCCGTCGCTGACGCGGGCGAACAGCGCCACGCTTGGCGAAACACGGTAGTTGCCGCCGACCGAATACGAGGTGTGACCGAGCTCATAATCCACCGACTGCAGCGTGGCCGGATCGTAGCGAATGCCCCGCGTTGCAATATTGGCCGTGCCGGAGGCGCTTTGGCGGTCGTGCCGCACGCTGGCGTCGACATTGACCGGACCCTGCTCGAAGCCGACGTTGACGTAGGGCGAAAGCAGCTTGTACTGCATGTCGACGGCGCGCGAGCAGCAGCCGCCGAAGGCTGGCCCCACCAGGCCAGGCGTGCTGCTGGCAGTTTGCAGCAAGGCTGGCCGGTCGCCGCTGGCCTGCATCAGGTACTCATTGAAGTTCCAGGTCAGCGCGAGGTTTTGGGTGGAGGCGTACAGGCCGCCGGTGGCAGTGACCTTGGCGCTGCCGGCAGCGAACGTCTTGGCCAGCTTGGCATCGTTGAAGGTAGCGCCGGCGTCGTCGATCGCGGTATTGAACACAACGGCGGAAAAAGCGCGGCCGTTATAGGCTTGACCTGCGTTCGGTCCGGTAGCAAATTTGTAGCTGCCGACGGCGCCGTTATTGCCCGGGAATACACCGACGAAGCGGCCCGAATTGTTGGCGTGGCGGAAGTTTTCGCTCAAGGTCCAGCCCTCGCCAAAGCGCAGCGACGCTTCCAGGCCGATGGTGTTGCTCTTGACCGCTAGGCCGTCGTTGACGTCGCTCGTGACGGCGTTGTTGCCCTTGCCGAGCGAGACGTCGCGCACCCAGTACGGCGAATAGAACGTGGCGGTGCGCGGATCGATGCCGGGCAATGCCGACACCTGTTGATTGGTCACGCTGACCGGCACCGGCAAGGCAGTCGGGGTCTGGTCGTTGAGGTGTTTGAGCGACAGGCGTACAAAGCCGTTTTCGAATTCATGGGTGATATTGGCGCGGATCTGGCCACCTTTTTCGGTGTGCATGCCGGTGTTGCGCACGCCTTCGCCGCTGCGGTAAAAGCCGGCCACGAAATAGCGGGTCTTGGCCGACAGTGCGCCGCCAAAGTCGGCGTCAAAACGCGTGGAATGGTAGTCGAGACCTGTGGTGATGCCGACGCTGCCGCCCTTTTCAGCGCCATTTTTGCTGATGAAGTTGATGATGCCGCCCGGCGAATTGCTGGCCAGGGTGGAGGCCGAACCGCCGCGCACCACTTCCAGGCGGTCGAGACCGCCGTCGATCTTGACATACGCATCCGGCGTAATGAAGTTGAAGTCGCCCGACTGCAACACCGGCAGCCCATCTTCCTGGATCTGTACATAGCGCGCGCCGCCGGCCGAGATTGGCACGCCGCGCACCGTGATGTTGGCGTTGCCTTCACCGCCCGACGACTCCGAGCGCACGCCCGGGATGGAGCGCAGCACTTCCGCAGCGCTGGTCGGCGCACCGTTCTGGATCGACTCCAGACTCATTGTGCTCAGCGAGACGCTCGACTTCATCTTGGAAGTGCCGCCGGTGCTGCCGGTGACGACGATGCGCTCCATGTTCAGTCCGTCCGCGACCGGCGCGTCGGTTGTAGGGGCTTGCTGGGCAGCGGCGCCGCCCATATGCAACAGTGCGACGGACACTGCCGCCGCCATGCGTTTGACTGGGAAATTCATGTGCTCTCCTCCGGTGGGTTGCCGCCGTACTGCATGTCGGCGGTTATAGTTGGTTTAGGTACAAGACGAATCAAGTATGGAACAGATGCGCGGCTTATGCAATCGATTGCATCTTTTTTGCTAAAATGAGAATTTGAGGTCAAAAAGAGGGCGACAAAAGAGGAAAATCAGGCTAACGCGCGCGAATTGGCGTCGGCGCGCCGGCAGTGCAAGAAAAATGAGATGAGCCGAGGAACGAATTGCAACCGATTTCAGCGCGCCAAAAAGCTATTTAATCGCCGGCAGTGGCGCGCACGATTAATTCGGTTGGAAGCTGGCGCGAACCAGGCGCTTGCCCGTCGACCAGCGCCAGCAGTGCGTCGACCAGCGCATGCCCGGCCGCGCGGATCGGCTGGCGAATCGTGGTCAAGGGAGGATGGAAGTACGTCGACAGTTCGATATCGTCATAGCCGACCACGGCAACGTCGCGCGGCACGCTTTTACCCACTTCACGCAGGGCGTTAATAGCCGTCATGGCCAGCAGATCGCTGCAGGCGAAGATGGCGTCGTATCCGAGCGCGCGGCGCTCGATTTCCTGGACGGCATGCGCGCCACTTTCCGGCAGAAAAGACACCGATACGCACAGTTGTGGATCGACCTGCAGTCCATGCTTGCCCAGCGCATCGCTGTAGCCGCGGTAACGCTGGGCCACTTCTGGCAAGTTGATGTCGCCGAAAAAAGCAATCCGCTTGCGCCCCTGCTTGAGCAAGTGTTCGGTGGCAAGCATGCCGCCGCTGACGTTGTCGCCGCCGACAGTGACGTACAGTTGTTGCGCCAATTGTGCGCCCCACACCACGATCGGCACATGGCGCGCGGCCAGCTGGTTGAGTTGGTCATGCTGGCGCCACTGGCCGATCAGGATAATACCGATCACGCGCCCGGTGTCGAACGGTTGCGCCGCAGCGTCAATCTGGCGCGCATCGACGCGCGAGAGCAGCATGTCGAAACCGCGCTCGGTGAGCGCGTCCGCCAGGCTGCCGAGCATGCTGAGGAAAAACGGGTCAGACAAATGCTGGCGCGTGGCGGAATCAAACGGCACGACCACGCCGACGGTGCGGTTTTGCTTGAGGCGCAGGTTTTGCGCGCCGATATTGATGGTGTACTTGAGCGAAGCGGCCAGCTCCAGGATGCGGGTGCGCGTTTCGTCGTTGACCAGGGGACTGTGGTTGAGCGCGCGCGACACGGTGGCCTTCGAGACCCCGGCAAGACGCGCGATATCGGCCATCTGCAGGCGTTTTTGTGCCGCCCCGCCGGTGCTTTCCTCAGAACTGCCCATCGCCGCGACCGCCTTACTGGGGCACAGTATCTTTGAACGACTGGCGCTCGGACAGTTTGTCGTACAGCTTGGCCAAATTGGCGTAGTCGTCGCGCCAGGCAATGTCGGGGAAGCGGAAATCGAGCCAGCCCAGGCAGCAACCGACAGCGATGTCGGCCAGCGTGTAATGGTTGCCCTTGCAAAAAGGCGACTCGCGCAAATTGGCCGACATGACGGCCAGCCCCGCGTGAACCTTGCCCATTTGACGCTCGATCCAGGCCGGGCTTTGCTGCTCGTCGGGGCGCAGCGTGGTTTCCAGGCGCACCAGCACTGCAGCGTCGAGCACGCCGTCGGCCAATGCTTCCCAGACCTTGATGTCGGCGCGGTCACGCGCATTTGGCAGCAGCAATTTGCACACGGGCGTGAGCGTATCGAGGTACTCGACGATCACGCGCGAATCGTACATGCTGCTGCCGTCTTCCATCAGCAGGCAAGGAACCTTGCCCAGCGGATTCGAAAGATGAATTTTTGTTTCGGCGCCCCACACATTTTCGATTTCATAGCCGTAATCGAGCTTTTTTTCGGCCAGTACCACACGAACTTTGCGCACGTACGGGCTGGCCAGGGAACCGATGAGTTTCATAGACGCTTTGAATAGAAGATTGGATCACAGTATAGCATCGCGTTTCGCGCCCATGGAGGGCAAGCAGGCTGCTGCTGTGCGGCCACAACATCGGCTTGACATTGGCGCCGGTGGTAAAATTGCGCTCTCTGCGGCACGCGCGCGACATTTTTTCCCCTCTTCATAAAAGCCCTCTCCATGACCTCTACCGTCCCCTACTCCACGCTGTCGGCCCTGTCTCCACTGGACGGCCGCTACGCTGCCAAGACCGACAAGCTGCGCCCGATCCTGTCCGAATCGGGCTTCATGCATCACCGCGTCAAGGTCGAGATTTCGTGGCTACAAGCGTTGTCCCAGGCCGGCTTTGCCGAGATCAAGCCATTCTCCGCAGAAGCGACCGCCTTGCTGGAGCGCATGGCAGCCGATTTTTCCGAGAACGATGCAGCGCGCATCAAGGCGATCGAAGCGGTCACCAACCATGACGTCAAAGCGGTCGAGTACTGGCTCAAGGAGCAGGTCAAGGACGTGCCGGAATTGCTCTCGGCAACCGAGTTCATTCATTTCGCGTGCACCTCGGAAGACATCAACAACACCTCGCACGGCATGATGCTCAAGGCGGCGCGCGACACGGTGATGTTGCCGGCCCTGCAGGGCCTGGTCGAGAAGCTGACCCAGATCGCGCGCGACAACGCTGCCGTTCCGATGCTCTCGCGCACCCACGGCCAGACCGCCAGCCCGACCACGCTGGGCAAGGAAATGGCCAACGTCGTCGCGCGCCTCAAGCGCGCCATCGAGCGCATTGCCGCCGTTGAGATCATGGGCAAAATGAATGGCGCCGTCGGCAACTACAATGCCCACCTGTCGGCCTACCCGGGTTTCGACTGGGCGAATTTTTCCAAGAACGTGATCGAGCAGCGCCTGGGCCTGACGTTCAATCCGTACACGATCCAGATCGAGCCGCACGATTACATGGCCGAACTGTTCGACGCCTTCGCGCGCACCAACACCATCTTGCTGGACTTGAACCGCGATATCTGGGCGTATATTTCGCTCGGTTACTTCAAGCAGACGACCAAGGCCGGCGAAATCGGTTCCTCGACCATGCCGCACAAGGTCAACCCGATCGACTTTGAAAACTCCGAAGGCAACCTGGGCCTGGCCAATGCCGTGCTCAAGCACATGTCCGAAAAATTGCCGGTTTCGCGCATGCAGCGCGACCTGACCGACTCGACCGTGCTGCGCAACATTGGCGTGGGCCTGGGCTACGCCTTGCTGGCTTACGACAGCTGCCTGCGCGGCTTGAACAAGCTGGAAGTGAACCGCGCGCGCCTGGAACAAGACCTCGATGCGAACTGGGAAGTGCTGGCCGAGCCGGTGCAAACCGTGATGCGCCGTTACGGCATTGAAAACCCGTACGAACAGTTGAAAGAACTGACGCGCGGCAAGGGCATTTCAAAAGATGCGCTGCGTGAATTCGTCACCACGCTGGCCATTCCCCAGGATGCGAAAGACTTGCTGCTGGCGATGACGCCGGCAAATTACCTGGGCATTGCCGAAAAGCTCGCGCGCGAGATTTGATGGTCTAGGGAAGCACTGATTTATTCTGAGGGATGGAATCGGCCAGTGAAAAAGGCGGCCGGTAAGGCGCAAATTCGCAGGGCGTCTTTTTTCATGGCCGAGTCCGCCCTCATGAATTAATCAGTGCTTCCCTAGCGGCATCTCGGACTGATCGGCGCCAGTGGCGCCGGCTATCCTGCTGTTGCCTTACCTCTGCCACACCAGCTTGACGCCCAGCGCGCGCCCCACGTGCGTCCTGGTCGCCAGCGGCCCGTACTCCCCTTGCGCGCCGTTCAAATTCTGCCCGAACACCGACAACTCCACCGCGCGCCGCAAGCGCCAGCCAAAGCGCGCGTCGAGCGCCGTATAGCCGGGCACGTCCGGTTCGCTCAGCGCACCGACCTTGCGCAGCATGAGGTCAAACTCTTTGTCGTCGCCCAGGTTGAAACTCGATCGCAGCTGGAGCGTATGGGACGGGTCTTTGCCCACCGTGCCCGGCCCGGCCGCGTCATTGCTGAGCGCCGTCAAGGTCATGCTCTCGTGCAGCGCCATCAAGCCTGCGCTCAGGCGCCATGCCGGCGTGGCTTGGTAATTGCCCCACATTTCGATGCCGTCCGCCTTGCCTTGCATCAGATTGCCAAAGGTGACAAAGGTGCCGCCGGGATCGACTTCCTGCGTGCGCAAATGATCGTAATCATGGTGAAACACCGTCATCGAATACGACAGCTTGGCCAGCGGCTGGCCGCGGTAGCCCAGTTAGAACACGGTGGCCACTTCGGAACGGATCCGCGGGCCGCCGCGCAGCAAGTACGGCGGCTTGCCGGGGATAAAGGCGTCGGCGTCTAGCCTGGACGGCGCGCGCACCGTGCGCGAGGCGCTGGCCCACAGCGTGTGCGCCGGCGCCATGGTCCACGCCAAGCGCAGCGTGGGTAAAAATTCCGTGCCCGTGTACCCATTGCGCTCAATACGCGCGCCAGTCACCGGGCGCAATGACTTGCCCAGCGTAACTTCGTCCTGCGCAAACAGGCTGGACCAGTTCTGGTTGGTCTTGGCGGGCAGAAAGGCAATGTAGTCGCTGTTGCGCACATCATCCCAGGTACGGCGATAGTTCGCGCCCCACACCAAAGCATGCGCGCCGATCGCCGCCAACGCATGCTGGAACTGCAGGTCGGCAATATCGAGCGACTCGCCAAAGGTGGGCGGCACGTCGCGCCGCGTATGGTCCAGATAGCCTTGCAGGCTGACGCCGGCGCCCTCGCCCAGCAGATAGTTCCAGCGTCCGGTCAGGTTCACGCCCGCCGTATCGATCGGCCCAAGCGCGAGCGGCACGCCGGTTTGCAGTGCGCCCGGTTCCGGCTGGTCGGCCTGGCCGCGGTAGGCGTTGCCGTGCACGCTGAACTGGTGGGGGCCGCGCTCCCAGTCGGCGCGAAAGCCGCGCTGGGCTTGCTGGCGCGCGTCGTTGACCACTTGGACGCTCGCCAGTTGCGTGCGCCGTTCCTCAAGATACTTGCCGTAGGCGCGCCAGTGGCCGCCGCCGGCCAGCGCGCCGCCCTGGCGAAACGCCACGTCGTAGCCGCGCTCGCCAGCCGTCACAACGCCCATCGCGCCCTGGATGTCGCGCGCCGACCGGGTGGTAATATTGATCACGCCATTGACCGCGTTGGCACCTCACAGCGTGCCGCCGGGTCCGCTGATGACTTCGATGCGCGCGATATCGTCGAGCATCAAGTCCTGCGCATCCCAGAACACACCCGAAAACAGGGGCGCATACACCGAGCGCCCGTCCACCAGCACTTGCAGCTTGTTCGGTGCGCTGTCGTTGCTGCCGTTCAGGCCGCGCGCGGTGATGGCGTAGCCCCCGTTGGCGCCCTGCGCCACTTGCAGGCTGGGCGCCAGGTGCAACACGTCGGCCAGGTTTTGGAAGTTTGAACGCCGGATATCGTCGGCAGTGATGACGAACACCGAGGCGGCGGCGCCCGATAGTGTCTCGGCTTTTTTGGACACCGAGTAGATCTGGATGTTGGCCAGTTCCTCGATTGACAGGTCGGCGATCTCGGGCGACGCCGGTTCGCCCGCGCGGGGCAGGCAGCGCCAGCAGTGGCAACAGCGGCAACAGCGGCAACAGCGGCAACAGCGGCAGCAGCGGCAACAGCGGCAACAGCGGCAGCAGCGGCAACATTACGGCCAGGCGCAGGATTGCTGTTTTCATGAGAGTCTCCCGGCAAACGTCACTGCATGGTTAGTATGATCAGATCGCTTACCGATTTTTACAATAGCAGACCCGTTGGCCCGTTTTCAACCGTGTTACTCTCGCGGCAAGCACAAGCAGGTTTTTTTTGGTATATTGGTTCTAACACGTACTAATTTAGAGGCGTCAATGCAACAGCGCTACACCAACGTCGCGATCATCTTCCACTGGCTGGTTGCGCTGATGATCATCGGCGCGTTCAGCATGGGACTGTTCATGACTGATATGGCCGTGTCGCCCGCCAAGCTTAAATATTACTCCTGGCACAAATGGACCGGGGTCACGATCCTTGCGCTCGCCACATTGCGCCTGTTGTGGCGCCTCGGCCATCCCGCGCCCGCCTATCCCGCCAGCATGCCCGCGTGGCAAAAATCGAGCGCCAATATCTTGCATGGCATGCTGTATGTGCTGATGTTTGCGGTGCCCGTGTCCGGCTATTTCTACACGCTGGCGGCAGGCTACCCGGTGGTTTATTTCGGCTTGTTCAAGCTGCCTGTGCTGATCGAGAAAAACGCAGAACTCAAGCCGGTGCTGCAAGCGGTGCATTTCTGGCTCAACATGACGCTGGCCGGCGCGGTCGGCGTCCACATTGCCGCTGCACTGAAGCACCAATTTATCGACCGCGACGGCGTGCTCAAGCGCATGCTGCCCAAGGCGTAATTTCACCTCCCGGAGAATGTATGAAACGAAACAGTGGCACATTGTTTGCAGCGTTGCTTGGCGTTAGCCTCGTTGCCGGGGCCGTTCCGCTCAAGACCGATCCGGCCAAGAGCCGCGTCTCGGCCGTCTTCAAGCAGATGAACGTGCCGGTTGAGGCCCCCTTCAAAAAGTTCGCGGCGGCGATCGACTATGATGCCGCCAAACCGGAACTGGCCAAGGCCAGCGTCGAGATCGATACGGCCAGCCTCGATGTGGGGGACGCCGACATGAACAAGGAAGTGGCCAAGAAAGACTGGTTCAATTCCGCCCAATATCCAAAGGCGAGCTTCGTGTCCTCGGCGATCAAGCCGGCCGGCGCCGGCAAGCTCAGTGTCATCGGCAAGCTGACGATCAAGGGCAAGAGTACCGAGGTAAATTTCCCCTTGACGGTCAAGACCGAGGCCGGCAAGCAAGTGTTCGAAGGCGCGCTGCCGATCAAGCGGCTGGCCTACAACATCGGTGAAGGCGACTGGAAGGATACGGGCATAGTCGCCGACGAGGTCGTCATCAAATTCCGCGTCACTGCGGCGCAGTAACATCCATTCGAAAAAAAGGAATTCCATGAAACTGAAGCAACTGTTTATTGCACTGCTGGCCTCCGGCGTTGCCGCCACCGCCTTTGCTGCCGCCGATACGTACAACATCGACCCGAACCACACCTTCCCGAGCTTTGAAGCTGATCACATGGGCCTGTCAGTCTGGCGCGGCAAGTACAAGAAGACCAGCGGCACCGTGACGCTCGACCGCGCGGCCAAGACGGGGTCGATCGACATCCTGATCGATGCCGCCTCGATCGACTTCGGCCTCGACGCAATGAACACGCACGCAAAAAAGGACGACATTTTCGACGTCGCCAAATTTCCGAACGTGACTTACCAGTCGAAGACGATCACCTTCACGGGCGACACGCCGACGTCGATCGCTGGCGAGTTGACCTTGCACGGCGTCACCAAGCCAGTCACGCTGACGATCAATAAATTCAAGTGCGTGATGCACCCGATGCTCAAGAAGGAAGTGTGCGGCGCCGATGCCAGTGCCACCTTCAACCGCGGCGACTTTGGCGTGACCAAAGGCTTGCCGATGTTCTCGCCGGAAGTCAAACTGGCGATCCAGGTCGAAGCCGTCAAAAGCAACTGATCGCAATCACTATAATGAAAGCCCCGCTGCCGCAAGGCACGGGGCTCTTTTCATACCGTAACCATCTCCCCCGGGGGAGGTTTTGGAAACATTTTGGTGGGAGATGAAGAAAGCCCCGCTTTCCTTAAGGAAGCGGGGCTTTTTGGGGCTGCGATGGCAGCGTTGCTGCCAGGCGGTGCTGGTTAGCGGCCGTCGCGGTCGAAGTCGCCAGGCATGGCGCGCTCAACCTTGTCCCACGCCGCACGCGAAGCGGACTTGGCTTGCTGCCAGTTCAGGCGCGAGCTGCCTTTGACGCGATCCCATTCGGTTCCCAGGTCGTTTTCTACTGAATCGAACTGCTGGCCAACATAACGGCCGCGGCTGTTGTAGCCCAGTTCGTAGGCAGGACCGTAGTCGTCGTAGGTGTAGCCTGGCGAATAGTACGGAGCCGTCTGGTACGAAGAACGCCAGTAAGCCGACTCTTCCTCTGGGTTGACCAGCGATCCAGCGGCGTGACCTGCCATGCCGCCCGCAACGGCGCCAATACCTGCGCCCACGGCCATGCCGACCGGACCGCCTACGGCGCCAACGGCGGCGCCCATTGCCGCGCCGCTGCCGGCGCCCACGCCTTTGGCGAGGTGGTGATCATGCAAGTCGTCGCCCGGGGTCGGGTTGACGACTTCGCCTGCACCCTTGCCTGCCAAGCCACCAGCCAAGCCGCCGATGGCAGCGCCCGCCGCCATGCCGATAGGACCGGCAACGGTACCGGCCATGGCGCCCGCTGCCGCGCCGCTACCTGCACCCATGCCTTTGGCAAAGTGGTGTTCGGGCAGTTCGTCGCCTGCCTTGGGATTGATAACTTCGCCCACACCCTTGCCTGCCAGGCCGCCGGCGATACCGCCGATTGCAGCACCTGCCACAGTACCGATAGGACCGGCGACCGAACCGATGGCCGCACCGGTCATGGCGCCGCCTGCGGCGCCCACGCCGGTACCGATGATGTGCTCGCCGGCATTGTCGGTCCAGCTGCGCTCGATATGCATGGCATCGTCGTCGCTGCGTGGATTTACGCCCATCAGGATGCCGCCGCTCTTGATGCCTTCTTCGTAGTGCACGACGCGCTCTTCAGGAATGCCGGCGCCGATCAGCGCGCCAACCAGGCCGCCTGCCAGACCGCCGGCGCCGGCGCCGGCCAGTGCCGCTGCGATTGGACCGGCCACAACCAGGCCAATGCCTGGCAGTACCAGCGTGGTGCCGACGGCGGCGATGCCGGCCAGCACTGCGCCAATGGTGCCGCCGATGCCGGCGCCGACGCCTGCGCCTTCGGCAGCTTTGCTGCCCAGCTCCGTGTCGGTATCGTTGAAATGGGTCTTGCGGGTGTCGTCAGACATCATCAAGGTGACGTCGTCACGGCTGTAGCCGCGGTCTGCCACGGCGTTGTAAGCGCGCTCGGCGCTTTGGCGGTCACGGAACAGGCCAGTAACCATACGATCGTTTTTTTGGGTGGTGGTGTCGTAGTTGCTCATTGGAATTTCCTTTCGAATTTTATTCATGTTCATGTGCGGGGCTCGCAGATAAACCTGGAAATATTTTGCCAGTGGTGCAACGATAAATCGACCGTAGAGCACCTTCCGTACGGTGACGCACGTTAACTTATACATTCTCCGAGGTAACAAAAAAATAATAAAAACACAATGCGTTTTTTGGTACGTTGCCGCACCGACCATGAAACGAGCGACCCTTAATCTGCTTCCACGGCCCAGCAATCGGCAATGCGCTCGGGGTCTTTTTTAACTAATAGGAGGAATCAATCATGTTATTCATCATCTGGATCGTGGTAGGTGGTATTTTGGGTTGGCTGGCAAGCATGGTCATGAAGACGGACGCTGAACAAGGCATGATCCTGAACGTTGTCGTCGGTATCGTCGGCGCCTTCCTGGGCGGCTGGCTGCTCTCGCCGCTGTTTGGCACCGGCACCATCAATCGCGATGACTTCAGTATCACGTCACTGCTGGTGTCGTTCCTCGGCGCCGTGATTCTGTTGGCCATCGTAAATCTCTTGCGTCGCGGAAAAGCGCGTTAATATGCTTTACCCCAACTAACCAACGCCCTGGGCGTTGGTTTTTTTTTGCCCGAAAGTTAGTCATGAGAACGAAATCCCTCAAGGCCGCCCTGATCGCCACCGCGTTAACGCTGCTTGCCGTCTTTCTGACGTTTAACTTCATGCCAAGCGAGAAGAAAATTGAACGGCAATTGCAGCGCCTTTACAACGTGGACGACCCCCAATTTCGTCGCTCCATGGGTGTCTTGCTCGGTCCGCCGATCATTGAAGGAAACCAGGTGGAGGTGCTGCTCAACGGCGACCAGATTTTCCCTTCCATGCTCAAGGCGATCCGCGAAGCGAAACAGACGATCACGTTCGAAACCTATATCTACTGGTCGGAAACGATCGGGAAGGAATTTTCCGACGCACTGATTGAACGCGCGCGCGCGGGCGTCAAGGTGCATGTGCTGCTCGACTTTATCGGAAGCATGAAGATGGACGATGCGGCGATGGACGCGATGAAATCGGCCGGCGTCAAATTCCATCGTTATCACAAGCCGGTCTGGTGGAAATTTACAAAATTGAACAACCGCACGCACCGCAAAGTGCTGGTGGTTGATGGAAAAATCGGCTTTACGGGCGGCGTCGGCATTGCCGACCAGTGGCGTGGCAATGGCCAGGACAAGGAACACTGGCGCGACACCCACTTCCGGATCGAGGGTCCGGTAGTGGGCCAAATGCAAGCCGTGTTTGCTGAAAACTGGACCAAGGCCACCGGCGTCGTGCTCGACGGCCAGCCGTACTTTCCCGCGCTGGCGGCGAAAGGAAGCCACGCTGCGCAAATGTTCAGCAGTTCACCCAGCGGCGGCAGCGAAAGCATGCTGTTGATGTACCTAATGTCGATCACCGCAGCCCAAAGCACGATTGAACTGTCGAGTTCTTACTTTGTGCCGGACGAGCTGACCATCAAAGCACTCGTTGCCGCAGCAAAACGCGGCGTAAAAGTGCGCATCATCACGCCCGGTGACACAATTGACTCGCGCATCGTCCGTGCGGCATCCCACGACACGTGGGGGCCGCTGCTTGCCGCCGGTATTCAAATTGCTGAATACCAGCCGACCATGTACCACGTGAAGGCGCTCGTTGTCGACTCACTGATGGTTTCAGTAGGTTCGACCAATTTCGACAACCGATCGTTCAGTTTAAATGATGAAGCAAACCTGAATATTATCGATGCAGTCTTCGCCAAGGAACAGGTTGCGGTGTTCAACAACGATTGGAAGCTGGCCAAGCCGATCACCTACGGCGCCTGGCTGGACCGGCCGTTCCTCGACAAGGCGGCCGGCAAGCTCGCCGCGCTGGTGGGCGACCAGTTGTGAGTTGCGCCGTCGGGACGCCGCCGCGCAGCGTCCATACAACATGCATATATTGCACATAAATCGCGCTTCAACGCTGCCATGGTCAAAATCTGATTGACTAAAATATGGGCGCTGCGGATACTCTAGGGCGCTCAAAAGGCGTGCCCTGTTCCGACTGACCATAATGAGACGAAACGCGAATGAAAAAGACCCTGATCACGCTCGCTATCCTTAGCAGCGCAAGCGCCCATGCCGACGAAGGTATGTGGATGCCGCAACAGCTGCCGCAAATTGCCAAGCAGCTCAAAGCCGCCGGCTTGAAACTCGACCCGGCAACGCTGACCAAGCTGACCGAATTCCCGATGAACGCGATTGTGAGCCTGGGCGGATGCTCGGCTTCCTTCGTCTCGCCGATGGGACTCGTTGCCACCAATCACCACTGCGTGTACAACAGCGTGGCCGTCAACTCGACGCCTGAACGCGACCTGCTGGCCAACGGTTTCCTGGCCAAGACACTGGCCGAAGAATTGCCGGCTTCGCCTGGCAGCCGCATCTATGTCACCAAGGGCGTGACCAACGTCAGCGACAAAATCATCAGCGCCGACGTTGCCAAGCTGAGCGGCAAGGCACGGGTTGACGCGATTGAAAAGGCCCAGAAGAGCCTGGTTGCCGAGTGCGAAAAAGACGCCGGCCACCGCTGCACGGTCTCGAGCTTTTACGGCGGCCTGGAGTTCTACCTGATCAAGCAACTGGAAATTCGCGACGTGCGCCTGGTGCATGCGCCGCCGGCGGGCGTGGGCAAGTTTGGTGGCGACACCGACAACTGGATGTGGCCGCGCCACACCGGCGACTACGGCTTTTATCGCGCCTATGTCAGCAAGGATGGCAAGGCTGCCGATTTTTCCAAGGACAACGTCCCCTACCAGCCGGCTACGCACTTGAAAATTGCCAAGGAAGGCGTCAAGGAAGGCGACTTCATCATGGCTTTGGGGTATCCGGGCGCCACCAACCGCCACCGCCTGCCGTCCGAAGTGGCCAACACCTTCGGTTGGAACTATCCCGCGTTCGTGCAACGTTCGGCTGAAACGCTGGCCACCATCGAGAGCGAGACCAAGACCAATCCTGATGCCAAGCTCAAGTACGCGGGCCAGGTTGCCGGCGTCAACAATTACTACAAAAACCGCAAGGGCATGCTGACCAGCTACGCCGGCAGCGACTTCCTGGCGCGCAAGACGCAGGAGCACAAGGATCTGAAAGCCTGGGTGAATGCCAATCCAACCCGCAAGGCGCAGTACGCCAACGACATCGAGCAAGCCGAACAATTGATCGCGCTGCGCGACGCCAAGGCCAAGCGCGACTTCTACCTCGGCACGTCAGCGCCGCGCCTGCTCAACAGCGCGCGCGTGATGTACCGCCTGGCCAATGAGAGCGTGAAGCCGAATGCCGAGCGGCGTGCCGGCTTCCAGGAACGCGACCTCAAGCGCTTCCAGGCAAGCGTGGCCGGCATCGACCGCACCTACGACGAAAAAGTCGACAAGGCGCTGGTCATGAACAGCCTCGTCAAATACGCCGCGCAGCCGAAAGACCAGCGCGACGCCGGCTTCGACAGCGCCATGGGCATTCGCGACGGCATGACCGCGACCGAACTGCGCGCCTTGCTCGACACCCTGTACGCCGGCTCCAAACTCGGCGTTGCACCCGAGCGCGCCGCGTGGCTGGGCAAGAAGCCGGAAGACTTCAAGACCAGCAACGACAGCTTCATCAAGGTAGCCGTTGCCATGTACGAACAAGGCTTGAAGGATGAAGCGGAAGAAGAGGAACTTGGCGGCAAGATCCAGCAATCCTACGCCAACTATATGAAAGCGAAGATTGCCTACATGACCAGCAAGGGCCGCGCCGTCTACCCGGACGCCAACGGCACCTTGCGCGTCACCTACGGCAACATTGCAGGTCGTCCATATGGCGCCGATGGCACCGGATCCTGGACCGCCTTCACCACCGTCAAGGGCGTGGTGGCGAAAGCGACGGGCGAAGGCGAATTCAACGCACCGCAAGCGCAGCTGGCCGCGATCCAGTCCAAGGATTTTGGCAAGTATGTCGATGCCAAGCTCAAGACGGTGCCGGTCAACTACCTGGCCACGTTGGACATCACGGGCGGCAACTCCGGTTCGGCAGCGCTCAACGCCAAGGGTGAATTCATCGGCTTGGCATTTGACGGCACGCTCGACTCGATCATCTCCGACTGGGACTTCAACAAGACCAACACGCGCGACATCCAGGTCGACGTGCGCTACATTCTGTGGAACATGAAGCATGTCGACAAAGCCGACAACCTGCTCAAAGAAATGAACGTGGAATAAGCAGCGCAGCCACAACCGAACGCCACGTCGCCGCAAGGCCGCGTGGCTTTTTTTCGTCCCAACAATGTTTTTTAATTGGGGTCAGACCTCGTCATTAAAATTGTTTTTTAATTGGGGTCAGACCTCCGTTTTGGAGCAACAAATTGCCGGCATCCACGAATACCTTCCGCATTGGCAGAGAAATCGCCCTGAATCATTCCTATAATAAAAAGAACGGGTTCAAAAAAGACGTGACGGCAATTTTTACGGCGAAAAGCAATGCAAAATCGGGGTCAGACCTCAGCGATGCAACTATTGCATCACTGTGGTCTGACCCCGAAGTGGGGGGGTCGCGGATGGGGTAGTTTGCTGGGGAAACTCAGGCGTCGTTCAGTTTGGAGTGGTGGATGCTGTACAGGAAGTAGGTGGCCAGCGCCAGACCCATCACGACAGCAAACACGGTGTAGGTGGTGCGCGACAGACCGTGCATGATGTACAGGCAGGCGGCGATGCTCATGCCCGGCACCAGGTAGGGACCGAACGGTACGCGAAAGCCCTTGGTCAGCGCTTCGCCTTCGCGCGCGCGCAGCACCGGTACGGCAACCGATACCGCAATGAAAGCGGTGAGCGTTCCCATACTGACCATGTCCCACAGAAAGCTCGAATCGACCAGCGCCGCCACCAGCCCCACCACCAGGCAGACAATGACGGTGTTGCTGACGGGCGCCTGGGTGCGCGCGCTAACGTGCTGGAATGTTTTCGGAATCAGCCCGTCGCGGCTGATGGCGTACAGGATCCTGGTCTGTCCGTAAATCGTTACCAGCGTCACGCTAAATACGGAAATGACGGCTCCGGCCGACAGCACCAGCGCCGGCCATGCCTTGCCGGTCACGTTTTGCAGAATCACCGACAAGCCCGCCTCCTGGCCCTCGAACATGGACGCCTTTTGCGCGCCGATCGCCGCGAACGCAACGAGCATGTAGAACACTGTCACGATGCCCAGTGCGGCCAGGATTCCGATCGGAACGTTGCGCGTCGGATTTTTCACTTCCTCGCCGGCGGTGGCCACGGTATCGAGCCCGATGAACGAGAAAAAGACCAAGCCGGCGCCGGCGGCCACGCCCGCCATGCCGCCCATCCCCTTGCTGTCATCGGTATTGAAAAAAGGCGTGAAGTGCGACGCGTCAAAACCGGAAAACGCGATGACGACGAAAAACAGCAAGATCGCCAGCTTGATCAGCACCATCACCGCGTTGGTCGTGGCCGATTCCTTGGTGCCCCGGATCAGCAGGAAGCCACACAAGATGACCAGCAGCACGGGCGGCAAGTTGATGTGCCAGGCGTGAATTTCCAGCCCATACTTGCCGGCGACAAACAATGGCGTGCGCAAGGCTTCCATGATTTGCAGGCCGAAGGCATTTTCCAGGAAATTGTTCAGGTAAGAGGACCAGCCGATTGCCGTGGCGCTTGCCGCCAGGCCGTACTCGAGCAGCAAACAGGCGGCCATGATGAAGGCGGCGAATTCGCCCAGCGTTGCGTAGGCGAACGAATAAGACGAGCCCGAGGCGGGGATGCGGAACGCCAGCTCGGCGTAGCACAGCGCCGTGAGGCCGGCCGTCAGCGCGGCGATCAGGAACGACAACACGACCGCCGGGCCCGCCTTGGGCACCGCTTCCACCATCGTGAAGAAAATCCCGGTGCCAATGGTCGCCCCCACGCCAATCATTGTCAGCGGGAACAGCCCCATGGTGCGGGCAAGGCCGCCTTCGTGATGCTTGCTTGCCGTTTTGGTGCGGAACAGCTTCTGGCCCAATGTCTGATTCACGGATCAATCCTTAATATGGTGCAATGGTCAATGGCAGCAGCGATTATAGGTGCTAATGCCATTTACTTATACACATCTTTGAGGACGGAAACGGGGCTGACTCTTGCCCGCAACGCCATGCCGCACGCACCCTTGTGCTTACTTCTCGAGATTGACTTTCGCTTCCGATTTGCCCTTGAAAAAGCGCGCAATCGCCACGCCGATGCCGCCCACGCCGAGGATGATCAGTTTCTTAAATGCCAGCAAGAGCGCGAACAGCTTGCCGAACAAACCCAGCTTGGCGGCAACGCCACCGGCCACCAGTGCCGCCAGCCCGTATTCAGCTGTCTTGTCCGTCGATGCGTTGAAATCAGCGTAGCGGTTGCCGGGCGTGAAGTCGGTAAACGCCGTGACGTGCTTCATTTCCTGTTTGATGGCCGCGATCTGCTGCATGTTAGCAATGGCATTGAGGACCAGCACGCCCTGGCGGCCGAGCACGCGGATGTTGTAGTTGAGGTCAGTCCCGGTGCTGCCTGCACTCTTGAATTCCTTGGCCCAGTACATTTTCTTGTGAACCTTGTCGTAGCTCGGCGCTTCCGCCCAGCCCACCAGCGTCATCGCCGCATAGCCCTGCTCCTTGCGGGCGACATTATTTTCCACTACCTCGGCCTGCATATCCTTGAGCAATTCGTCGTACTTGATGGTGTCCGCATCGCTATCGGCGACATGGCCGTCGCCTTCGTAAGTAATCAAGACGCCCCACCCGGCCTGGCTCAGCGGGCTGGCATTGGCTGGCACGATCATGCCCAGCGTCTTGTCGTTGTCGGGCGGATTGCCCCATCCCTGCACCAGCACGCGGTCGGCGTCAGCCGGGCTCAGGTAGCGAAAGCCGGCCGGCAAATCCAGCGTGGCCAAGCCGCCGGGCAGCGCGATCTTGCCGGTCTTGTAGGTCAGCGACGCTTCGACTTGCTCCGCTGTCATCACGGCTGCCTCCGATTCCTGCGCGAAAGCCGTGCCGGTGCAGCCGAGGACCAGCAACAGCAGGGAAAGTTTGAGGGCGTTGAACATGATGGACGGTCGGTAGTTGGGGGAAGCAATCATTCTACCGGGAATTGTTGCACATATCTTAATTAATTAATGCATCAGCCACATGTTGGCCGCGCCCGCAGGCGAGCGGCGCGCGCCGGTCCAAGGTGCAAGCTGAGCAACAGGCGCACGGTTCACCCAACGATATGTTGCATGTTAAATGCATCTTTTGATAGAATTCTTTTTCTTTCGGGTTCGCCGTCGCGCCCTTCACGTCTTTTGCCGAAGCTGAACATGCAGGCAAGCGCCAATAGATCTGCACCAATATAGGACACAACCACAATGATTTCCCCAGCCTCCCGCGTCTATATCGACGCCAGCGTGCCGGTGCTGCGCGAGCACGGCGTTGCCATCACCACGACTTTTTACAAGAATATCTTCGCCGAAATTCCGACGCTGACCAACCTGTTTAACATGGGCAACCAGGCCAATGGCTCGCAGCAGCAGTCGCTCGCCTCGGCCGTATTCGCCTACGCCGCCAACATCGGCAGCCCCGACAAGCTCGGCCCCGTGATCGAGCGCATCGTGCACAAGCATGTCTCGGTGGGCGTACGCGCCGAGCACTATCCGATCGTGGGGCGCCACCTGCTCGGCGCCATCGCCCACACGCTCGGTGAGGCGGCCACGCCGGAGCTGCTCGCTGCATGGGCCGAAGCCTACGGCGCCCTGGCCAATATATTCATCGCCGCCGAACAGAAAATGTATGCCGCCGCCGGCATCGAACCCGGGCAACAGCGCGCCATGCGCGTAACGAGCGTGGTGCGCGAAAGCGAGGACGTGCTGGCGATCCGCATGACGCCGGTGGACGGCGGATCGGCGAGCGCATTTCACGCCGGGCAGTATCTGAGCGTGTCCGTTCCCCTGGCCGATGGCCGCAGCCAGATTCGCCAGTACAGCCTGTCGGACGCGCCAGCCACCGACAGCCTGCGCATCTCGGTCAAGCGCGAACACGGCAGCGGCACGCCGGCCGGCGAGGTATCGCAGTGGATTCATCAGAATGTGCGCGAAGGCAGCGTGCTACAGGTCTCGCCCCCATGCGGGGACTTTGCCATCGATACCGAGTCCGACCAGCCGCTGGTGCTGCTGTCGGCCGGCGTGGGCATCACACCGATGATCGCCGCCCTGAACCGGATTGCGCAGCACAATCCGCAGCGCCGCGTGATCTTCGCCCACGCCGCCCGCAGCCAGGCGCACCACGCGCACCAGGCCGACCTGCTGGCAGCCGGCGCGCTGATGCCGCATCTGCAAGTAATAACCTTCTATGAGGAAGGCGGCGGCGCGCTCGAAGGCCGGATGGAAGTCGCGCGCCTGCCCGCGTGGGAGCGCACCGGGACCGATGTTTTCCTGTGCGGACCGCTGCCGTTCATGCAGGCGCAGTGGCAGGCGCTGCTCGCCTGCGGGGTGCCGGTCGCGCGTCTGCATCGCGAAGTGTTCGGCCCGGAAGCGCTTGAGCATATCCTCACGCAGTAAGTCCGCGGGTACGACGGGCCTTGTCGCTCGCCTAGTTCGCCACCACGTGAACATGCTTGCCGCTGATGCTGCGCTGGGCCGGATCGCCATACACGGTGATGCTGCCCGAGCCATTGGTCTGGGCCACCAGCGCCTGCCTCACGCGCGCGCTGATGTCGCCCGAGCCGTTGGTGCTCAAGTCGGCGCGCTCGCTGGCCAGCGCCATCAGGTTCACGCCGCCGGATCCGAATACGCGCGCATTGACGTTGGTCGCCGCGCCGCTGGCGAGCATGTCGCCCGAGCCATGCACCTTGACGTTGAGCGCATCGGCCCTGACCTCGCCCATGGTCAGGCGCCCGGAGCCGTTCAGTTCAAGATTGGCGTTCCCGCTTTGCAGGGCGCTCGCATTGACGCTGCCCGAGCCGCTCAGCGCCATGTTCAGGCTTCCCACTTTCCCCGACAGCTGGCTCTCGCCGGAACCCGATTTGGTCAGCGTCAGCGCGCCGCCGTTAAAGCCGCTAGCCACCAGGCGCCCGGAGCCCGACGCCCGGATCTGGCCCAGTTGCGGCGTGGTGTAGATGATGCGCAGGCTGTTATTGGTGCGCACGCCGCCCTGCACCCAGACCCGCATCGCAGCGCCCGTGTTTTCGGTGCGGATCAGCGGCAGCAGGTTGCTGTCCGCTTCCACTTGCAGCGACGGCGCCGGGCCCACCCGCAGCTCGACCTGCAGCGGTCCGCTCATGTCAAATTCGGTCAGGCCGGCTGACGCCGCGCGGCGCTCCAGCATCACCTTGCCGTCGCCAACCACGGCATCCTTGCCGAAGACGGTATGCAGCGAGACGTCGCCGTCATTGGGCGCAACGATGATGGCGCAGCCGGCCAGGGCGGCGGCGGCAACTAAAGTGAGGGCGAGCAGTGGACGCATGATGTGCCTTTGTTGAGGTGGGAAAATCGACGCCGTTGCGTCAGTGGTCTCACCTTAACAAAATGCCTATGTAGCGCCCCCCGCAATGCGACGAACTGCATAAAACGGGCAATGAGCCGTCAGCTGCGCACCACCATCAAGCCGGCGCGCAGGCCAACCCGCACGTCCGGATTGGGAAACACGACCAGTTCTTCGGCGTGTTGGACGCGATAGACGGTCTCGCCGTCGGTGGCAATCACGTCGCCTTGCTGCAGCGCGGTAAAGTTTTGCGTGCTGCGGTCGAAGGCCATCTGAAAACCGCTTGATAGCTTCATGATTTCCTGCGCCACCTTGAAGACATGCGGCTCCACCTTTGGCGCGGCCGGCGCAGCGCCGCGCAGCAGGTCTTCAAGCGCCGCCTGGACGTCGGCAAACAGCGACAAGTCGTTCTGTCCCAGCGTACCAACGCGCCCCAGCTCCACCGTGCTGGCGGCAGCGCCATGAAACTCGGCCGAATAATAGCTGTAGGTGCCGGCCGACTGCGGATTCATGATGATGGCGCCGATCGCCGCCTGCCCCAGCCACCCAATCAGCGCGCTCTTGGCGCCGGCGGCGATCAGGTCGGGCACGATGGCAAAGGTTGGATAGACGGACGGCCGAATCGCCGTATGCAGGTCCAGGTGCCAGCGCTTTGGGCCGGCGCCGTCGAAAAACGCGTCGGTGGCGGCGATCATCGCGTCCGCCCGCCCCGCTTCCGCCGCGTCGGCCAGCGCGCCGCGCACCGGACGGAACATCCGATTCAGGTCCGCATCAATAAAGCGCTTGCCGGCCGCGATGGCGTCGATATTGCCAACGCAAACCATCAGGTCCACCGCCAACGCATGCGGCTCCTGCGACAGGGCCTCGAGCACCTGGGCCACCACTTCGATCGGCCCCGTTTCATCCCCATGCACGCCGACCGACAGCACCACGGCGGCGCGCGCCGCCGCAGCATCGCCCTTGATGCTCAGGATGCCCTTGGCGCTCTGGAGCACGGTGAAACCGGCGGCGACAAAGCGCTGCGCGACGGCGCCGAAATCAGCTTCGGCCAGTGCGCGCACGGCCTCTGGCAATGCTCCCGGGGTAGGCATCTTATGCCGCCACCGGGACCGACGTGGTGGCCTCGGACAGCGCCCACACGTCCAGCATCGCCTGCTCCAGTTCGAGCGCAGGCGCGTAGCCGGCCAGGCCCATGCTGTTGGTGACCAATTCCACCGCTTCCATGGCGTCGCCGCCGCTCGACGAGCGGCCCAGCACCTGCAGCAACAAGCGCTGCTGCGTGCGGCGCAGCGCTTGCGTGGCGTAGCTGCGCAACTGTTCCTGCGACTTGGAGTGGGCGGCCAGCTTCAGGCCGCGCTCCAGCGTGTCGATGCCGGCCTGGCCGCGCAGCGCCATGCCAACTTGCAGGAACTGGGCCAGCGACATGCCGGCCGGGCGCTGCACCGACACCGCCGCAAACAGGAATGTGGCGACCGCTTCGATCGCATCCACCGCTTTCCACGCCTGGGTGAACGAAGACGCCAGCGCCGGGTATTCGTCCGCCTCGGCCTTGAACGGCATCAGCTGGCGCAGCATTTCCGGCTCGGCAAACAGGCGTGACAGTTCTTGCATGCCGCCGGCGCCGCGCTGCAAATCCACGGGAACCGACAGCACGCCTTCGATGATGGCCTTGAACAGTACGCGGGTGCGGGCGTCGACCTTGATCGACACTGCCCGCGGCACGTTGAGCGCGTCCGCGTCGAGCGCGGCGAACACCGGCGCCAGGTGCAGCGCCGACCACGACTGGCCCCAGGCCTTGACCACATCCGACTCGTCCACCGAATGCTCCACGGCCAGGTCGCGGATCATCAAAGGGCCGCAGCGGTTGACCGCTTCATTGGCCAGCACCGTGGCCAGGATGGTATTGGCCAGCGGATGCGCCAGCGCGTTGCGGGTGGCCACCAGCTGGGTCGGGAAATAAGGCTTGAGCACCGACTCGGCCCATGGCAGTTCGGTCAAAGGCAAGGTCGCCATGATGCGCTTGAAACGGTTCTTGACGTTGGCAATGACGACCGCCAGTTCCGGCGCCGTCAGACCAATGCCGCCCGCCTTGCGGCGCTGCAGTTCGGCGTCGCTTGGCAGCTGTTCCAGTTCGCGCGAGAGCGCACCCTCCGCTTCAAGGCTGGCGATCAGCGCCGCGTAGCCATCCACCACTTCAGGATGCACCTGCGATTGCACTTCGCGCGTGAGCAAGTGGGTCTGCTGCTTGTTGTCGCGCAGGACCAGCTCTTCGATCTCGCTGGTCATGTCGTTGAGGATGCGGTTGCGGTCCACTTCCGGCAACTGGCCGGCGTTCACTTCGGTGTCGAGCCAGATCTTGACGTTCACTTCATGGTCAGAGCAATCCACGCCGGCCGAATTGTCGATCGCGTCGGTGAAGATACGGCCACCGGCCAGCGCAAACTCGATCCGGCCGTTCTGCGTGGCGCCCAGGTTGCCGCCTTCGGACACCACCTTGCAGCGCAGCGCGTTGCCATTGACCCGGATATGGTCGTTGGCGCGGTCCTTGACCTGCGCGTTGGTTTCGGTCGAGGCCTTGATATAGGTGCCGATGCCGCCGTTGTAGAACAGGTCGACGGGCGCGAGCACGATGCGGTGCATCAGTTCTTCCGGCGTGAGCACGCTCTCTTCGATGTCGAGCGCGGCGCGCACCTGGGGCGTCAGTTCAATCGAACGGGCGGTGCGCGGAAATACGCCGCCGCCCTGCGAGATCAGCGCCTTGTTGTAGTCTTCCCACGAAGAGCGTGGCAGCGCGAACATGCGCTCGCGCTCGGCGAACGAGACGGCGACGTCCGGCGCCGGGTCAAGGAAGATATGCCGATGGTCGAACGCGGCCAGCACCTTCAGCTGGCGGCACAGCAGAACGCCGTTGCCGAACACGTCGCCCGACATGTCGCCCACGCCGACCATGGTGATCGGGGTGGTGTTCATGTCATGGTCCATCTCGTAGAAGTGGCGCTTGACCGCTTCGAACGCGCCCTTGGCGGTGATGCCCATTTTTTTATGGTCGTAGCCGTTCGAGCCGCCCGACGCAAACGCGTCACCCAGCCAGAAGCCGCGCTTGACGGCGATGCTGTTGGCAATGTCGGAGAACGTTGCCGTGCCCTTGTCGGCGGCCACCACCAGGTATGGATCGTCCTGGTCGTAGCGCACGGTGTCCTGCGGCGGCACAATCTCGCCGCGCACGCGGTTGTCGGTCACTTCCAGCAGGCTGGAGATGAACAGGCGGTAGACGGCCTCGCCTTCAGCCGCGATGGTTTCACGCACCGCGTCTTTCGGCATCTGCTTGCAGACAAAGCCGCCCTTGGAACCGGCCGGCACGATGACCGCGTTCTTGACCATCTGCGCTTTGACCAGGCCCAGTACTTCGGTGCGGTAGTCTTCCATCCGGTCCGACCAGCGCAGGCCGCCGCGGGCGACCGGGCCGCCGCGCAGGTGCAGGCCTTCGAAGCGGCGCGAGAACACGTAGATTTCGCGGTACGGACGCGGCTCGGACACCAGCGCCAGCTTGCTGGTGTCGAACTTGAAGATGATCTTGTCGCCCTGCTGGTCGTTCTGGAAGTAGTTGGTGCGCACGGTGGCGAGCATCAGGTCGACCAGCGCGGCCAGGATTTCCTCGGTGTCGGCATGGTTGACCGCGGCCAGGCGCTTCTTGACGGACCGGATCTTGTCGGCCGTGGCGACGCGCTCGGCTTCAGGCAGCGATGGGTCGAAGCGGGCGATGAAGTATTCCACCAGCTCCTTGACCATGCCCGGCTGGCGGCGCAGCGTGTCGGCCATGTAGCGCACCGAAAACTTGCTGCCGGTCTGGCGCCAGTAACCGATGTAGGCGCGCACCAGCTGCACTTCACGCGTCGACAGCCCGCCTTCGATGACCAGGCCATTCAAGCGCCCGTCTTCGGCTTCATCGTTGAACAGCGACGCAAACAGCTCCTGCGCCACTTCCACAATGTTCGGCCTGGCCAGCTTCGCCGCGCTGTCGGCATCCACCGCCAGGCTGGTGACAAAGCGCCTGGAACCGTCGGCCAGCACGATCGAGTAGGTCTGCTCGCGGTCGATCGCCACGCCGGCATTTTGCAATGCCGGCAGGATGCGCGAGAGCGACGGCACAGCGCCCACCGAATACAGGCGCACGGTGGCGCTGCCGGCGTCGTCGGCCAGCACGCGCACGGCAACGTGGCCTTCATGGCCGTTGTGCAGCAGCGCGTTCAGGTCGTGGAAGGCCACTTCCGGCGCGGTCGCGGTGACATAATTGACCGGCAGCGTGGAGCACAGTTTGCGCAGGCTGCTGCGGGTGCCCATGTCGAACACATTGTCGGTCAGCGCGGCGAACTTGTCGTGCCAGCCGTCGAGCACCGACAGCAGCGGGCGCTGGATGTCCGTTTCCAGGTCGAGCGGGTAGCGCGCGGCGTGGGCGATCAGGTAGACGCGGGCCAGCGGGCCGTCGGCCACCAGGGTCTGCGAACGCACGTCCAGCGCGCCCGAGCTTTCCTTCAGGGCGCTGGCCAGGGCGGCGGCCACGGCGGCGCTGTAGCGCTCGCGCGGCAGGTAGACCAGCACGTTCAGGTGGCGCGCATACACGTCGCGCCGCGCGAACACCTTGGCGCGCGGTTGCTTGTACAGCGACACGACCGAGCTGCACACTTGCGAGAGCCATTCGGGATCGGACTCCAGCGCTTCGGTGCGCGGCAGCGATTCGAGAATTTCGAGGAATTTTTCGGCGCGAAAGCCTTCCTGGCGCACGCCGGCCAGGCTCAGGACCTTGGCCACGCGGCCGCGCGCAAACGGCAGGCGCGCCAGCGGCGTTGCGGTGGCGGCGCGGGTGAACAGGCCGACAAAGCAATGCTCGCCGCGGATATTGCCCTGGGCGTCGGTGTCGCGCACGCCGATAAAGTCGAGCGGCTGGTCGCGGTGCAGCGTGCCTTCGACGTCGGCCTTGACGATCGAGAGCGTGTCGGCGCGCTTGGACAGGGTTTCAAAGTCGCCCGGGATGTTGGCGATGCAGGTCCCGTAGACCGGGTGCGCCGTGTCTTGCAAGACGCCGATGCGGCTCGGGATGTCGCGCTCAAGTTCGCGCACGCCCGGCTTGACGACGTAATACGCGTAGCCGAACAGCTCGAAGCCTTCATTTTTAGCCCACTCGAGAAACGCCGCCGCTTCCTGGCCTTCGGTGCCGTTCATGGCGGCCGCTGCGGCCACGGAGGTCAGGCGGTCAGCCATGGCCACCGCATCGCGGCGCACGACAGCCGCGTCGCGCGCGACCATCTGCAGGCGCGCGACCAGCGCGGCCAGTTCGTCGGCCAGCAAGTCTTCGGCCAGCAGGCACAATACATACGATTCCAGCGGTGCGCCGGCTTCACCGACGGCCACTGCAGCGCCCGCCGCATCGCGCCGCACGGCCAGCACGGAATTCATGACGCCGGTGACAGCCACGCGCTGCTTGCGCATTGCCATGACGATCGAATCGACCAGGTAAGGCATGTCGTCGTTCAGGATGAGCAAGGCAGTAGCCATGCCGCCGCGGCCATCGGAGTGGCGCAACTGGGCGATCTGGCAGCCCTGGACGGTGCGCCCGGCCGCCTGCGTGAAGCCGTCGTGCAGCACCGGCGCGAGCGCGTCGGGGGAGGTGCCGGACAGGTCTTCATCGTCCAGCGATGCAAGCCAGGCGCCGATCAGGGCTGCGACCGGGCTGCCGTCTGCGGCGCCATGGTTGGCGTTGATCAGGTCAAGCGTCTGTTTGCGCAAATCTTGTGGCATCTGTTTCATCTTGCATCTCCAATACTTGGTTGTATTCGTCGCATGCGCGCCTGCTTGTGGCGGTACGTTTGCGCATTTATTGGCGAACGGGGTTGGCCCGTCCAGTCATAATTTTCGAGTGGGCGTATTCTACGTCAGGTCGTAAAGTCCAGGCAGCGCGAGAATGCGCATCAGTTCCTCCAGCGCCAGCTGGCATTCGATCGCCAGCTGCGGGTCGGCCAGGTCCTTGGGGTCGAGCTGGTCGCGGTAGTATTTGCCGACCCACTCGACCAGCGTGGCGTACAGCGCCTCGGTCATGATCACGTTCTGGTGCATGGCGCCCGCTTCCAGTTCGGTAAGCGCCACGCGCAAGCGCAGGCACGCCGGTCCGCCGCCGTTGCGCATGCTCTGGCGCAGGTCGAAGTGAATCAGTTCATCGATCGGACCGTCGCTGGCGACGAGCTGCTCGAGGTAGCGCGCCACGGCCAGGTTTTCCTCGCACTCCTGGGGAATGACCAGTGCCATCTTGCCATCCGGCTTGGTGAGCAACTGGCTGTTGAACAGGTAACTGGCCACCGCGTCGCCGACCGACACCACGCGCGTATCGACGCGAATCGGGTTGAGTTGCGCGCCCACGCCGTCCAGCGCCGCGCGCAGTTTATTGAGCACGGCCGCTTCATCGTGAAACGCCTGCTCGTGATAAAACAGCACGTTGCCGTTGCCGACCGCGATGACGTCATTGTGGAACACGCCCTGGTCGATCACATCCGGATTCTGGGACGCGAACACGGTGCGCGCCGCATCCAGGCCATGCAGGCGCGCGATGGCTTGCGACGCTTCCATGGTCTGGCGTGCCGGGTATTTTTTCGGGCTTGGTGCGGACGGGTCGAATTCGACCTTCCCGTAGGTGAAAAATTCGACACCCCTGGCGCCATGTTCGGCACACAAGCGGGTGTGGTTGGCCGCGCCTTCATCGCCGAACGCCGGCGTCGACGGCAGCGGCGCGTGCACCGCAAAGTGCTTTTCGTCGCTGAACAAGGCGCGCAGCGTGCGACTCGACTGGGCATGCTCGTCGGCGCGGTGCAGCTTGTTGTTCAGGTTGGCGGCGGTGAAGTGGGTGCGTCCATCGAAGGTGTCGGCGGACGGGCTGACGGTTGCCGCGTTGGCGGTCCACATGGGCGAAGCAGAGTAGGCGCAGGCCAGGATCACGGGTGCCTCGCGGTAGGCGCGCGCCAGCACGTCGGCGTCGGTGCCGCCAAAGCCGATCGAGCGCAGCAGGCGAAAGTTGGGACGCGACTGCGGCGGCAGCAGCGCCTGGGCAAAGCCACGCGCGGCCAGCGCGCGCATCTTGGCCAGGCCCTGCAAGGCGGCCTGCCTTGGATTGGACGCGCTTTTCACGTTGGAGAACGAGGCCACGTTACCGAACGACAGGCCGGCGTAGTTGTGGCTGGGGCCGACAAGGCCGTCGAAGTTGTATTCGCGTGCTGATGGCATGATGGTGTTGTCCTGTAGTCCTAGAACGTGAGGCCTGGAGACAGCTTGGCCGGCATTTCGAGTTCACTCGTTTCGATCGACGCGACCGGATACGCGCAGTAGTCGGCCGCATAGTAAGCGCTGGGACGGTGGTTGCCCGATTTGCCCACGCCGCCAAACGGCGCGCTGCTGGCCGCACCGGTCGTCGGCCGGTTCCAGTTGATGATGCCGGCGCGCGCCTGCACCGCGAACTGCTTCCACAATGCCTCGTCGTTCGACAGCAGCGCCGCGGCCAGGCCGAATTCGGTGTTGTTGGCGACCTTGATCGCGGCGTCAAAGTCGGCCACGCGCACGATCTGCAGCAGCGGGCCGAACCACTCTTCGTCAGGGATGCCCTTGGCGTTGGTGACGTCGACGATGCCGGCCGTGACAAAGCCCGCCTTTGGATCGCGCTGCGTCATTTGTAGCAGCACCTTGCCGCCCTTGGCGGCCATGTCGGCCTGGGCTTGCACCAGGCGCGCGGCCACTGCTGCCGAGACGACCGGGCCCATGAAAGGCTGCGGTTCGGCGTTCGAGGCGCCAACGCTGAGCGTCGCCGCCACTTCGACCAGGCGCTCGATGAAGGCGTCGCCTTCTTCGGTATCGGCCACCACCAGCCGGCGCGCGCAGGTGCAGCGTTGGCCGGCCGAGATAAACGCCGACATGATGGCGTGGTGGACGGCGGCGTCGATATCGCGCACGTCCCACACCACCAGCGGATTATTGCCGCCCATTTCCAGCGCCAGCATCTTGCCGGGCTGGCCGCCGAACTGCTTGTGCAGCGCCACGCCGGTCTGGCAGCTGCCGGTGAACAGCACGCCGTCGAGCCCATCGTTTTTGCCCAGCGCGATGCCGGTGTCGCGCCCGCCGTTGACCAGGTTGATCACGCCGGCAGGCAGGCCGGCCTGTTGCCACAGCTGCACCGTCTTGATCGCGGTGCGCGGCGCGTATTCGCTGGGCTTGAAGACCACCGTGTTCCCGGCGATCAGGGCCGGCACGATATGCCCGTTGGGCAGGTGGCCGGGGAAGTTGTAGGGACCGAAGACGCCGAACACGCCGTGCGGGCGGTGGCGCAGCACGGCATTGCCGTCGGCGACCTTGGCCGCCACTTCGCCGGTGCGCGCGCCGTAGGCCTGGATCGAGATGTCGACCTTGTTGGCCATGATCGCCGCTTCGCTGCGCGCTTCCCACAATGGTTTGCCCACTTCCTCGGCAATGGTCTGCGCCAGCTCTTCCGCGTTTTCCTTGAGCAGGTCGCGATAGCGCGTGCACACGGCGATGCGCTCTTCCAGGGGCGTCAAGGCCCAGGCATCGAACGCTGCGCGCGCTCCCTGCACCGCGCTCTGCACGTCCTGCGCGGTGGACTCGTTGCTTGACCAGGTCTGCGCGCCGGTCGATGGATCGATCGTCACCAGTTCCTGGCCGGTCCCGGCCAGCCATGCGCCGTTGATGAAATTGCTGAGGTTAGACATGTACATTCTTCCTTACGCTAAGTGACAGCGTGCGAATCGAATCGCCGCTTTGGCAGTGCAGTAATGCCAGCTCCGACGCCGTCAAGGCGATCTTGCCGGCGACGGGATTGGCGTGGGTGACGATCATGCGGAAGTCTTCCAGCCTGGTGTTCGACACCAGCAGCGGCTCGGCATCAGTTGACACTGCAGATGGGTCGGCAATCGCCACCGTGCTGTCGCGCAGTGCGCGCAGCTCGGACACGCGCGCCTGCAGCACCGGGCCGGCGTCAAAAATATCGACGTAGCCTTCAAAGTGCATGCCTTCCTGTTCCAGCAACCGGCGCGCGGGCGCCGTCGAACGGTGCACCTTGCCGATCACTTCCTGGGCGTCGTCCGGCAGGTATGCCACGTACATCGGCTGGCGCGGCATCAGCTCGGCGATGAAGGACTTCTTGCCTATCGCCGTCAAATGGTCGACATGGTTGAAATCCATCTTGAAGAAGTGGCGGCCCAGGCCTTCGTAGAAAGGCGAGCGGCCGTCTTCTTCCTGGTAGCCGCGCATTTCGGCGATCAGCTTTTCGGTGAACAGATGCGGGAACTGGGCGATGAACAGGAACCGGCTTTTCGAGAGCCACTTGCCGTTGTTGCCGCTGCGGTAATCGGGGTGCAAAAACAGCGAGCACAGTTCGGTCGCGCCGGTCAGGTCGTTGGACAGGTAGAGCGTGTCCATCCGGCTGAACACGTTCAGCTCGTGGCTGGAATGGACCAGGGTGCCGATGCGGTAGTTATAAAACGGCTCATCCAGGCCCACCGCGCCCTTGATCGCGCAGATGCCGGCCAGGCGGCCACTGGAAGTGTCTTCCATCACGAACATGTAATCGCGCTGCTCGGGCGGGATGGTGCCTGCGAACGAAGCCACGGCTACCGTCACGCGGTCGCCCAGCATCTTGCGGTCCGGCTTGAGGGTGGTCATGCCGCTGCCGACCTGCTTCGCCAAGTCGATCAGCGGGTCCAGGTCCGCTGCGGTGATTGCGCGTACAACTAGCATAGGGTTCTCTCTTTTTTCTCTGTCAGATTCTGACGCAGATGACGTTTTCGCCCGGCACCACCATCAGCGCGTCCTGGACTTCCTGGGTCAGGCTGACGGTCTCGCCGCTGTCGGCGGCCGGACACGACGCGGTGACGGCGCGGAAGTTTTCCTCGCAGCTGGCGGCAATCGCATAGGTGACCATCAAGTCCGACGAATTGCCAGGTTCGGCATGCAGCACGCGGCGCAGCATGGAGCCGGAGAACGAGCGCAGGCTGTTTTTGTGGGCTTGCAGGATCGGGCCGCCGTCGAAAATGTCGACGTAGTCGTCAGCTTCGAAACCTTCCTCGGTCAGCAGGCTGAAGGCAAGTTCACCGTCGGCATGGATCTGGCCCATGGCGGCCTGGGCGTCGCCAGGCAGCAGCGGCACATAGACCGGATAGTGCGGCATCAGTTCGACGATCAGGGTGCGGTTGCGCGCCCCGCCGATGACTTTTTCAGCATCTAGAAAATCCATCTTGAAGAACTTGCGGCCCAGCGCCTCCCAGAACGGCGACTGGCCGTTGGCGTCGGTGACGCCTGCCAGCGGCACGAAAAAGCGGTCGCCAAAGCGGTGCGGCGCGAGCACCGCGAACAGCAAGCGCGCGCGAGAGAGCAGGCCCGCTTCAAGGCCGGCGTGGGCGCGGTCATTGAGGTAAAAACCGGACAGCTGCGAATACGCGGTCAGCTCCGAACAGAGCGTGAGCGCATGCACGCTGTGGCTGATATTGAGGTCGCGCGAGACTTGCTGGATGACGTCGTTGCGAAACGAAAAATAGGTGCCGTTGGAACCGGCCGACGCGAAAATGGCGGCGGTGCCGACGATGGCGCCGCTCGACTGCTGTTCCAGCACGAAGACGTACGACTCTTCGCTTGGAATGTCGACATGGGCGGCAAACGATGCGATGGAGCGCTCGACCGCGACGGCGATTTTCTCGCGCGTCCTGGGGAGCGTGTGCACGCCGCGCGTGGCCCCGGCCAGCAGCGTTTCGAGGGCGTCGATATCCGTAAGTTCAACCGGACGAACAACAAACATGGGAGCTCCCTAAAGGACTAGCGACTTGCTTGAACTTGCTTGAACCAGCTTGAACGACCAGCCCCGCGCGTGCGGGGCAGGCCAGTTGGGCTTACTTGGCAGGCGCCGTTTACAGCATGCCGGCGACGGCGGCGCGCATGATGCGGTCCGCTTCGTCAATTTGCGCGTCGGTGACGATCAGGGCGGGCGCCAGGCGCACCACATCGGGGCCGGCGATCAAGAGCATCAGGCCCATCGCTTCGCACGCCTTGGTGATGTCCTTGGCGCGGCCCTTGAACGGCTCGGCGACCGGCAGACCAATGAGCAGGCCCGAACCGCGCACTTGGCCGAACACCTGCGGAAAGTCGACCGCGAGCTGGGTGAGGTTGGCAAAGATCTTGGCCGACGCTTCTTTTACGCGCGCCAGGAAAGCTGGCTGGTTGATCATGTCGATCACGTTCAGCGCCACGGTGGCGGCCAGCGGATTGCCGCCGTAGGTGGTGCCGTGCGAACCGACGCCGAAGTGCGCGGCGATCTCGTTGGTGGTCAGCATGGCGCCGATCGGGTAGCCGTTGCCGAGGGCCTTGGCGGTAGTCAGGATGTCGGGCGTGACGCCCTTGTCCATGTACGCGTACAGCGCGCCGGTGCGGCCCACGCCTGACTGGACTTCGTCGAAAATGAGCAGCGCGCCGACCTTGTCGCAGCATTCGCGCAGCGCCTGCAGGTATTCCGGATTGCCCGGAATGACGCCGCCTTCGCCCTGGATCGGTTCCACGATCACGGCGCAGACATCGTCGCCAATGGCGGCGCGCGCAGCGTCGATATCGTTGTAGGGAATGTGGTGAATTTCTTGCGGCAGCGGCTCGAAGCCCTCGGTGTACTTGGGCTGGCCGCCGACGGACACGGTAAACAGCGTGCGGCCGTGGAACGACGACAGGCACGAAATGATGCGCGACTTGTGGGGGCCGAACTTGGTGTGGGCGTACTTGCGCGCCAGCTTCAAGGCGCCTTCGTTCGCTTCCGCGCCCGAGTTGCAAAAGAAAGCGCGGTCGGCAAAAGTGGCTTCGGTGAGCGCGAGCGCCAGGCGCAGGACCGGCTCATTGGTGTAGCCGTTACCGAGGTGCCACAGGCTGTTGATCTGCTGGGTCAGCGCGGCGACCAGGGTCGGGTTGCAATGGCCGAGCGACGAGACAGCGATGCCGGACGTGAAGTCGAGGTAATGCTTGCCATTTTGATCCCACAGGTCGAGTCCGGCGGCGCGCACGGGCACCATCGCGGCGGGCGCGTAGGTTGGCACGAGGACGTCGTCGAAAGTCTGCCTGGTAACAGGGCGGGTTGTCGTAGCGGAATCAAGCTTAGCGTTCATGGCAATCCTCATCCAATGTTAGGGGGGCGCATCCGGCCGAAACCGCTGGATGCATCGACCCATTATAAGAACGCCGGCCCCAAACATCTTTTGAATACGCGACAAGCATTTTCATTTTTGCCCACCACCAACAGCCCCCCCCCCCCGGGGTCAGACCTCGATTAAAGAATTTCTTCAAACTGGAGGTCTGTCCCCATTGTTTTTATTGTTTGATCGCGACCGGCCGACATTCGCATTTCCAGACACGCCATTGATCTCCGAAGACGAACAACGAAGCCCATTTTTCGCCAAATTCGTTGCTTAATTGGTGTCAGACCTCCAATTTCAGGAAATTTATTAATTGAGGTCTGACCCCGATGGGGGGGTGGCGAGTTTGCGCTGGCGCTCTTCGCGGGGGGTGTGGCCGAACAAGGCGCCAAATGCGGTCGAGAAATGCGAGCCGCTCGAGAAGCCACACATCAGCCCCACCTGGACGATTGAATAGTGGGTGTCAAGTAGCAACTGGCGGGACCTTTGCAGTCGCAGCTCCAAGTAGTAGCGCGACGGCAGGCTGCCAAGATATTGTTTGAACAGGCGTTCAAGTTGGCGCCGGGAAATGCCGACCAGGTTGGCAATGTCATCCGTCGATAGCGGCTCTTCAATGTTCGACTCCATCAGCGTCACCGCTTCCGTCAGCTTCGGTTGCAAGGCGCCAAACCGCGCCTGCAGTGCCACCCGCTGCCGCTCTTCCTTCCCGCGCACCCGGTCCACGCACAGCGTTTCCTTGATCTGGGCCTGCACGCCGGCGCCAAACAGCGTTTCCACCAGCGTCAAGGCAAAGTCGATGCTGGCCGCGCCGCCGCAGCAGGTCAGCCGGTGCTCGTCCACTTCATACAGATGCGGTGTAAACAGCGCATGGTCGGCGATGCTGTCGACATCCACATACAAGGCCCACGGCAGCGCCGTGCGCACGCCGTTGAGCACGCCCGCGTCGGCCAGCCACAGCACGCCCGCCCCCACCCCGCCCCAAAACGGCGCGGCGCGGCAGCGCTCGATCAGCTTGCGGCTGTTGGCCGGTTTCAGCGATGCCTGCGCTTCGTCAGCCACCAGCAACACCAGGTGCCAGTGCGACTGGTCGCCGCCGACAAATTTATCGGGGCTGCGCACGTCCACGTGCAGCCGCTCGGGGCCGACAATCTTGGCGGCCAGGCGCAGCGGCTGGTACAGGCCCGACCAGGTCAGCGTGTCCGGCTCGCCGGCGTTAATCAGCAGCACGCGCAGCGGCTTTTCCTGGGCAAGGCGGGAGAGTTTGGTAAGTGGCATGCGGCTTGTCGGCTTACTCGGGCACCAGCGCGCCGGCAGGACGCCGTTCGCTGTTCCATTGACTCACTATCATACCGGAGATCAACAACGCCGCGCCGATCCAGCCGCGCGCCGTCATCGTTTCGCCGAGCCAGAAAAACGCGAAAAACGCGGCGGCCGCCGGCTCGAAGGCATAGATCACGGCCGCTTCATTGGCGCTGCTGTGACTCTGCCCCCAGGTCTGCAGCGAGATGATGGCCGCCGTGGCCACCACGCCGAGGTAGACAATATTGTAGGCGCCGCCCTCGAGCGCCGTAGCAATGTTTTGCGCGTAGACGTCAAAGGCGGGCCTTGCAAACGGTACTTCGGTCGCCAGCAGCCACAGCGCCGCGCAGGCGGCCACGGTGGCAATCTGCATCGCGGTGATGGTCATCAGGCGCGTGGCGGCGCGGGTGTGCACTTCCATCATCTTGACGTACAGCCCGAAGCACAGCGCCGCGCCCAGCGCGAGGGTGTCGCCAAAGCCCCACGCGCCGCCATCCCACGACAGCGCGCCCAGCCCGGCCACGGCCAGCGCCAGCGCAATCCAGATGCGCGGCTCGGGAGCGCGCCCGGCCACGATGCCCAGCAGCGGGACGATGAGTACATTGAGCCCGCAAATAAAGGCGTTGCGGTTCGAGCTGGTCAGGTTCAAGCCTTCGACCTGGAACACGTAGCAAAAAAACAGCAACAAGCCCAGCAGCAGGCCGGAACGCAGGTCGGCGCGCGCGCCGCGCACCAGAAAGGGCGCGAGCAGCAGCGCCGCCAATGCAAAGCGGGTGAACACGATCCAGGCCGGCGAGACGGCCGCCGTCAGCGCTTTCATGGCGGGAAAGGTGGTGCCCCAGACCAGGGTGACGACCAGCAGGGCCAGAATGCCCCGCAACTGGTAACTCATGTGCTTCCTTTTGACGATTGGCGCGTGGAATCAGGGCGCTATGGTACCTGTCCACCGGGCAAAACGCGAATGTGGCCGGGGCAAATTCGGCGTAGCCAGCTATAATCAATGCCTATGGGGGAACGTTATCTAAAGAGTGTGCGCTTGCTGGCGGAATGCCTGCAAGGCTTCGAGCGGTTTTCCGGCGAGGCGGTGCGCCGCTGCGGCCTGACGCATGCACAGTTCGACATTATCGCCACGCTGGGCAATACGCCCGGGATGACGTATAAGGAGCTGGGCGACAAGACATTGATCACCAAGGGCACGCTGACGGGCGTCATCGAGCGCCTCGACAGCAAGGGTTTGGTGGAAAGAATCCGCTCGAGCGAAGACAAGCGTTCTTTTTCGGTGCGCCTGACGGTGCAAGGCGAAAAAATCTTTGCCGACGTCTTTCCGACCGTCGTCGCCCAGGGCAAGGCGCTGTTCGCGCCCTATTCCGATGCCGATTTCGATGCCATGGACCACACGCTGCGCAAGCTCAAGCAACTCCTGGCCGAGCGTTCCACCTGCCCCACAACACAACAACAGAAGGAAGAATTTTGAAAACCACCCTGCTCGAAGGCCAGACTCCCGCCAAATTTGACAAGAACATCATTGGCAACTTGCTATTGAACGTGGCCACGCCCGACGAAGTGCGCCAGGAAAAAATGCTGATCGGCGTGCGCAACGAAGAGGGCGACATTTACCGCCTGATCGGCGCGACCAAGGTCAACAGTTTCATGAATGCGGTGGAGGAACTTTTCGACCTGGGCCTGGTCGATGAGCTGAAGGATACGGAAGCACCGCAAGATGGCTACGACGCCATTTTCAGCGAGCCTTAATCTGCTGCACAAACGCGCAGCACAGGCGTAGAATAATGCTTCGAAGCACTCTTTGGCGGCAAGTTTTGACCAACTTATAGGGGTATAAATTTCTCATGGACAGACTTGAAGCCTTCAAGAGCATTGCTGCTCAAGCAAGCCGCGGCGAGCTTACCTTTCCCACCAACGTGGATGCCACGCTCAAGCTGCAACGGGCGCTGAACGATCCCGATTGCCATGCCGAGGTCGCCGCGCGCCTGGTGCAGTCCGAGCCGCTGCTGGCCGCGCGCACCGTCGCCATCGCCAACTCGGTCGCCTACAACCGCTCCGGCAACGAAATCACCAATGTGCGCAATGCCGTGCAGCGGGTGGGTTTTCGCACGCTCAATGCGCTGGCGGCGGCCGTCATCGTGCGCCAGCTCGACAGCAAGATCACCCAGCCCGCCCTGCGCGCCAAGGCCGATCAGTTGTGGAAACATTCGGCGCACGTGGCTGCGCTCTCGCAGGTGATCGCCAAACGGGTGGCGCACCTCGACCCTGAAACGGCGCTGTTTGCCGGCATCGTGCACGAAGTGGGCGGCTTTTACCTGTTGTCGCGCGTGGAAGAGTTTCCGGGCCTGTTGGACGGCGACCCGGAGGAATGGGTCGAGTACGGCGAAGTGCAGATTGGCCGCTGTGTGTTGCAAAAATTGAATGTGCCTGCGGCTGTCATGCAAGCCATTGAAGGCTTGTGGGCGGGCATGCGCGCCTTGCCGCCGGAAACCTTGGGCGACACCCTGTTGCTGGCCAACGATCTTTCGCCGATCGCCTCCCCGCTGCATGAGCGCGCGGGCGCGACCAGCATGCAGTCTGCTTCGACGATCGACTTCGTGATTGGCGAAGGCACCTTGAACAGCATCCTCGAAGAGTCGGCCGAAGAGGTCAAGACGCTCACGGCGGCACTGCTGTAAAAGCGCTGGACAAAAAAACGCCCGCTGGTAAGAGCGGGCCAAGTCCAAAACTAGGGATGTCCTGAAAGAGACAACTGAACTATAGTTCCTCGTGTATTTTCTTTCTGTGCGTTGCCACACACAAGCAAAAGATTCCACGAGGAAATACGAATTAATTGATTTCCAGCACGTTTGGAAGCTTCATCATGCGCTTTTTTTCCCTCTTCGGTACCTGACAACGAGACTAGTTGCCACCGCGCTGCGCACGTATTAGTATCGCAAACTTAGCGATTACCTAATTCGAAAGCCCGGATGCCGACTTCATGTCAAACAGCGTGCTGACCGCCGCCGAGCGTACCAGCCTGCGCGACGCCTCCATGCGCGTGCGCGAAAGCATCCTCCAGATTGTCTACGACGCCGGTTCCGGCCACGTGGGCGGCGCCCTGAGCCAGACCGACATCCTGGTCGCCCTGTATCACCGGGTGCTGCGCTTCGACCTTGCGCGGCCCGACTGGGCGCAGCGCGACCGCTTCATCCTGTCCAAGGGCCACGGCGGGCTTGGACTGGCTGCGGTGCTGGCCGATTGCGGCCTGCTCGAACCTGCGCTGCTGTCCAACTTTGGCGACACCGGCAGCGCGCTGGGCATGCACATGGACCACCGCCAGGTCAGCGCGATCGAGACGGCCACCGGTTCGCTCGGCCACGGCCTGGGCATCGCCACCGGCATGGCGCTCGGCGCGCGCCTGCACCGCTGGCCTTCGCGCACCGTGTGCCTGCTGTCGGACGGCGAATGCTACGAAGGCTCGACCTGGGAAGCGGCGATCGCGGCCTCCAGCCAGCGCCTGAACAAGCTGATCGCCATTGTCGACCGCAACCGGCTGACGATGGATGGCTTCACCGAACAGGAAGTGCCGCTCGAACCGCTGGCGCAGAAATGGCAGTCGTTCGGCTGGCGCGCCGTCACCTGCGACGGCCACGACCACGACGCGCTGGCCGACGCGCTCGCGCAGGCGTGCGCGCCGTGCGAAGCGCCCAGCGTGATCATCGCCGACACCGTCAAGGGCAAGGGCGTGGCCTTCATGGAGGACCAGGCGCGCTGGCACTACGGCGCGCTCGACTCGCAGATGCTGGCCGTGGCGCTGGCGTCGGTGCGCGCGGGAGCGCCGGCATGAGCACGAGCCACGCAAGCGCCAAGATCCAGGGCTTCACCTGGACCGTCGAAGACGTCAACCTGATCAGCGAGGCCGAAACCTGGGGCGAGGTGCTGGTCAAGGCCGGGCATGCCGATCACCTCATCGTCGCCCTCACCGCCGACCTGGGCAACTCGACCAAGATCGGCCGCTTCAAGGCGGCCTTCCCCGAGCGCTATTTCAATGTCGGCATCGCCGAGCAAAACCTGATGGCGGTGGCGGCCGGCCTGGCCGCGACCGGCTTTACGCCCGTGGTGTGCAGCTACGCGACGTTTGCCACGCTGCGCGCGGCCGAATTCGTGCGCACCGATATCGGCTACGGCGCGCGCAACGTCAAGATCATCGGCACGCTGGCGGGCGTGGCCTACGGCCAGGGCGGGCCGACCCACCACGCCGTCGAGGACCTGGCCATCATGCGCGGCATTCCCGGGATGGTGGTGCTGGCCCCCGCCGACGGCCATGAAATGGGCGCCGCGCTGCTGGCCGCGCTGGCGCACGCGGGGCCGGTCTACCTGCGCCTGGGGCGCGGCGTGGAACCCGACCTGCCGGCCCTGCACGGCCTGCCCTTTGAAATCGGCAAGGCGCGCGAACTGGCGCCTGGCTCCGACGTGGCGCTGTTGGCCATCGGCCCGTGCGTGCACGAAGCCTTGCGCGCCGCGCGCCGGGCCGCGCGCCACGGCGTGAGCGTGCGGGTGCTGAACGTGGCATCGGTCAAACCGCTCGACCGCGCCGCCGTGCTGGCCGCCGTGCTCGAGGTGGGGCGGGTGATCACGGTCGAAGACCATTCCATCGTCGGCGGCCTGGGAACCGCGGTGGCCGAAGTGATCGCCGAATCGGGCCAGGGCTGCAGTTTCCGGCGCCTGGGCCATCTGGACACTTTCCTGCCGATGGGCGTGCCCGAAGACCTGATGCATATCGGAGGCTTCGATGAAGACGCGATCCTGGCCGCCATCGCCGCCATGATGGGCGCCGACTTTACCGAGCGTGTCGATTGGGAGAACGCCCCGTGAGCGCGCGCGAGGAACTGCGCGCGCGCGTCTTCCTGCGCGCCCTGGTGCCGCTGCTGGAACTGGTGGTGCGCGACCTTCCCTCCATGGCCGGCGCGTTCGCCAAGGTGGAGGCGAGCGTGCAGATCGCGGTAGCGAATTCGCCGCTGGCCGCGCGCCTGGTGTTTGCCGGCGGCGCGCTGCAGGTCACCCACGACATTGGCCCGGCCGAACTGGAGTTCACGTTCAAGGATGTCGCCGCCCTCAACGCGTTTTTCGGTGGGGCGCTGGTGCTGCCATCGGTGTCAGGCGCTCTGCGCCATCCGGTGCTGTTCACGCGCGTGGCGCGCCTGTTCGCCACGCTCAACATGCTGCAGCCGCAAGCGGCGCCGCTCGAACCTGCACAACGCAGCTTGCGCGTGACGCTGCTGCTGCAGCTTGTCACGCGCGCGCTGGCCGAGCTGCAGCATGGCGCTCACCCCGGCATGACGGCGCTCACCGCGGCAAGCCCCGACCGGCTGTACCAGTGGACCGTGGCGCGCGAAGGCATCGTGTGCTGGCTGCGCATGAAGGAAGGCAAAGTACTGACCGGGCGCGGCGCCTGCACCGCTCGCGAGCCGTTCGTGCATTTCGTGTTCCCCGATGTGGACGCCGCGCTGGCGGTGCTGACCGCCACCGGCAGCCAGATGGACGGCGTGCGCGGCGGCGCGGTCGAAGTGATCGGCAGCCCCGAGTACAGCCGCAAAATCAGCCTGCTGATGCAGCAGGTCGACCAGCTGCTGGTGGAGGGTTGATTGCATGAAGGCGATGGAGACGACTGCGTATTATTCGTTCGGGGTGCCGCTGTATTTCCTGCTGATCTGGCTTGAAGCACGGCGCGCAAAAAAGCGCGGGATGCCCGCCATCACGCTGCCCGTATCGATCAACAATCTGTCCACCGGCCTTGGCACGATGGTCATCGGCCTGTTTCTGGGTCCCGCGCTGATCCTCCTGTACGAGTGGGCGTTTCGCCATTTCGCGCTGCTGCACTGGGGCGCGGGCAGCTGGCAGCCGTGGGTGCTGGCGCTGGTGCTGGCCGACTTTGGCCACTACTGCCACCACCGGTTCGACCACCGCGTGGCGGCCTGCTGGACGGTGCACGGCGTGCATCATCAGCCCGAGCAGATGAACTATACGGTCGCAATGCGGCACGCCTGGTTTTCAGATCTGTATTCGTTTCCGTTCTATGTGTGGCTGCCACTGGCCGGGGTGCCGACCGCGCATTTTTTCATCATCACCACCTTGATGTCGCTGCATGCACTGCTGACGCATACCGAACAGTTTCGTTTTCCCAGCCTGGGTATCTTCGTCACGCCGCAGTCGCATGTGCTGCACCACGCGAAGAACGATCCGTATGTGGACAAGAATTTTGGGGCCATGCTGTGCATCTGGGACCGGCTGTTCGGCACCCACGTGCGGCGCGATCCGGCGCACGCGCCGCAGTACGGCAGCAGCAACGGCTATGAGACGCATGACGGGGTCAGGTCGCAGTTCGTGCTGCAGCGCGACCTGTGGCGCCTGGCGCGCCAGGCCGGGTCATGGCGCGAAGGCTTGCGCGTGCTGTTCGGGCGTCCCGGGACGCTGCCTGCGGGCGCGCGCGCGCCGGTGCCGGGAACGGCCTTGCCGGCGGCGAGCATTGGGCGCGGCGTCAAGATCTATGCGGCTGTGCAGTTTGTGGTGACGCTGTGCTTGTCGCTGCTGGTCTTGATCCCGCGCGATGATTTTGCGTGGCAGTGGCAGCTGGCTGCGGCAGTGGCGACGGTAGCGGCGTTGTCGTCGATTGGCGGCTTGCTCGATGGGCGGCGCCGGGCGTGGGCGGTGGAGGCTGCCAGGTGCGCCGTCACGCTGGCCGCCGGTGCCTGGGTGCTGCTGGCGTGAGCGGCGCTGCCGCCGGTATGAACGTGCTGCAGGACCGTAGGTCGGATAAGCGAAGCGCAATCCGACCTACGGTCCTACCGCCCGATCTCGAAAGACGCCGGGAAAACCATGCGTACTGCCCGTTGCCTCCGTCTACCGCACCAGCCCCAGCTCCGCCCGCAAGCGCGCATCCACCGACGGCTTCCAGATCTGCTGATCGAGCCAGTAATGATGAAAAAACAGCCCCCAGTACAGCGCCAGAAACATCTGCGCCGCGTGCGAGGGCGCCAGTTGCCCGGGCGGCGGCGCGCCCCGCAAGAACGTGAGCCACAGATACAGCAGCGACACCACTACCATCACCCCATACGCCAGCAGCGGCTTGCGTCCAAACACATCGGCAGCGCGGCGGCGGCTGGTGGCAATCACCATCCCCAGATACTGCATCCCATGCACAATCCCGGCCACCACGCTGGCGGCCATGAACACTTGCTCGGGCGTCAGCACCCCTGGCAGCAGCGGCTCGCGCATCCCCACCGCAAAAAACGCAAACAGCGTGCTACCGACCGCCACGAACAGTGCCAGCAAGCCTGGCCTGAGCGTCTCGCCGCGCCGCCAGCGCTGCACCAGCGCCAGCATCCACCCGCACACGGCCAGCCCCAGCGCGCCGGCCAGCACGGCGGCGACAACGCGCTCGCCGTGCCCGAGCGCAGGCGCCAGACCGAGCTGGGCACGATTGAAACGGTGGACAAAAATGAACAGCGCGACCGCGCCCCACATGGTGGCGTGCAGCAGGCGGCTGTCGAGAAGGCGCGCCTGTGCGCTGGCCTTGCCCAGCCGCTGGTACACCGACACAATGCCGTGATGCTGGCGCACCGCATGGTGATACGACCATAGCGCGGCGCCACCCAGCAGCAGCAAGAACAGGTCGGGCCGGCCCAGCCACCATGATGCAATGAGCATGAATGGCGCCGGCAGCAGCCACAGCAAACTGACCAGCAGCATGCGCCGCCGTTCGCGCCGGCACTGCGCGTCGAGGTAGGTGCGCTGCCATGTCGCCACCAGGTGCGGCCCTTCAATCAGCCACAGCCACAATAACCACAGCGGCATGATGGTTGCCGGCACCGCCAGCGCAAGCGAGCCTGCGGCCACGGCCAGCATTCCGGCACCAAAGAAAAAGCACCGGTCAAAGCTGCGCCCGCCGATCCAGCCGGGAGTGCCTTGCCAAGCCGTCGCGCCAGTGTCTTGCATCGTTCACCCGTAAAAAAAGCTCCTGCACTTGATTGTAGGAGCTTTTGGCGGGAATGGCCGGATTACCAGCGCACGTCGGTTTGCTGCCAGGCCTCGAGTGCCTTGATGCGTTCGAACCAGGCCATCACATTCGGGAAGCGCTCCAGGGGCAGGCGGCCGCGCTCGATGTACATCAGCGACGGGGCGATCGCCAGGTCCGCCAAAGTGATCGACTTGCCGGTCACCCATTCGCGCCCTTCAAGCTGGGCGTCGAGCACGGCGCCGAACTGCAGCAGCTCGCGTTCGCCGCGCGCCAGTTCGCGCGGGTCGGCTTCGCCCATGCCGCGCATGGCTTTCCAGATATTTTCAAACGTCAGCACGCCGACCGCCGGCGCGAAATGCTGGCTGACCCAGAACATCCAGCGGTTGACGTCGGCACGGGCGCGCGCATCTTGCGGGTACAGTTCCTGGTCCGGCGAAAGGTCGGCCAGGTACTGCATGATGGCGCACGATTCCCATAACGAAAAATCGCCATCTTCCAGCACCGGCAGCTTGCCGTTCAGGTTGATCTCACGCAGACGCTTGCGCTCTGCCTCGTCCTTGAGGTTGACTTCGAGCAGCTCGAGCGGCATGCCCAACAGGTGGGCGGTCAGACGCACGCGGCGCGCATTCGATGACAGGGGGTTGGTGTAGAGTCGCATGTCGTATCTCCTTGGTGTTGTGAACAGGCCTTCATCATAAGGGCGGCCTGCGACAGTTTCTGTCAGGAGTCCGGGTCGATATCGAGTTCCTTGCGCCAGCGCGCCAGCAGGTCGCTGCGGTGCGCCGGATAGCGCTCGCCCGTGCTGTCCGCCTGCCTAACGCGGTCGATGCGAAAGTGCCGAAAGCTCGAGCGCAGTTCGCACCAGCCGGCCAGGATGCGCCGCCCTTCAAAAAACGCCAGCGCGAACGGCCACACCACGCGCTCCGATTCCTTGCCGGCCTCGTCGCAATACAGCATGCGCAGCTTGTGTTCGTGGCGAATCGCTTCGCGCGCGGGCTGCAGGAACGCTTCACTCGAGCGCGCCGCGCGCGGACCCGGCACCCACAGGCTGGTTTCTGCCATGGCGTCGCGCAGGTCGCGCGGGGTGGCGGTGGCAATTTTTGCGAGCGCGTTGCTGGCCGCCTGGGCCAGGCCGTCGTCGCCCTGCTGCCGGACCCAGCGCGCACCCAGCACCAGCGCTTCGAGTTCGTCGGGGCTGAACATCAGCGGCGGCAAAAACATCCCGGCGCGCAGCAGGTAGCCGACCCCGGCTTCGCCTTCGATGGGCGCGCCCAGGCCGGCCAGCGTCTGGATGTCGCGGTAGATGGTGCGTTCCGATACGCCGAGCTTGTCGGCCAGCGCGGCGGCGGTGACGGGGCGGCGGTTGGCGCGCAGCGCGTCCATCAGCAGGAACAGGCGTCCGGTGCGGCTCATGGTTCTCCAAATGAAAAATGCCGCGTAGCGCAAAGGCTACACGGCATGTATTGCAAAGCGGCTCAGGCAGTCGCGTTAGACGACGGCCCCGTCCGTTTCATCTTTTTCCTTGATCGGCTTGATCAAGTCTTCGCGCTTGACGCCCAGCCACATGGCGATTGCCGCCGCCACGAACACCGACGAGTAAATGCCGAAGCAGATACCGATGGTCAGCGCGATGGCAAAGTGATGCAGCGTGGTGCCGCCAAAGAACAGCATCGACAGGACCATCATCTGGGTACAGCCGTGGGTGATGATGGTGCGCGAAATGGTGCTGGTGATCGCGCTGTCAATGACTTCTTCAACGCTGGCCTTGCGCACCTTGCGGAAGTTTTCGCGGATTCGGTCAAAAATCACCACCGATTCGTTGACCGAGTAGCCCAGCACCGCCAGCACGCCGGCTAGCACCGCCAGCGAAAACTCCCACTGGAAGAAGGCAAAAAAGCCCAGGATGATGACGACGTCGTGCAAGTTGGCGATGATGGCCGACAGTGCATATTTCCATTCGAAGCGAACCGCCAGATAGACCATCACGAACAAGACCACCATGATCAGCGCGTATGCGCCATTGGTTGCCAGTTCGTCACCCACCTGCGGACCGACGAACTCGACTTTGCGCTGTTCGAGCACCTGCGCGTTGGCCGGGTTGAAGCAACTTGCCTTGGTCTGTTTGACGCCTTTGGCATCGGCCAGTTCCACCGACTTGGGCTCGCCGCCCTCGGCCTTGCACAGGGTCTCGAAGACGATCTGCGAACTGCTTGCGCCAGGCACGACCTTGACTGGCGGCAGGCGCAGCATGACGTCTTGCGCGGTGCCGAAAGGCGTCACTTCAGGCGCCTCGTAGCCGAGCTTGTGCAAGTCGGCGCGGATTTTTTCAAGATTGGCCGCGGCCGGATAACGCAGTTCCATCACCGTGCCGCCGGTAAATTCGACCGAATAATTCAAGTTCTTGGTAAAAAGAAAAAACACGGCTGCCACGAAGGTCAGCGCCGAAATCACGTTGAAAATCAACGCATGGCGCATGAAGGGAATATCTTTCTTGATGCGGAAAAATTCCATCTTAAATCCTGTTGTAGTGAGTACGTCTTGGGTACTGATGAATACGTATTATTTCGCGACCGAAAGGCCAGGCGTCCAGACGGTACCAATCGATACGCCGCCGAGCTTTTTCTTGCTGCCGTACCAAAGGTTGACCACACCGCGCGACAGGAATACCGCCGAAAACATCGACGTCAGGATACCCAGGCAGTGAACCACGGCAAAGCCGCGCACCGGACCGGAACCGAACACCAGCAGCGCGATACCGACGATCAGCGTGGTGACGTTGGAGTCGAAGATGGTGGCCCAGGCGCGGTCGAAACCGGTGGCGATGGCCGACTGCGGCGACGCCCCGCTGCGCAATTCCTCGCGGATGCGCTCGTTGATCAGTACATTGGCGTCAATTGCCATGCCCAGCGCCAGCGCAATTGCGGCAATACCGGGCAGGGTCAGCGTTACCTGCAACAGCGACAGCAAGGCCAGCAGGAACAACAGGTTGGACGCCAGCGCCACGACGCTGAAGAAACCAAACATGTGGTAGTACAAGATCATGAAGATGGCGATGGCGATGAAGCCATATACCGTCGAGTACAAGCCTTTTTCGATGTTCTCGGCGCCAAGCTGAGGGCCGATCACGCGCTCCTCGACAAACTCCATGGGCGCGGACAAGGCGCCCGAGCGCAGCAGCAGCGCCAGTTCGTTCGATCGTTCCGCCGTGCCCATGCCGGTGATATTGAAGCGGCTGCCCAGTTCTTCCTGGATGGTCGGAACCGACAAAACACTATATTTGCCCTTTTCCTTGAGCAAGATGGCCATACCCTTGCCGACCCGCTCGCGCGTGGCTGCGCGCATCTTTCGCCCGCCGTCGCCGTTCAGCTCAATCGACACGACCGGCTGATGGTTCTGGTCGACGGTGCCGATGGCCGAGCTGATGTAGTCGCCCGTCAGAACAATGTCCTTGTACACGACCACCGGAACGCCCTGTTCGGCGGTGAACAATTCCGAGTTCAGTGGAATGGTGGCGCTGGTCTCGGTGCCGCGCGTGACGCTGGTGTCGACCATGCGCAGTTCGAGCGTGGCGGTGCGCCCGATGATGTCCTTGGCGTGGGCGACGTCCTGCACGCCCGGCAGCTGAACCACGATGCGGTCTGCGCCCTGCTGCTGGATGATCGGCTCCGACACGCCCAGTTCGTTGATCCGCTTGGACAACGTGGCAATGTTTTGCTTGACGCCTTCTTCGGTGGCTTTCTTGAGCGCTTCCGGCTTGATCGACAAGACCAGCTTGCTGCCTTCGCCATCCACCGATTCGGCGAACAGCAGTTCGGTCGTCTCTTTGGCCAGCAGTTCGCGCGCCTTGGTGCAGCTATCTGCATCGCGGCATTTGATTTCGACGCTGTTACCCGTGCGCTCAATGCCGGTGTGCAGGCTCTTGCCGCGCAGCTGGCTGCGCACGCTCGAGACCACGCCCTTGATCTTGTTGTCGGTGGTGGCCGCAACGTCCACCTGCAGCAGGAAGTGCACGCCACCGCGCAAATCCAGGCCCAGGTTCATCGGCGCGGCATGCACCAGTTGCATCCACTTGGGCGTGTTCTTCACCAGGTTGACCGTGACGATATAGTTCGGGTCGGCCGGATCGGTGTTCAGCGCCCGCTCGAGCGCCAGTTTGGCCTTGAACTGCTCGTCCGTGGTAATAAAGCGCACGCGCACCGAGGTGGTGTTGCCGCTACCCTCGACTTGGACTGCCTGCGCCGCAACGCCAGCCGTCCTGAGCGCCTCGGACACGCGCTGTGCGGTGTCGGCGCTGATCTTGAGGGTGGTGCGGCCGGTCGTCACCTGCAACGCCGGCGATTCGCCGAAGTAGTTGGGCGCCGTGTACAGCGCGCCGAACAGCAGCGCGATGACGATCAAAACGTATTTCCAGACGGGATAGCGGTTCATAGTATTCCAGCGGTCAGATTGAGCAGGCAAGCGGCGCGATGCCGCCCGTCAGGCTTACAGCGACTTCAGGGTGCCTTTTGGCAGCAGGGTGGTCACTGCGTGCTTTTGCACGGTGATTTCGGTGTTGGCGGCAATTTCGAGCATCACGTAGGTGTCGAGCACTTTGGTGACTTTGCCCAGGATGCCGCTGGCGGTGACGACTTCATCGCCCTTGGCCAGCGCGTCCATCATCTGGCGCTGTTCCTTGGCTTTCTTTTGCTGCGGGCGGATCATCAGGAAGTACATGACCACGAACATCAAGACCAAGGGAAGGAAGGTGGACAGGTTGCCCATCAGGCCCGAATTTGCAGCAGCGGGGGCCGCTTGTGCGTAGGCGTTAGAAATAAACACGAGAACTCCAGGGTGAATTGGTTGAATGAGTAAAAAAAGCAGCGCTGTATTCTAGCATCGACGGGTGTGCCAAGACCAATTGGGGGTAGTTGGCCTGTTAATTTGTTTTTGCAAGGTGTTGATTTGCAATAAATTTGTGTTGGGCCGCCAGGCACCCCACCGTTAAACGCCGCGGGCGCGGGCAGCGTTGAACTCCAGCCTGAACGCATGAAACCGGTCAGCATCGATCGCATCGCGCATTTCGCTCATCAACTTCAGGTAATAATGCAGGTTGTGAATCGTATTCAACCGCGCCCCTAAAATTTCTTTCGAGCGGTGCAAGTGATGCAGATATGCACGCGAAAAGTTTTTGCAGCAATAGCAGTCGCAACTCTCATCGAGCGGGCCCATGTCTTCCTTGTAGCGTGCATTCTTGATCTTCACATCGCCAAAACGCGTGAACAGCCAGCCATTGCGAGCATTTCTGGTCGGCATCACGCAATCGAACATGTCGATGCCATTTGCCACGCCGGCCACCAGGTCTTCCGGCGTACCCACGCCCATCAGATAGTGCGGCTTGTTGGCCGGCAGCTTTGGTCCGACGTGCGCCAGCATGCGCATCATGTCTTCCTTCGGTTCGCCCACCGATAGCCCGCCAATCGCAATGCCGGGGAAGTTGATCTCTTCCAGGCCGGCCAGCGACTCGTCGCGCAAATGCTCGAACATGCCGCCCTGGACGATGCCAAACAGCGCGTTCGGGTTCTGGCCCTGGGTGAATTCATTCATCGAACGCTGGGCCCAGCGCAGCGACATGCGCATCGACTTGCCCGCTTCCTCGGTCGTGGCCGGCCGGCCGTCAATCTCGTAAGGCGTGCATTCGTCGAACTGCATCACGATGTCGGAATTGAGCGAGCGCTGGATCTGCATCGAAATTTCGGGCGAGAGGAACAGTTTGCTGCCGTCGATGGGTGACTGGAACTTGACGCCTTCTTCGGTAATCTTGCGCATTGCGCCCAGCGAAAACACCTGGAAGCCACCCGAATCGGTCAGGATCGGCCCGTCCCAGCCCATGAAGCCGTGCAGGCCGCCAAATTTGTCGAGCACTTGCGTGCCCGGACGCAGCCACAGGTGGAAGGTATTACCCAAAATGATCTGGGAACCGATTTCCTTCAGCTCCACCGGCGACATCGCCTTGACCGAGCCGTAGGTGCCCACCGGCATGAAGATCGGCGTTTCGATGACGCCGTGATTGAGCGTCAGGCGGCCGCGGCGCGCGTGCGACAGGCCGCTGGTGTCGGTTTTCAGGAGTTTGAAGTCGAGCATGTTTAAACGTTCTTTGTAGTGAGCAGCATGGCGTCGCCATAGCTGAAAAAGCGGTATTCGCTGGCGATCGCATGCGCGTAGGCGCGCCGGATGGGTTCATAACCGGCAAAGGCGGACACCAGCATCAGCAGGGTCGACTTGGGCAGGTGGAAGTTGGTAATCAGGCGCGTGACGGTCTTGAAGGTGTAGCCGGGCGTGATGAACAGGGCCGTGTCGGCGCTGCCCGCTTCCAGCTGGCCCGACTGCGACGCCGATTCGAGTGCGCGCAGGCTGGTGGTGCCGACGGCGACAACGTCACGCCCGGCGGCCTTGGCGGCGCGCACCGCGTCCACGGTCGCTTGCGGCACGCTGTACCACTCGGTGTGCATCTTGTGCTCGGCCAGCACTTCCACCCGCACCGGCTGGAAGGTGCCGGCGCCCACGTGCAGCGTGACGTAGGCGAAGTTGACGCCCTTGGCCTTCAGCCTGGCCAGCAGGGCTTCGTCGAAATGCAGGCCGGCGGTGGGTGCGGCCACCGCGCCCGGCTCGCGCGAATACACGGTCTGGTAGCGCGTTTCGTCGAATGCGTCGGCGTCATGCTCAATGTACGGCGGCAGCGGCAGGCGGCCGTGCGCTTCGATCAGGTCGAACACGTCGCCGTCGAACGTGAGCGTGAAAAACTCGCCGGCGCGCTCGCCCGCGGTGACGTTGAAAGCGTCGGCCAGGCGGATCTTGTTGCCCGGCTTGGGCGACTTGGAGGCGCGCACCTGGGCCAGCACGGTGCGCTTGTCGAGCACGCGCTCGACCAGCACCTCGACATTGCCGCCGGTTTCCTTGACGCCGAAAAAGCGCGCCTTGAGCACGCGCGTGTCGTTCATCACCAGCAGGTCGCCGGGGACGAGCAGGTCGACCATGTCCCCGAACTGGCGGTCGATGATGGTGTCAAGGTCCAGGTGCAGCAGGCGCGAGGCGCTGCGGTCCGGCAGCGGCAGTTGCGCGATGCGTTCCGGGGGCAGGTCGAAATCGAAGTTGGAGAGCGAATACATAGTTTGAATCAGCATAGAAGAGATTGAGTCAACGTGACGCTTGGCGGATTGCGCTTTGCTTATTCGCCCTACGGTTTTCCGGCTACGAACCGTAGGGCGGATGCAATCCGCCAAGAGTGGCCGCGACTGCGTACAATAGCGCTCACGCGTCGGGCAACCCTCTATTTTATCCTAGCGCAGCTAAATCGCAGCAATATGCCCCCATCAAAACCAAAAGCCGCGCCAAAAACCAACGAAAGCAAGCTCGCCAAGCTGGGGCTGCACACCGATATGGACCTGGTGCTGCACCTGCCAATGCGCTACGAGGACGAGACGCAAGTGGTCCCTATCCGCGAGGCGTGCCTGCGCGGCGGCCACGTGTCGCAGGTGGAAGGCGTGGTCACCAAGAACGAAATTTCTTACCGGCCGCGGCGCCAGCTGCTCGTCACCATCGCCGACGAAACGGGTGACTTGCTGCTGCGCTTCATGAATTTTTACGGCAGCCAGGTCAAGCAGCTGGCCGAAGGCACCCGCGTGCGCGCCCGGGCCGAACTGAAACACGGTTTTTTCGGCGCCGAGATGGTCCATCCCGGCTACAAGGTGGTCAATGAAGGCGCACCGCTGCCCAAGGAACTCACGCCCGTGTATCCGTCCGGCGAAGGCCTCTCGCAAGCCATCCTGCGGCGCGCCATCGCCGACGCCATGAAGCGGGTCGACTGGGCCGACACCCTGCCCGCCGCCCTGCTCTCGTCGATGAGCCTGTCGAACTTTGAACCGGCGGTGCGCCTGCTGCACTACCCGCCGCAGGAAATCGACGCCAACGCGCTGGTCGACCGTTCGCATCCGGCCTGGGTGCGCATGAAATTCGACGAACTGCTGGCCCAGCAGCTCTCGCTCAAGCGCGCGCAGCGGGCGCGCCGCGTGAAAGGCGCGCCGGTGCTCAAAACGGTCGGCGCGCTGTCCGAAGGCTTTTTGGGAGAACTGCCCTTCAAGCTGACCGGCGCCCAGCAGCGCGTGCTCAAGGAGATTCGCGCCGACCTCAAAAACGGCTACCCGATGCAGCGCCTGCTGCAGGGCGACGTCGGCAGTGGCAAGACGGTGGTGGCGGCGCTGGCGGCGGCGCAAGCCATCGACAGCGGCTACCAGGCCGCGCTGATGGCGCCGACTGAAATTTTGGCCGACCAGCACTTTCGCAAAATCGCCGCGTTGATGGAGCCGCTCGGCGTGAAAGTGGTGTGGCTGACCGGCAGTCTGAAAAAAAAGGACAAGGTCGCCGCCACCGCGCTGGTTGAATCGGGCGAGGCGCAACTGGTGATCGGCACCCATGCGCTAATCCAGGACACGGTGCAATTTGCCAAACTGGGACTGGTGATCGTCGACGAACAGCACCGCTTTGGCGTGGGCCAGCGCCTGACGTTGCGCAACAAGGGCAGCAATGGCAAGACGCCGCACCAGCTGATGATGTCGGCCACGCCCATTCCGCGCACGCTGGCGATGACGTATTACGCCGACCTTGAAGTGTCGGTGATCGACGAGCTGCCGCCTGGCCGTAGCCCCATCGTCACGCGCGCGATCGACCAGAACCGGCGCGATGAAGTCATCGAACGGGTGTACGCGGCGACGCTGGAAGGCCGGCAGGTGTATTGGGTCTGTCCGCTGATCGAGGAGTCCGAGGCGCTGCAGCTGCAAACGGCGACCGACACGCATGCGATGCTGGCCGAGGCCTTGCCCGACTTGCAGGTGGGGCTGGTGCATGGCCGCCTCAAGCCGGCCGAAAAGCAGGAAGTGATGGACGCTTTTACCACCAACGACGTGCAAGTGCTGGTGGCCACCACCGTGATCGAAGTGGGGGTGGACGTGCCCAACGCGTCGCTGATGGTGATCGAACATGCGGAGCGCTTTGGCCTCTCGCAGTTGCACCAGCTGCGCGGGCGCGTGGGCCGCGGCTCGGCGGCCAGCGTGTGCCTGCTGCTGTATCAAAGTCCGCTGGGGCAGATTGCAAAGCAGCGCTTGATGACAATGCGCGAGACCACCGATGGCTTCGAGATCGCCCGGCGCGACCTGGAAATTCGCGGGCCGGGCGAATTTTTAGGCGCGCGCCAGTCGGGGCAGGCGATGCTCAGGTTTGCCGATCTGGAGACCGACCAGTGGCTGGTGGAGCAGGCGCGCGGCGTGGCGCACAAACTGATTCATGATGCGGTTGATGATGTGGTCGAGGCGCATCTGGCGCGCTGGCTCGGGGGCAAGGAAGAATTCTTGAAGGTTTGATGGGTCTTGGGCGGCGCATGGTGGAATGCGCCCGTTGGGCTTTTCCACCCTACGTTTGCGGTATCGGTTACCACTTTTGCTTGGGCCTGAACACGCTGGCGTCGGCGTAGAAGGCGGCGTCCTGGCCCTCCCACCAACCCGGCACGCCCAGCACCGGCAGCGGTGTAAAGCAGGCGGTGCTCAAGCCTTCGGCGGCCAGCGATGCGGCCACGTGCGCGTCGATCCAGGTGCGCTGCGCATCGTGATCGAGCGCGAAAAAGGCGTCGCCTGCCGGCACCACGCGCGTGTGCGCGGTGATTGCCTTGCGCGGGGCGACCAGCTTTTCCATCAGTGCGTGCCCGAACAGCCACACCTGTACGTCGGGGCCGAACGCGGCGCAGCGTTCATGCAAGGCTTCGCTCCACAAATGCGCGCGCAAGGCCTCGACCAGCGCTGCGCCCTGCGAACCTTGGCGCACCACCAGCAGCGCGCAATTTTCATCAAAGATGGTGGCGCCGTCGCGCGCCGAGCCGCGCGACTTGCCCACGCCCGCCAGCGCGATCTGCGCCGCCTGCAAGGCATTGAGCTGCAGCTTGATGCGCGGGAAAGTGAGCCACACCAGGCCGTTGAAAAAGTCATGCAGGTTCTCGCGCGTGGGCACGCAGCCGGTGGCGCCGATGAATTCTTCGTAGGCGCGCCCTTCGGGCAAATCGGCCTGCGGCACAAAGCGCACCGGCTGGCCGCGCTGGTTCACCAGCGCCAGCGCGGCGGCGCCGGCATTCAGAGCGCCGGTGAGGCCGAGCGCGTCCAGGTCCGGGTCCAGGCCCGCAAAGGCGGGCCGCACCGAATCGTACCAGCGGCGCGTCCAGTCGATCTGCGGGAACATCGGCCTACAGCAGCTTCCAGTTGATCTGCTCGCCGCCGTTCAGCGGCACCAGCGTGGACTCGGCCAGCGGCACCGTTTGCGGCAGCGTCCAGGCTTCGCGCTTGAGCGTCACGGTCCCGGTATTGCGCGGCAGCTCGTAGAAATCCGGACCGTGGAAGCTGGCGAAGGCTTCGAGCTTGTCGAGCGCGCCGGCACGTTCGAACGCTTCGGTGTACATCTCCATCGCATGCAGGGCGGTGTAGCAGCCGGCGCAGCCGCACGCGGTTTCCTTGGCGCCGATGGCATGCGGGGCGGAGTCGGTACCGAGGAAAAAGCGTTCGTCGCCGCTGGTGGCCGCCGTCATCAAGGCCAGGCGGTGTTCTTCGCGCTTGAGTACGGGCAGGCAGTAGAAGTGGGGACGAATGCCGCCCTTGAAAATCTCGTTGCGGTTGTAGAGCAGGTGGTGGGCGGTGATGGTGGCGGCAATCGGGCCGTCCGCTTCGGCCACGTATTGCGCCGCGTCTTTGGTGGTGATGTGCTCGAAGACGATTTTCAGCGCCGGCATGTCGCGCCGCAGCGGACGCATTACCCGTTCGATGAATACCGCTTCGCGGTCGAACAGGTCGATGTCCTGGTCGGTCACTTCGCCATGGACCAGGAAGGGTATGCCCACTTCCTGCATCACTTCAAGCGTCTTGTAGCAGCGCGTGAGGTCGGTCACGCCGGCGTCCGAATTGGTGGTGGCGCCGGCCGGGTACAGCTTGACGGCGTGCACGAAGCCGCTGTCGGCCGCGCGCCGGATTTCGTCGGGGTCGGTATTGTCGGTCAGGTAGAGCGTCATCAAGGGCTCGAACGCCATGCCGGACGGCAGCGCGGCCAGGATGCGCTCGCGGTAGGCTTGCGCCATGGCGGTGGTGGTGACCGGCGGCTTGAGGTTGGGCATGACGATGGCGCGCGCGAACTGGCGCGCGCTGTGCGGCAGCACGCTGGCCAGCGCCGCGCCGTCGCGCAGGTGCAGGTGCCAGTCGTCGGGGCGGGTGATGGTGAGCGATTGCGGGGTGGCGAGGAGGGTCATGGCAGCTTTCGGCGAAGGATGCAGCATTTTACCTGCCCCCACGCGTGTTGGGGCGCCGGCAGCGGCGCCGGAAGTTGTCGCGCCTGGCTTGCTAAGCTCGCGCTTTGTCTAGAAACCGTTGGCATTGCGCATCAACTATTGTCTAAAAATGCGAACTTTTGTCTTTCTCTGATTTTCCGGGATAAAGTCGAGCTTGGTTCCGGGTTGGCAGTACTGCATGCTTGGCCGCCCGCAGGCGCAAGGGACATCGGAATCAACGGGTCATATTGAAACACCACGCCTTTGGAGATCGCATTGAAAAAATCAATGATTGCTCTGCTTGTGTTGTTGCCATCGATGTAAGCCAGCGCTTCCGAACTCACCACCTGCACCGCCAGCAAGCGGGTCTACCTGACCGGCACCGTCATCAGCGCGCCCCGCTTCGCTTCGTCAAGTTCCACCCGGGATGGGCGTACTAGGTCTACCAGGCCGCATCGATCTGCGCGGCCAACGCCGACCCGGTGGCCGAATACCACGAAGCAGGCGAGCGCGAAGCGTTCCTGCGCGAGCGCGCCGCCATGGTCAAGCTGTGCGCGGGCATGTCGCCGGCCCAGGTGCAGGAAAGGCTGGCCTTTTTGGACACCGCCGCGCGCGCCGGACACGTGGGCGCGCAGATCGACTTTTACATGGAAGGCCCGTACGGGCGCGATTTCGATGTTGCCGACAACCCGGGCGACCCCACTGTCGTGCAATGGAAAACCGATGCGCTGGCCTACCTGAAGCAAGCGGGCCGCACCTGCGACCAGTTCGCGCTGGCGCTGCTGTCGACCGTCTACGATGCGGGCCAGCTCACCGGGCGCGATCCGGAGGCGGCCATGGCCTACAGTATCGCGGCCGCGGTGCCGCGCAAAAAGCTGCTTGCAGAGGCGCAGCTGCGCGAACGCTTTGGAGACGAGCTGTCGGCGGCGCAGTTTGCCAGCGCGCAGCAGCGCGGCGCCAGCCTGGCGCGCGAGGCTTGCGCCAAGTAGGCCGCAGCCTGACAATCCTGGTGCCAGCCGTCAGCCGCTCAGTGAATGATCTTGGCCAAGAATTCGCGCGCCCGCTCGGACGCCGGCTGCGTGAAAAACGCCTGCGTCGGCGTATCTTCGACAATCCGGCCGTGATCCATGAAGATGATGCGGTCGGCCACCTTGCGCGCAAAACCCATCTCGTGGGTTACCACCATCATCGTCATGCCCTCCTGCGCCAGGCCGACCATCACGTCGAGCACTTCGGTGATCATTTCCGGGTCAAGCGCGGAGGTGGGTTCGTCGAACAGCATTGCGACCGGGTCCATCGCCAGCGCGCGCGCGATCGCCACGCGCTGCTGCTGGCCGCCCGAGAGCTGGCTGGGGAACTTGTCCTGCTGCGCCAGCAAGCCAACCCGGTCCAGGTACTTCAGGCCGCGAACAGTGGCTTCCTCGCGCGTGCGCCCCAGCACCTTGATTTGCCCGAGCGTCAGGTTGTCGCGTACCGACAGGTGCGGGAACAGCTCGAAATTCTGGAACACCATGCCGATGCGCGCGCGCAGGCGCGACAGATCGGTCTTGGGCGCACCCACCGACACGCCGTCGACGATCACTTCGCCTGCCTGGAACGGCTCCAGGCCATTGACGGTCTTGATCAGGGTCGACTTGCCCGAGCCGGACGGGCCGCAGATGACCACCACGTCGCCCTTGTCGACGCGCGTGCTGCACTCGGCCAGCACCTTGAAAGCGCCGTACGACTTGCTGACATTTTTAAGTTCGATCATGTTGTTTTCTTGCCTGTTCGGGACGGGTGCGGTCGGCTTGACAGCACCCCCGCCCACTAGGATACTGCCAAACTTGCAATGAGAATGCTATTTTGCCCAGAAGGCAAGCTTAGGCTCATCGGCTCACTGACTCATCAACTCATCGGCCTACCAACAGGATGCGCACCAAATGAACAAGAAGAATCGCCTCACCCTCTACATTCTCGGCGCACTGGTGCTCGGCCTGATCACCGGCTACGCCGCCAACCTGATGCTGGCCGATCCCAAACCGTTTGCCGATTACCTATCGCTGGTCACCACGGTGTTCCTGCGCCTGATCAAGATGATCATCGCCCCGCTCGTGTTCTCCACCCTGGTGGTGGGCATCGCCAAGATGGGCAGCGCCAGCGAGGTGGGACGCATCGGCGCCAAGGCGCTGCTGTGGTTCGTGCTCGCGTCGGTCATGTCGCTCTCGCTCGGCCTGGTGCTGGTGAACGTGCTGCAGCCGGGCGTGGGCATGGAACTCGAGCCCTTGGCCAAGACCGACATCACCACCGCCAGCTTGACGCTCAAGGAATTTGTCACCCACCTGGTGCCCGCGTCGATCGTCGATGGCATGGCCAAGAACGAGATTTTGCAGATCGTGATTTTCTCGCTGTTCTTCGGCACCGCGGCCGCTGCGGTGGGCGAACGCGCAAAACCGTTGATCGACGCGATCGACGGCGTGGCCCACGTCATGCTCAAGGTGACCGGCTACGTGATGAACCTGGCGCCGATCGCGGTGTTTGCCGCCGTGACGGCGATTATCGCCAAGAGCGGCCCGAAAGTGATCGCCAAGTACAGCGTTTTCATGGGCGAATTTTACCTCGGCATTGCGCTGTTGTGGCTGCTGCTGATTTTTGCCGGCTTCCTGTTCCTCGGTCCGCGCGTCATTGCGCTGCTGCGCGAACTGCGCGAACCAACACTGCTCGCGTTTTCGACCGCGTCGTCCGAAGCGGCCTTCCCCAAAACGCTGGAAGGCCTGGAGCGCTTTGGCGTGCGCAACCGGATTGCCGCCTTCGTGCTGCCGATCGGGTATTCGTTCAACCTCGACGGCTCGATGATGTACTGCACCTTCGCCACCATTTTCATCGCCCAGGCTTACGGCATTCACATGGAGTGGAGCACCCAGCTGACAATGATGCTGGTGCTGATGCTGACCTCCAAGGGCATGGCGGGCGTGCCGCGCGCCTCGCTGGTGGTGATTGCCGCCACGCTGGCGCAGTTTGGCCTGCCTGAACAAGGCTTGCTGCTGCTGCTCGGGATTGACCACTTCCTCGACATGGCGCGTTCGGCCACCAACGTCATCGGCAACGGCATCGCCACCGCCGTCGTGGCGAAGTGGGAAGGCGAACTGACCAATCCAACGCAGGAAGACCTGGCTACCGCCCCGCTGCCTTGAGCTGCCCCGCCCATTTATCAACACCCTAGTCAGTCCAGGAGACCGCATGCTTCGTAAAAATCCCGCGCAATCGATGTTGGCGCTGTTCGGCCTATTGTTCTTCATGGCCGCGCACGCCGAGTCGGCCGCGCCCAAGCTGGCCAATGTGACGATCCTGGCGACCGGGGGCACCATCGCCGGCACCGGCGCCTCGTCCACCACCACCGTCGGCTACACCGCCGCCACCGTCGGCGTGCAGCGCCTGATCGCGGCGGTGCCGGAACTGGCCAAGGTTGCCAACGTCAGCGGCGAGCAGGTGTTCCAGATCGCCAGCGAGAACATGAGCAATGAGCACTGGCTCACGCTGGCCAAGCGCGTCAATGTGTTGCTGGCCCAGCCGAATGTGGACGGCATCGTCATCACGCACGGCACCGATACGCTGGAAGAAACCGCTTATTTTTTAAACCTGGTCGTCAAGAGCCGTAAACCCGTGGTGCTGGTGGGCGCGATGCGGCCGTCGACCGCGATCTCGGCCGACGGCCCGATCAACTTGTATAACTCGGTGCTGCTCGCGGCCAGCCCGGAAGCGGTGGGCAAGGGCGTGCTGGTGGCGATGAATGACCAGATCCAGTCCGCGCGCGATGTCGCCAAGAGCAATACCTCGACGCTCGATGCGTTCCGCACTTCCGAGCTGGGCATGCTCGGTTATATCCAGGGCGGCAAACCGTTCTTTTATCGCCAGCAGCTGCGCAAGCATACGAGCGACACCGAGTTCGATATCGGCGCGCTGCAGGTGCTGCCGGCGGTGGAGATTGTGTATGGTTACGCGAATATGGGGCCGGTGGCGGTCGATGCGTTTGTGGCCACAGGCGCCAAGGGCATCATCCATGCGGGCGTGGGGGACGGCAGCCTGGCGTCCAAGGTCAAGCCGGCGCTGGTGGCGGCGCGCGCCAAGGGTGTGGTTGTGGTGCGCGCAAGCCGCGTGGGCCAGGGGATTTTGGCGCGCAATGGCGAGGCCAATGACGATGAGCTGGACTTTGTGGTGGCCGATACCTTGAGTGCGCAAAAGGCGCGCATCTTGCTGATGCTGGCGCTGACCAAAACCAGCAATACCAAGGAGATTCAGCGGATGTTTTATACTTACTGAGGCGGTGAGAAATGGCGGAATGCGCTGCGCTTTTCCGCCCTACGGGCGCATCCATGCAAAAGGTGCACCATTCGCTGACGACACCGCGTAGGGCGGAAAAGCGCCAGCGCATTCCGCCACATTGTTGGCTATTTTTTCAGCCGCAACGGTCGCTGCGCGATGCAAACCAAGGCGTCACGTCGGCACCGGAGACGCCAGCAACTCTTCATCCTGCCTGGCCTGCTGCCGCTCCCACATCTGCCGGTACAAACCATCCTGCGCGAGCAGGGCCTGATGCGTGCCGCGCTCGACGATCTTGCCGTGATCGAGCACCAGGATCTGCTGCGCGTCGGCCACCGTCGAGAGCCGGTGCGCAATCACCAGCGTGGTGCGGTTCTTTGCAATTTCCTTCAACTGCGCCTGGATCGCCTGCTCGGCCTTTGAATCGAGCGCCGATGTGGCCTCGTCAAAGATCAGGATCGCGGGATTTTTGAGCAGGGTGCGGGCAATTGCCACGCGCTGCTTTTCGCCGCCCGACAGCTTCAAGCCGCGCTCGCCCACCATGGTTCCATACCCGTCCGGCAAAGTCTCGATGAAGTCATGGATCGACGCCGCCCGCGCTGCCGCGACAATATCGTCCTGCGTGGCGCCCGGTTTGCCATAAGCGATGTTATACCCGATGGTGTCATTGAACAGCACCGTATCTTGCGGCACAATGCCGATCGCGCTGCGCAGCGACTCTTGCGTGACGTGGCGCAGATCCTGGCCGTCGATGCTGATGCCACCGCTGTTGACGTCATAAAAGCGGAACAACAAGCGCGACAAGGTCGACTTGCCCGAGCCGCTGTGCCCCACCACCGCCGTGGTGGTCCCGGCCGGGATCGTGAAGTCCACGCCGAACAAAATCTCGCGATTGCTCTCGTAGCTGAAGTTCACGTTTGAAAACACGACCTGCGCGCCGCGCGTCTGCAGTGCCTTGGCGCGCGGGTCGTCGGCCACTTCCTTGTTCTGGTCCAGCAGCGAGAACAGGCGCTCCATGTCGGCCAGGCTTTGCTTGATCTCGCGGTAGATCACGCCCAGAAAATTGAGCGGAATGTACAGCTGGATCATGAAGGTATTGACCAGCACCAGGTCGCCCAACGTCATGCTCCCGGCGATCACGCCGGCGGTGGCGCGCCACAGGATCAGCGTGACGGCGGTGGCGATAATCAGGGACTGCCCTGTGTTGAGGAACGACAGCGAGGTCTGCGACTTGACTGCGGCGTTTTCAAACCCCTTCAGGCCTTCGTCGTAGCGCGTTGCTTCGTAATCCTCGTTGCCGAAGTACTTGACGGTTTCATAGTTGATCAGCGAGTCGATCGCTTTGGTGTTGGCCTTGGAATCGAGGTCGTTCATGGTGCGCCGGAAGTGCGTGCGCCAGTCGGTGACGAGGACGGTAAAGGCGATGTAGGTCACCAGCGCCACCGCGGTGATGACTGAAAACCAGATGTCGTAATGGGTCACCAGGTAACCGAGCACGAGCGTGATTTCGACCAGCGTGGGCAAGATATTAAACAGCGTGAACGAGATCAGCGAGCTGACGCCGCGCGTGCCGCGTTCGATATCGCGCGTCATGCCCCCGGTCTGGCGGTTCAGGTGAAAGCGCAGCGACAGCGCATGCAGGTGGCGAAACACGCGCAGGGCAATGGTGCGCACGGCGCGCTGCGTGACGCGCGAAAACAGGAACTCGCGCAGCTCGGTAAACACGGTTGTCGACAAGCGCAGCATGCCATAGGCGACCAGCGCCCCGAGCGGCAGCACCAGCAGCGCATGCGGGCTGGCCGGGTTGATGGTGAGCTGGTCGATGAGCTTTTTGAGCACCATCGGCACGCCCACGTTGGCCACCTTGGCGGCGATCAGGCAGGCCATGGCCGCCATCACGCGCCATTTGTAGACCCACAGGTAGGGAAACAGCGTCTGGATGACGGCCCAGTCGCTGCGGACTACGGCTTTGGGGTCGGCGACAGGGGGTGGCGTGCTGGAGGAATGGTGGCGCATTGGCAGAGGTCTGATATTTATGGTTCAATCTAGGCGATTGTAGCCTTTCATGAGAATTCAAGATGACCACGCCCGAAAAAGACGCTTCCGCACCATCCACCACGGGCCTTCCTCCTGGCAAAATGCCGCAATTGCGGGTTATGCCGGCGCCGTCCGACGCCAATGTCTACGGCGATGTGTTCGGCGGCTGGATCATGGCGCAGGTCGACATTGCCGGTTCGCTGCCGGCCACGCGCCGCGCCAACGGCCGCGTTGCCACGATCGCGGTCAACTCCTTCGTATTCAAGCATCCCGTGTTCGTAGGCGACCTGCTGTCGTTTTACGCCGATATCGTCAAGGTCGGCAACACATCGGTGACCGTGTACGTTGAAGTGTATGCCGAGCGTAACCGCCTGCAGGCCGACACCGTCAAGGTGACCGAAGCGACGCTGACGTATGTGGCCACCGGCGACGACCGCAAGCCGCGCAAGCTGCCCGCGCTCGACAGCACCAGGGCCGACTGCTAAGGTGCCGGTGCAGCAGCAGCGCCGGATTTTCCTGCTGCGCGGCGCGCGCCTGGCCGGCCTGGGCGCCGCGCTGGGGGCGGCCGGCGCCAGCGTGGCGGCCCCGGCCCCGCGCGCGCAAGCTTATTCATTCAGTCTCGGTGTCGCTTCCGGTTCGCCCCTGCCCGACTCCGTTATTCTCTGGACGCGCATCCTGGCCGATCCGCTCAATGCACAGTCGATGCCGCCAGTGGCCGTTCCGGTGCGCTGGGAGGTGGCGCACGACCAGGCGTTTACCCGTATCGTCGCCGCGGGTACGGCAACCGCCTCGCCCGCACTGGCCCACAGCGTCCATGTAGACGTCAAGGGACTGGCACCGGCGCGCTGGTACTGGTACCGCTTCATGCTGGGCGACGCCGTCAGCCCGGCCGGGCGCACCCGCACCGCGCCCGCGCCGGGCACCATGCCCGGGCTGCTCAAGCTGGCCGTCGCCTCCTGCCAGCACTGGGAGTTTGGCGCGTACGCGGCGCACCGCCATATCGCAGCCGCCCATCCGGACCTGGTGGTGTTTTTGGGCGACTACATCTACGAGTGGGGACCGTACCAATTGCACCACCCGGCCAGCGCGCAGCGGGTGAACGAGTCGTACTCGCTGGCCGACTACCGCGCTCGCTACGCGCAGTACAAGAGCGACCCGGACCTGCAGGCGGCGCACCTGGCCGCGCCCTGGATCGTGACCTGGGACGACCATGAAGTGGCCAACGACTACGCGCGCGACCGCGACGAGCTGCTCACGCCCGACTTTGCAGCGCGCCGCGCCGCGGCCTACCAGGCCTTCTACGAGCACATGCCGCTGCGCCTGGCAACGCCGCGCTCGGGTGCCTTTGGCGACGTGCGTATCTACCAGCGCTATGACTGGGGCCAGCTGGCGCGCCTGCACGTGCTGGACGACCGCCAGTACCGCGCGGTGCAGGCGTGTGCGCCCAAGGGGCGCGGTGGTTCAAGCTCGGTCACGCGTGCCTGCAAGGCGTTGGCCGATCCGGCGCGCAGCATGCTCGGCGCGCAGCAGGAAGCGTGGCTGGCCGAAGGCTTTGCGTCGTCGAAAGCACGCTGGAATATCGTGGCGCAGCAAACGCCCATGGCGCAATCGAGCCAGCTGCCGCTCACTACGCCCGGTGGCGGGCGCTTCTGGAACGATGGCTGGGATGGCTATCCGGCGGCGCGCGCCCGGCTGTTCGATGCGCTGGTGGCGAGCCGCGCGGCCAATCCGGTGATCCTGTCGGGCGACGTGCATACTTTTTACGCGACTGATCTGTTGGCCGATTTCGGGCGCCCCGTCTCGGCGCGCAATCCCGTCATTGCCACCGAGTTGTGCGGCACTTCCGTTACCTCGAGCTCCAGGGGGCAGGCGCGCACGCAGCAGTTTGTCGACATGAACCCGCACATCAAATATGGCCGCAGCGACAAGCGGGGCTTCATGCTGATGGAAATTACGCCGGAATCGACTTCGACCGTTTTTGTCGGCCTGGACAATGTGCGCGACCCGAACAGCGCGGCGGCGCGCCTGGCCAGCTTTGGCGTCGCGAACGGTCGACCGGGCGCGCGGCGCACTGGATGAGGCAGCAAATCAGGTAGTAAAAACCACATTTCCCAGCACTTTTCTATCAAATATTGTAGTAAAACTACGTTTACGATATATTTGCCGCAACTAGACAACCGGTAAATACGATGCGCGACTTGGATCTTGTGGTATTTGGCGGTGTCGGCATCGACACCATCGTGCGCGTTCCCTGGCTGCCGCTGGCGACGGCAGACTCAATTCATGTGGGCCCGGTGCGCGACTACGTGGCCCATACCGGCAATGGCGTGGCGCTCGGCTCGCACGCGCTTGGGCGGGCCACGATGTTGGTCGACTTCATCGGCGACGATCCGCAGGCAGAACTGATCCACGCGCGTTACCGCGAGCGGGGCCTGCCCTTCAGCTATCTGATTCACCCAAGCGGCACGCGCCGCAGCGTGAACCTGGTTGACCCGGCGGGGCGGCGGCTCTCCTTGTATGACGCTCGCCATCCGGACGCGCTGCGCATGGAGCGCGCGTATTACCTGCCCTTCCTGGAGCGTGCCACGCATGCGCATTTTTCCATCGTGCCGTGGGCAGCGGATCTGTACGACGACGCGCAGGCGCTTGGCGTGATGGTGTCGACGGACCTGCATGACTGGGACGGCAGCAAACCTTATTACCATCCCTTCGCCTATCGCTCGGACATCGTGTTCATGAGTACCGCCGCCATGGGAGGGCGGCATGAACAGGTCATGCGCGAGATTTTCGCGCAGGGCCGCGCACAAGTCGTGGTGGCTACGGCCGGTGCGGCGGGCAGTTATTTCATGACGCGGGGCGAGCAGGTATCGCGGCACGTGCGGGTGGCGGGGATGGGACGGCCCATCGTTGACAGCAATGGCGCGGGCGATGCGTTTGCGGCGGCGTTTTTGGCCGGCTACGCGCAGGAGCGGGAGGTGTTGGAGTGCATGCAGATGGGAGCAGTCGCCGGCGAGCATGCGTGCGGGCTCGAGGGCACGGCGGAGGGGTTTTTGACGGGTGAGGAACTGCGCAATCTCCTGTGATCGAGGTCGGCGCGGGCTGAAAACAGGGGCACGCTGGCAAAGCAATCACGCCGATAACAACGCCAAGCCTCATCGTCCCGCGTTCCATGTCGTTGCAAAAGAGTAGGTCGGAAAAGCGAAGCGCATTCCGACCTACGGTCCACGAAGCCCCTTGTGCAGCAGCCTCGCTCGCGAGGCCAATGGGGCTTGCCAGTTACGCGGCGGTCTTTTCGTCGCGCAGCTCGCGCCGCAGGATCTTGCCGACGTTGGTCTTGGGCAGATCGGTGCGGAACTCGATGTACTTCGGCTTCTTGTACGCGGTCAGCTGCTCTTTGCAGTAATCCATCAGCATCTCGGACGTCAGGTTCGGATCCTTTTTCACCACGAACAGCTTCACAGCCTCGCCTGAATTTTTGTCCGGCACGCCCACGCACGCGCATTCGAGCACGCCCGGATGGGAGGAGACCACGCCTTCAATCTCGTTCGGATAGACGTTGAAGCCCGACACCAGAATCATGTCCTTCTTGCGGTCCACGATCCGGGTGTAGCCGCGTTCGTCCATGATGCCGACGTCGCCCGACTTGAAGAAGCCGTCGGCCGTCATGACCTTGGCCGTTTCATCGTCGCGCTGCCAGTAGCCGGCCATCACCTGCGGGCCACGAATCGCGATTTCGCCGGCGGTGCCCAGCGGGACCGGCTGGCCGTCGTCGTCCAGGATCTGGATTTCGGTGGACGGATACGGCAGGCCGATCATGCCGGTAAATTCCTTGATGTCGCAGCGGTTGGCGGTGGCCACCGGCGACGTCTCGGACAGACCATAGCCTTCGATGATCGGGGTGCCGGTCAGCTTGAGCCACTTGTCGGCCACGGCCTGCTGCACCGACATGCCGCCGCCGTTGCAGATCTTGTAGCTTGAAAAATCAAGCTTGTGGAAGTCGGCGTTGTTGAGCAAACCGTTGTACAGCGTATTCACGGCCGGGAAAATGTTGACCTTGTACTTGGCCAACTCCTTGACGAAACCGGGCATGTCGCGCGGATTTGGAATGAGCACGTTCAAGCCGCCCAGGCGCGTGCCCATCATGGCGCAAACGGTGAGCGAATAGATGTGGTACAGCGGCAGCGCGCAAATGAAGATGAGCTGCTGGTCCTTTGGCAGTGTATTCAAGGTCGGCTGCAGCCACGCTTCGTTTTGCAGCACGTTGGCGATCACGTTGCGGTGCAGGAGCACGGCGCCCTTGGACACGCCCGTGGTGCCGCCCGTGTACTGCAAAAAGGCGATGTCGTCATGACCGAGCTTGACGGGTTTGAGCGTCAGGCGCGAGCCTTCGGCGAGCACCTTGTTGAACGGGATCGCGGTTGGCAGCGAAAACGCCGGCACCATTTTTTTGACCTTGCGCACCACGAAGTTGACGATGGTGCCTTTTACGAAACCGAGCAAATCGCCCATGTTGGCAACGATGACGTGCTTGACCTTGGTTTTGGCCAGCACCTGTTCGACGGTGGTGGCGAAGTTCTCCAGCACGATGATCGCCTCGGCGCCCGAGTCGGAAAGCTGGTGCTGCAGTTCGCGCGGGGTGTACAGCGGATTGACATTGACGATCACGTAACCGGCGCGCAGCACGGCGGCCATGGCGACCGGATACTGCAAGACGTTGGGCATCATGATGGCCACGCGCGCACCTTGCTTGAGCCCGCGCGACTGCAGCCAGGCGCCCATCTGCCGCGACATCTGATCGAGCTCGCCATAGGTGATGGACTTGTCCATGCAGGCGAAGGCCTTGCGGTCGGCGTACTTCTTGAACGCTTCTTCGAGCAAGGCGTTGAGCGACCGGTACTGCGTGATGTCGATCTCCGTTGCCACGCCTTTTTCGTACGACTTAAGCCAAAACTTGTCCATCTGATGCCTCTCTCGTTGTTGTGTGCTTCTACCGTGCCTTCTAACGCAAAAGCCGCCCGAGCGTATCGGGCGGCTTTCGGTTTCCACTATTTACGCGGCTTTCTTTTCATCTCGCAGGACGCGGCGCAAGATCTTGCCGACGTTGGTCTTTGGCAGTTCGTCGCGAAACTCGATGTATTTCGGTTTCTTGTAGCCGGTGAACTGCTGCTTGCAGTAGTCCATCAACTGCTCGCTGGTCAGGTTCGGGTCCTTGCGCACCACGTACACCTTGACCGCTTCGCCGGAGTGCTCGTCGGGCACGCCGATGACGGCGCATTCCAGCACGCCCGGATGCAGCGCGATCACGCCTTCGAGTTCATTCGGGTAGACGTTAAAGCCGGAGACCAGGATCATGTCCTTCTTGCGATCGACAATCTTGACGTAGCCGTTGGCATCCATGACGCCCACGTCGCCCGACTTGAAAAAGCCGTCGGCGGTCATGACCTTGGCCGTTTCGTCGGCGCGGTTCCAGTAGCCGGCCATCACCTGCGGGCCGCGGATCGCGATTTCGCCCGGCTCGCCCAATGCCACCGGATGGCCATCGTCGTCCAAGATGGCGATTTCGGTCGACGGCACCGGCAGGCCGATGGTGCCGGAAAACTCGGTCAGGTCGGCCCGATTGCAGGTGGCTACGGGCGACGTTTCGGACAAGCCGTAGCCTTCGATGATGCAGGTGCCCGTGAGTTTTTTCCACTTGTCGTTGACGGCCTGCTGCACGGCCATGCCGCCGCCATTGGAAATTTTCAGGCCCGAAAAATCGACCTTGCCGATGTCAGGATGGTTGACCAGCGCGTTGTAGAGCGTGTTCACCGCCGGCAGCATGTTGATCTTGTACTTGGCCAGCTCCTTGATGAAGCCCGGGATATCGCGCGGGTTCGGGATCAGAATATTGAGCGCGCCCACGCGGGTGCCCCACATGGCGCACGCCGTCAGCGCAAAGATGTGATACAGCGGCAGCGCGCACACGATGACGACCTGCTCGACGACCGGCGCGCGCACCAGGGCCGGCTGCGACCACGCTTCGCTTTGCAGCACGTTGGCGATGATGTTGCGGTGCGTGAGCGTGGCCCCTTTCGACACGCCCGTGGTGCCGCCCGTGTACTGCAAAAAGGCGACGTCCGATGCGCTGGCCTTGACCGGCGTGAAGGTCATTTTTTCGCCCTGGGCCAGCACGTCCTTGAAGCGCAGCGCGTTCGGCAGCGAAAACGCCGGCACCATTTTTTTGACGTTGCGCACCACGAAATTGACGATCATGCCTTTCAGGCCACCGAGCATTTCGCCCATGCTGGCCACGACGATGTGCTTGACGCCGGTCTTGGCCAGCACCTGTTCGAGCGTGGTGGCGAAGTTCTCCAGCACGATGATCGCTTCGCTGCCCGAGTCGTTGAGCTGGTGTTCCAGTTCGCGCGGCGTGTACAGCGGGTTGACGTTGACGACTGTGTAGCCGGCGCGCAGGATGGCGGCAATCGCGATCGGGTACTGCAGCACGTTGGGCATCATTACCGCCACGCGCGCGCCTTTTTTCAGGCCGCGCGTCTGCAGCCAGGCCGCCATACGCCTGGAATACAGGTCGACTTCACGGTAGGTGAGGAACTTGTCCATGCAGACGTAGGCATTGCGGTCTGCGAATTTGGTGAAAGACTCTTCCAGCAACTGGACGAGCGAGCCGTATTGGTCAGGATTGATCTCCGACGGCATGTTTGCGGGATAGGATTTCAGCCAAAATTTGTCCATCGAATGCCTCTGTCTCAAATAATTATATTGTTGGATCTGGCGGCACCCTGCCAGTCGCGTTGCTTTTTAGACTAAAAAGAACGAGCATGCGTTTTATCACACCTGCTTGTGATGCTATCGGGCAGACGGCTTGGACGCAAGCGCTTTTGCTGGTATTCGAGCAAGACCTCTATCCGGAGGATCATTGCTGCGCTGCAGCAACAACAGCTATCGGTCCGCCGAGGCGTTTGAGCTGGGTATGGCGTTCGTCTTTGTCAAGTTCGGCAAGGACGCGGGCGGCGGCATAAAAGCGGGAAAAGGTCTTTTCGCGCGCCAGCAAGGCGCGGAAGGCGGGGATGAAATCGTTATAAGTGGCAATTGATGCCAGGTGGGCGTTGGACAGCGGTTCGGCGAAAAAGCGGTCGTAGCCGGCAAAGCCGCCCCAGCTAAGCTTAAGCAACTGGTAGTCATCCTTGAGCTTTTGGAACAGGCGCGCCTTGGCGGCGCGCTTGTTGGCTTGGCTGGCCTTGGAAGCGTAGGTTTCTTCCAGCGCGCTGCGGCAGGTGAGCAACAGTTTCAGAAATTCCTTCTTGCGCGCGGAAAACTTGATGTAATTGTCGCGCATGGCCTGGTTGCCGTAGCTGCTCAGCCAGCGCTCCACGCCGGCCTCCTCGACCGCGCTGGCGAACGATTCATTGAACTGGGAATCGCCCTGCACGTACACCACCTGGTGCGACAATTCGTGGAACAGCAGGCGCGCCAGTTCGGCGTCCGGGTAGTAGATGAAGGTCGAAATCAGCGGATCGTTGAACCAGCCGAGCGTGGAATAGGCCGGCACGCCGCCGACCTGCACGTCGTTGCCCGCGGCGCGCAGTTCGCGTCCGTAGGCTGCGGCGTCTTCCTTGCTGTAGTAGCCGCGGTAACTGACGCAGCCAGCCACCGGGAAGCACCACTGGACGGGCTTGAGCGAGAGCTCGGGCGTGGCGACGACATTCCACAGCACGAAGGGGCGCGCGAGCGACGCGTAGTTTTTATAGCTGTTGTTGTCGGGCAGGCCAAGCTCGTGCACGGCGAAGGTGCGGATCTGGCGCGCGGTGGCCAGGCGCGTCCTGAGTTTGGCGTCGGTGTTCTGGTCGGCCAGCCATTCTTCGATGGGTCGGGCGTCGGAAAGCAGCGTCAGCTGGCCCTGCGCGGCCTGGGCGTAGTAATTTAGGCTAGAACAACTGACAAGCATGGTCGCCGCCGCGCACATCAACATGCATCCTTTGGCTGTGCGGCTGAACTTCATGCGCGATCCTTTTTTCAAGCGGCTTTTTCCACCTGCACTAGTGTGTCATAGAAAGTCGGGGCGCGGCCCATGTCGGTCAAGGCCTGGCTTGTCACTTGGTTGGCGTTCTTGCCATCGCTGGCGAGCTTTTTCCACCATACTGACAGACCAACGACCAGTCCGGCGCGCGCCTTCGGCGTAATGCGTGCCTTGCACACGAATGCGCCGCGATCGTTGTAAATGCGCACCATATCGCCGTCTGCAATGCCGCGCGGCGTGCAATCGTCCGGGTGCATGTCCAGCCGCGGTTCGCCTTCGGTGCCGCGCAGGCTGATGACGTTGACGAAGGTCGAATTGAGAAAGTTGCGCGCCGGTGGAGAAATCATGGCCAGCGGGTATTTGGCGGCCAGTACCGGGTTGCTGGCCCGCGATTCATAGGGCGCGATGTAGCATGGCAGCGGGTCCAGGCCGTCGGCCAGCATGCTCGCCGAATAAAACTCGCACTTGCCCGACGGCGTAGGAAAGTTGCCGTTGGCGAAAGGCGCATCCGGCATTGCCAGCTTTTGCCAACCCTTGCGCTTGAGCGACTCCCAGTCGAAGTGAACCGCGCGCGCGTGGGTCTTGTCAAATGCCTGGGCGGCGAGTTGGTCGTCGCTTTCCTGGAAGCAGGGGTCGTCAAAGCCCATGCGCGCGGCGAGCAGGCGGAACACTTCCGTGTTCGGCTTGGCTTCGCCCAAGGGGGCGATGGCGGCGTTGTTGGCCATCATGTACAGGTGGCCGTAGGCGTGGTGCACGTCAATATGCTCAAGCTGCGTGGTGGCGGGCAGCAAGATGTCGGCGTAGTCGGCGCTGTCGGTCTGGAAGTGTTCCAGCACCACCGTGAACAGGTCGTCGCGCAAAAAGCCGCGCATCACCTTGTCGGAATCGGGGGCAATCGCCAGCGGGTTGGCGTTGTAGACAATGACCGCTTCGATCCTGGGACCGAACTCGGGCGAGCTCTCGCGCAGCAAATCGTCGCCGATGGTGGTCATGTTGATGGTGCGCGCCGGCGTGGTCAGCAAGTCCGGACGCTGCATGGCCGGCTTGTTGAGAGGAAACGAGCCGGAAGTCGACAGCTGGATGCCCCCGGCCGCGTGGCGCCATGCGCCCACCAGCGCCGGCAGGCAGGCGATGTTGCGCACGGCCATGCCACCGCCGCGCACGCGTTGCACGCCGTAGTTGGTACGGATGGCAACCGGTTCGCCGCGCCGCGCCGCCTGGCCGTATGCGCGCGCCAGGCCCAGCACTTCGTTGGTCGAGATGCCGCAGGTGTCGGCCGTGCGTTCCGGGGTCCATTCGGCCACGCGCAGTTTCAGCTCCGCGAAGCCGAGCGTGTATTGGTCGATGTAATCCTGGTCAACGAGGTCTTCGGCGATCAGCACGTGCATCAGGCCCAGCGCCAGCGCCGAATCCGTTCCGGGTAGCAGGGCAATGTGCTGGTGGCATTTTTCAGCCGTCAGCGAGCGGTACGGGTCGATCGCGATCAACTTCGCGCCGCGCCGCTTGGCTTCCTGCGCGCGCATCCAGAAATGCAGGTTGGAGGCAATCGGGTTGCCGCCCCAGATGATGATCAGTTTGGCATCCTGGAATTGCTCGATATCGGTGCCGATGGTGGCGCCGATGGTGTATTTATAACCGATGAAGCCCGCCATGGCGCAAATGGTACGGTCCAGCAAGGAGGCGCCCAGTTTGTGGAAGAAGCGCGCCGACATCGACTCGCCCTGCACTTGCCCCATGGTGCCGCAATAACTGTAAGGCAAAATTGCCTGAGGAGCGCGGGCGACGATGCCGCCCAGTCGGGTGGCGATCTCGTCGATTGCCTGTTCCCAGGTGATGCGTTCAAACTTGCCCTCGCCCTTGTTGCCCACGCGGCGCATCGGATGCAGCAGGCGGTCGGCATGGTAGGTGCGCTCGGCGTAGCGCGCGACCTTGGTGCACAGCACGCCGGCCGTGGTCGGATGGTCGGGATCGCCTTTGACCTCGGTGGCGACGCCATCCTCGACGGTAATGAGCAGCGCGCAGGTATCGGGGCAGTCGTGCGGACAGGCGGCACGCACTTGGGTAATGGTCATCGGCGATCCAGGAAAAAACCACGGGGCGAAACCGCTACTGTAAACGATTCCCGCCCCCCTCATGCGATGCCCCATGGGAAGAAGTCCACCCCGGGATCAGCAGGGCTACAATAGTTCGGCAAATGCATTAACATTCGGGCATTAGGAGAACCACATGAAACTCGTCGAACCCATCATCGCCTTCCAATCGGAACTGCAGCAAATTCGGCGCGATCTGCATGCGCATCCGGAACTTTGTTATGAAGAGCAGCGCACTTCGGACGTGGTTGCCGCGCGCCTGACCGAATGGGGGATTCCGGTCGTGCGCGGGCTGGGCGTGACGGGTGTGGTGGGCATCATCAAGAACGGCTCGTCCGCGCGGGCGATCGGCCTGCGCGCCGATATGGATGCGCTGCCCATGCAAGAGAGCAATAGCTTCGAGCACGCCTCTGTTCACCCGGGAAAGATGCACGCCTGCGGCCACGACGGCCACACGGCCATGCTGCTCGGAGCGGCCCATCACCTGGCCACGCACCGCCATTTTGACGGCACGGTGTATCTGATTTTCCAGCCCGCCGAAGAAGGCGGCGGCGGCGCCAGGCGAATGATGGAAGACGGCTTGTTCGAGCAGTTTCCCATGGATGCAGTTTACGGCATGCACAACTGGCCGGGCCTGGAAATGGGAACGTTCAATATCGTGGCCGGGCCCATGATGGCGTCCAGCAACGAGTTTCACGTCGTGGTCAAGGGCAAGGGCGCGCACGCGGCCCAGCCGCACAAGGGTGTCGATCCCGTCATGGTGGCGGTCCACATTGCGCAAAGCTGGCAAACCATCGTGTCGCGCGAGAAAAACCCGCTTGATACGGCCGTGCTGTCGATCACCCAAATCCACGCCGGCAGCGCCACCAACGTCATCCCCGACGAAGCGGTGCTGATCGGTACCGTGCGCACCTTTACCACGCCGGTGCTGGACTTGATCGAACAGCGCATGGAAGAGGTCGCCAGGCATACCGCGGCCGCTTTCAACGCCGACATCGACTTCACGTTCAAGCGCAATTACCCGCCGCTGGTCAATCATGCCAAGGAAACGGCGTTCGCGATCGAGGCGATGAAGGCGGTCGCCGGGCCGGAGCGGGTCGACAGCAATACCGCGCCAACCATGGGTGCCGAAGATTTCGCCTACATGCTGCAGGCCAAGCCAGGCTGCTATGTCTTCATCGGCAATGGCGAAGGCAGCCACCGCGCGGGCGGCCACGGCCTGGGGCCTTGCCAGTTGCACAATGCGAGCTACGATTTCAACGACAGCCTGCTGCCGATCGGGGCCAGCTACTGGGTGCGCCTGGCGGAAATGAGCTTGCCGCTGGCCTGACAGCACGCAGCTCAGGGACAACGGTCCGGGCCGGCGCCAAGGCGCTGCCCCGGATTTTTTTTCTCCAGCGCCAGCAAGGCAGCTGCATGGTCGGCGTGCGGGTGGTCAGCGGCGATGCTCTGGAACGACTCCGTCACCAGCGCTGCGACCGGCAGCACCAGGCCCGCGTCGGCCGCCGCCGCCAGTACATTGCGCAAGTCCTTGAGCTGGCTTTTAACCTGGCCGCCGGGCATGAAATTGCGGTCGAGCATGCGCTGGCCGTGCAGCTCGAGGATGCGGCTTTCGGCAAAGCCACCCCGGATCGCATCGCGCACGGCATGCGGATCCGCGCCGGCCGCCTGCGCCAGCAGCAAGGCTTCGGCGACGATGCCAAGCGTGGCGCCAACGATCAGTTGGTTGCGCAGTTTGGCGACCTGGCCGCTGCCTGCGGGACCGACCAGCGTTGCGCGTCCCATCGCCGTCAGAACCGGCATGGCCTCGGTAAAGTCATCCATGGCGCCGCCGGCCATGATCGCCAGCGTGCCCGCCTCGGCGCCGGCGACGCCACCGGAGACGGGCGCATCGACGAAGCGGCAACCATGCCGGACCAGATTGGCGTGAAAGACCAGCGCTTCGGCGTGCGCCGTGGAACTCATGTCGATCCACAGCGTGCGCGGCGCCAGCGCGGGCAAGGCGGCCGCGATCACCTCGTCCACGGCGTCGCCCGCTTCCAGCATCGAGATCACGATGCCGGCGCCGCGCACCGCTTCGGCCACGCTGGCGAACGGTTCGGCGCCGGCCGGGTGCAGCGACTGCGCTTTTGCAGCGGTCCGGTTCCAGACGCGCACCGGGTAGCCGGCCTGCAACAGGCGCAAGGCCATGGGCCTGCCCATCAATCCGATGCCGATAAATACGATTGGTAGTTGTGTCAATGTCGCTCCATTCATTATGTCACGCGTGCGCGCCCTCGAAATGACCGCGAGGCCGGTACAATGCTTGCTGTTCAATTATCCTTCGCCGAAGCACCCATGATAGCCCCAACGCAATTCAACGTCCTCGCCGTGCTCCTTGCGCTGGCTGTGCCGCTGCCCGCGCTGGCTGGCGCGCCGACGCCGGACGGCGCGTCGCTCGAGTATGGATCGGGTTCCAAAGTCGCGCTGCTGCGCGCCGGGCTGCAGTCACACTGGGAGCGGCGCTGGTTCGAGCACAATGGCAGGCATATCGGCGCCTACTGGGACGTGCAGCTGGCGCGTTGGCAAGGGCGGGCCTACCAAAACGTCAAGGGGCAGAACCAGAATATTACCGACTTCGGACTGACGCCGGTGTTTCGCTGGCAGGCTGACGAGCGCAAGGGCTGGTACCTGGAAGGCGGGATCGGCGTGCACTGGCTGTCGGCGCTGGTCGACAATGACGCCAACTGCCTGTCAACCCGTTTCCAGTTCGGCGACCATGCGGGTGCCGGCTATGTGTTGGACAATGGCTGGGACCTGGGCTTGAAGGTCCAGCATTTTTCAAACGGGGGCATCAAGAAGCCGAACAGCGGCGTCAATTTTGTCGTGGTCAAAGTTACCCGCGCTTTTTAATCAGGCGCCGTAAGACGCCAATGGCTGCGCGAAACTGAGCAGCCACAGGCTTAGCTCGCGCTCGGCGCCCCTGGCCACGCGCACGCGGTTGGTGGCGGCGCTCCCCGCAACGATATTGCCGCCGGCATCAACCTCGAAGCCGGTGACGTCCGCGTCTACAACTTCGTTCCCCACCGCATCGAATACCCGGGTTGCCATGCCAAAGTCGTTGTCGTTGGTAATGGCCAGTGTGTGCGCGTCCACCAGCGCCAAGCCTTCCGCTTTTTCGGCGACCCAGCCAATGCCATTCAAGCTTAGCAGTTCCGTCTTTTTCAATGGTGTCACGGCCGACCAGTCGGCGCCATTCACGGGGGAGCCGCCCATGCTGCTGCGTTCCAGGTCCGCCGTTGCCGGATTGAAAGCGGCGGCGCCGATGTCCGTGGCGGCGGCCGTGTCGACCAGCATCAGCTTGTTGAACACGTGGCGATGCTCGCCCTCGCCCTGTTCGATCACGATGAACTTGCCGCCACCGAGCGCCACCACGTCGCCCAGCTTGGCATTGCCGGTGCGCCCGTCGGCAAACTGCGCCCCGGCCAGCGGATAGGCCATCATCCGCAGCGTCGAAGCGCTGGCCGGGTCAAACTCGACCCAGCGCAGGAAGGCGGCGTAGCGTTCGATTTTTTCGACCTTGCCAGTGACGGCGTAGGGCGCCGCGCCATCGCTCAGCGGACTTTGCAGGAAGGCGTGGAGGGTGTCGGTGGCGGGGTCGAGCGTCATGCCCTCCATGCCGCGGTTTGCGCGCCGCCGGGCCAGGATGGGTGGCAAGCCGCTGCCCGGTGCATACCGTTCCAGCATCGCACCACTATCCGGATCGATCTTCATCAGGAACGGGCCATACTCGTCGGCCACCCACAGCACGCCGCGCCGGCGGTCGTAGGCGATCGCTTCGCTGTCGATGCCTCCGGCGTGAAAAACCGCCTTGCCGCCGGCGTCGAAACGCAGGGCATCATGCAGGGGAATTTCCGCTGCATGGGGCAGCGGCAAGCCGGACGCCATCAAGGTGGGGGAGATGCGGATTGGCAGGCTGGACGCAAGCGCGGCCCCGTGCGCGCCGACCCGCAGCAGCCCGATCGCCGGCGTAAAACCAGGCGCGGGGAATAGCTTGCTGTCCATCATGCCAGCGCCGTCGAGGGACGGCAGGCGCGGCCCGTCGCCGTTCGGACCGCGGTCGGTCAGGCAGAAAAACTCCAGGTCGCCATCGGAGCCGACGCCCTTGAACGCCAGTCCCGAACCGTACGAGGGCGAAAAACCGTCCGGGAAGTCTTGCTGCACGTGAGGGTCGGCGCCTTCGTAAGGCACATTCAAGGCGGCGGGCACGGCCACGACGTGACGCGTGACGGTGACGCCGACCGCGCCGAGCGGGGTGCTCTGGGTATAGCTTGCGTGACTGGACATGTTGATGACTATACCTTAGAACCTTTGATATTTCGCAAACCTGACGGCTGCGCCGATGTGCCGGGCACAACTGTGCGCGTTAAGCTTTTTCCATCGAGAACGACGGAGGCACTCATGTACGGCACAAGCCTGGCGACGGCAGTGATCATGGTATCCGGTATGGCGGTGTCGGGCACGGCGGCGGCAAGCCAGGGCAGCTGGCTGACCGTCGGTGAAGCGGCCTTCGCCCAGCTCAAGCTTGGCGGGCACAAGGTTACCATCCGCGCCAATCAGCTGGCGGCGGGCGGCGCTGAAAACCTGTACTTGATCGAAGTGCGCACCCGCGATCTGCCGTCGATTGCGGCCACGCTGCATCGCAAGCTCAAGCACTGCGGCGGCTTCATGTTCCATGCCAGCGAAGCGCAGGCGCGCGTGGCGCTGGCCGGCGGCGCACTGCGCGCGGTGCCGCTCAGCACGCGCCCGTCGTATGTGCTTGCCAACCAGGCGCTGGTTACGCCCATCCTGGCGCAGATGGACGAGCAGCAGATCGCCGCGACGATCATCCGCCTGTCCGGCTTCGTCAACCGCTACTACAGCAGCGCGCACGGGGCGCAGGCGGCGGACTGGATCAGCACCACATGGGCGGCACTGGCGGCCGGGCATGGCAACATGGCGGTGACGCAGTTCGACCACGCCGGCTACGCTCAGCGCTCGGTCATCGCGACGATTACCGGCAGCGACAAGGCGTCCGAGGTGATCGTGCTGGGCGCCCACTTGGACTCGATCAGCTTGAGCGCCGAGCGCGCGCAGGCGCCAGCGCCCGGGGCCGACGACGACGCCTCCGGGGTCGCCGTCCTGACCGAAGTGCTGCGGGTGCTGGTCCAGGCCGACTACCGGCCGCGCCGCACCATTAAGCTGATCGCTTACGCCGCCGAGGAAGTCGGCCTGCGCGGCTCGCAGGATATTGCGCGCGAGTTCAAGCGGAACAAGGTCGACGTGGTCGGCGTCTTGCAGCTCGACATGACCAACTTCAAAGGTTCCAGCAAGGATATTTATCTGATCAGCGACTACACGGACGGCGAGCAAAATCGTTTTCTCGAAAAACTGATTGCCGCCTATTTGCCGACGGTGAACATTGGCAGCGACAGATGTGGCTATGCCTGTTCCGACCATGCGGCCTGGAGTGCGCTGGGCTACGCGACTTCGATGCCTTTCGAATCGACGCTTGCCCAGGATAACCCCAGCATCCACAGCAAGAACGACACGTATGCCAACTCGGGCGCTCAGGCCGCGCACGCGCTCAAGTTCGCCCGCATGGCAGCGGCTTATGCTGTCGAGCTGGGGACGGATTCTCCTTAGCACGTCACAGTGCCGTGCGATAACAAAGGTTGTAAGTCATTGATTTTGTTAAGAATTAGACTGTCGGTCTAATGAGACACCTGCCCCGCAACACACAATTTGCGTGATAGTATTTTTCCCAATCTTGCGTTTTCGCGCAAACACCAGCTCCACGAGATCCACGTTGCGGCCATCCCGGTCGCCTTGTTTTGGATAGGCGGGACTAGGCCTACCGGCCTGCATTCCGCTTGCAGAGGGCAACCCGCCCATAACAAAAGGAAAAATCAATGAGTCAGAAACGCAAAGTTGCAGCTGGTAGCGCTCCCGTCATTCTCGCCGTTTTGCTCGCTGGATTGTTTGCCAGCGGCGCTGCGATGGCCGAGGGCAAGAAGAGCTGGATTACCGTGGGTGAAAAAGCATATGCGCAATTGCAGAAAATGGCGCCACAGGTGATCGCCCGCGATACCAAGACGCTGCGTACCAATGCAGCGGGCGCGAAGGTGGCGTCGACCGAACAAGTCCATCTGGTCGAAGTGGATGAAGAACAAATGCGCAAGCTGAGCGAAGCCATCCACCATGAATTGAAGCGCTGCGGCGGCTTCATGTTCCACGCCAGCGAAGCCGAGGGCAAGCGTTCGCTGGCGCAGCAGGCGGCCCCGCCGGCCACGCTGGCAACGCTCACGCGCCCGGCATACACGCTGGACAACGCAGCCCTGGTAACGCCGGTGCTCTCGCAAATGCAAGCGGGCAATATCACCACGACGATCAACGATTTGTCGACGTTTGTGAACCGCTATTACACCTCCACCGGCGGCACTGACGCCTCGAACTGGCTGCGCACCAAATGGGCCGGCATGGCCACCGGCCGCAGCGACATTACCGTCACCCAATTCGCGCACACCGGCTACACGCAAAAGTCGGTGATCCTGACTATTGCCGGTACCGACAATGCGTCCGAAGTGGTGGTGCTGGGCGGCCACCTCGACTCCATCAATGTGTCGAATACGGGTGAAACAGCGCGCGCGCCGGGGGCGGACGATGATGCATCGGGCATTGCCAGCATGACCGAAGCGCTGCGCGCCATGATTGCCAACGGATACAAGCCGCGCCGCACGATCAAGATGATCGGCTACGCCGCCGAGGAAGTGGGCCTGCGCGGCTCGAAAGACATTGCCGCCAACTTCAAGGCGAACAATGTGAACGTGGTCGGCGTGATGCAGCTGGACATGACCAACTACAAGGGCTCGCCCAACGACATCTACCTGTTCACCGATTACACCGACGCCCTGCAGTCGGACTTCATCGCCAAGCTAATCACGACCTACCAGCCGGGCGTGACGATCGGCTACGACAAGTGCGGCTATGCATGTTCGGACCATGCCTCCTGGACCGCCCAGGGTTACTACGCATCGATGCCGTTCGAGACGGCCATGGGCCAGGACAATCCCTACATCCATACTGCGAACGACACCTACGCCAATTCCGGCAACCAGGCCGCGCATGCGCTTAAGTTTGCCAAGATGGCGGCGGCGTTCGCCATTGAGCTGGGCAGCGACGGGCCGGCAGTCGTTCCGACGCAGCGCGTGGAAACGTTCACGGGATCGTTCACGGCCGGCCAGATCAAATCGTTCGGGCCATTCAAGGTGATTTCGGGTGGCACGCTGAAGGGCGAAACGACCGGCACTGGGGACGTTGACCTGTATATCCGCAAGAGCGCGCTGCCGACCACGTCGACTTACACCTGCAAGTCGGACGGCGCGGCTGCGGCCGAAACCTGCACGGTCAGCATGACGGCAAATGGCGACGTGTACCTGCTGCTCAAGGGCTATTCGGCATCGACCTATACCTTGAAAGTCACCTACAGCCCGCAGTAATCCTGGCGGCCCCAAGTCCGCCTTTCGGGGCGGATTTTTTTGGGACAGGGGCACAAGCAGGTCGCTTGGCTCGGCGAAGACCGAACGCTGCACCGTCAACAGGACGGCGAGTAGCAAGGAGCGCAGTTCGCGGCCACAGTTCCCGGGACACGGTTGAGCGGGATCATCGGCCCATTTGCCTGATGCATCAAAGTCTGCTTTCGGCAGCACTGCTTGCATAAGGGTTCCCATGGATGCCTTGTTCCTCTCCAGGATGCAGTTCGCCTGGCTGATTGCATTCCACATCTTGCTGCCGGCCTTTACGGTCGGCCTGTCCTGCTATGTGGCCACCCTCGAGGTCCGCTACTGGCTGGGCAAGGACGAGACGGTGCGTCGGCTGTCGGCGTTCTGGATCAAGATTTTCGCGATCTCGTTCGGCATGCGCGTGGTGTCGGGGATCGTCATGCCGTTCCAGTTTGGCACCAACTGGAGCCGGTTTACCGACGCCACCTCGAACGTGGTCGGCGCGCTGCTCGCCTACGAAGTCGTCACCGCATTCTTTCTTGAATCCGCCTTCCTCGGCGTGTTGCTCTTTGGCAGGAAGCTCGTGCCGCAGTGGGCGCACGCGCTGTCGGCGGTCCTGGTGGCGCTGGGCACCGTGCTGTCATCGTTCTGGATTCTCGCCGTAAACAGCTGGATGCAGACGCCGGCCGGCTACCAGATCGTCGACGGGCGTTTTTTCCCGCTCAGCCTGTCCGCCGTGATCTTCACGCCCTCCTTTCCATACCGGCTCGCGCATACCGTCTCGGCATTCCTGATCACCACGGCGTTCGTGGTCCTCGCCGTCGGTGCCTATTATTTGCTGCGGGGGGCGGCGCGCGCCGAGAGCCGCATCATGATGCGCATGTCGCTGCTGTTGCTCGCCCTGTTCGTGCCCTTGCAGATCATGCTTGGCGACCTGCACGGCCTGAACACGCTGCAGCATCAGCCTGCAAAGGTGGCCGCCATGGAAGGCATATGGGAAACCCAGCGCGGTGTCGCCGCTTCCCTGTTCGCGCTGCCCGATGCCGAGGCAGAGAAAAATCATCTTGAAATTGCCATTCCCAAGCTGGCAAGCATTTACCTGACACACGATCCGAACGGTGAAGTCAAGGGCTTGAAGGAATGGCCGCGGCAGGACCGCCCGCCTGTCGCGGTGGTGTATTTTGCGTTTCGCGTCATGGTCGGCGTCGGCCTGCTCATGCTCGCCATCGTCCTCACCGGCCTGTTGCTGTGGTGGCGCGGCCGCCTGTTCGATACGCGCTGGTATCTACGCGCATGCCAGGTGTCGGGCGCTTTCGGCTTTATTGCCGTGGTGGCTGGCTGGACGGTGACGGAAGTCGGGCGCCAGCCTTGGGTGGTGTATGGGCTGATGCGCACCAGCGAGGGTGTGACGCCCTCGCTCACCACGCTTGACGTACTCATTTCGCTGGCCGGTTACGTGCTGGCGTACATCATCATTTTCGGGGGCGGCTTTGTGCTGATGCGCCCCATGTCGGCGGTGAGCAATGCAGATGGCCAGGCGACACTTGCGGGAGGATCCGATGTCCCTTGACCTGGTGCCACTGTGGGCACTGATCCTGTCGCTCGCGGTGCTGATGTATGTGCTGCTCGACGGCTTCGACCTTGGCGTAGGCATCCTGTTCTTTTTCCGCAAGGATGCAGAAGAGCGCGACCTGATGGTGGCGTCGGTCGCACCGATCTGGGACTTTAATGAAACCTGGCTGGTGTTGGGCGGCGGCGGATTGCTGGCCGTGTTTCCGCTCGCGTTTGCCGTAATCATGCCGGCGGTCTATTTCCCCATTTTGGTCATGCTGCTGGGGCTGTTGTTTCGCGGGGTTGCGTTCGAGTTCCGGCACGTGCCCCAAGCCCGGCGCGCGGTTTGGGACAGGTCGTTTGCGTACGGCTCTCTGCTTGCGACTTTCGCGCAGGGCGTCGTGCTTGGCAATTTCATCGAAGGATTCCCGGTCAAAGGCCGCGCGTTTTCCGGAACCAGCTGGGACTGGATCGGTCCGTTCCCGCTGCTGACCGGCGCTGGCCTGGTCGTCGGCTACACGCTGCTTGGCGCCACCTGGCTGTACATGAAAACCGAAGGCGCGCTGCAGGAATGGACGCGCACGATGGCGCAGCGCGCCTTGCTGGGCATACTTGCCTTTATCCTCATGGTGAGCGTCTGGACGCCGCTGACAAACGAGCGTATCGCCGCGCGCTGGTTCACGCTTCCCAATTTCTTTTATTTTGCCCCAGTGCCGCTGCTGACCGTGGTGCTTGCCTGGCTTATATGGCAATCCTTGCGCAGGGGACGCGAGGTGGTGCCCTTTCTCGCTTCGATGGGCTTGTTTTTCCTGTCGTTCACGGGGCTGATTATTTCACTGTGGCCGTATGTGGCGCCGCCGTCCATTACCTTGTGGGATGCCGCGACGGCGCCCATGTCCCAGCAGTTTCTGATGGTGGGCACCATGTTCCTGCTACCGGTGATTTTGCTGTACGTGTTTTGGTCATACTGGTTGTTTCGGGGGAAGGTCAAGGCTGATGCCGGCTATCACGGGCCCTGATCGCGACATGTTGCCGTCGATCAGGCGGCTGGTTGCGAGGTGCTGATCAGGCGCGCTTGCGCGACACTGCCAGCGCGATCGCCAGTCCAAGACCCATCAAGGCCAGAGGTGCCGGCTCAGGCACGTCGGATGATGGGACCGCGACAGCGTTGCCGTGGATGGTGAAGTCCGCTGCCAATCCGTTCGCGCCGCCACCAGTATTGTTCACCAAGAAATTAATGGTGTTGAGTCCCTGGAGCAGCTCGCCGACGACCGAAGCGCTGTTCGAAATGCGCCAGACCTTCGATGCGCCGATATTGTTCACGCCGAGCGACGTACCATTGAGGGTAACGTCGGTCAGGTAGTCGTCAGAGATCCAGCGGAAATCGAAGGTGGTCGTATCAGCGTTCCCCTGCAACATGGAACCGGCCCAGTTGAACTGGAAACTGTAGTTGTAGACGTTGTTCCTGAACACAGTCGACGGACGGCCGGACTGGATGGGATCCCACGAAATGTAGCGCCCACTCGTCACGCTTGGCTGTGGCAGTACTGGCCAGCCAGGCGCGGCAGCGGTAACGAGGTAGGCTTGAGCGCTATTGACGGTGAACTGGTCGTCCAGATCGTCATGGTCAAGGTCTTGGCCCGTGGCGTAGGTGAGGCTGGCAAAGGCAGGGGCGCTGAGGGCAAGTGCCGCAGCGACCGCAGCGAATTTAAAGGTATTGAAGGTCATGATTTTTTCTGGCTCTAATGTGAAGTTTGACGTGTGCGTTATTGACACTGCTCAAATTGTTGATGCGCTCAACAATTCATTAGAGAAATCATAACATCGAGAAGCAACACAAATATCGCAATGGCAATTCTTTCATACCAAATGCCATTTATTGCATGGATTGCTTGTGCTTGGAAAGGTGCACGGTTCCGTTGAAATTAACGCCAATGACGACGTTTAGGGAAAATCGGTACATTTCTGCGGGTTTTCGCTTATAACGACTGCAGGAACGGTAACGGGACGCGAACATGGCGGATTTCATCCGTCCTAAGGTTGCCGTGCTTGGCATATTGACGGGTGTAATCTGGGGACGAAAAAAAACCCCACATTTCTGCGGGGTTTTTCTCTTATAACTAGCCTGACGATAACCTACTTTCACACTGGTTGCAGCACTATCATCGGCGTAATATCGTTTCACGGTCCTGTTCGGGATGGGAAGGGGTGGTACCGATTTACTATGGTCATCAGGCATAACTTGTACAGCTTGGTGCTCCCGACAGGGCAGCACTAGCTTGAATCTGGAAGAAGTATTGTTTTATTATTTCTGGTAGCGATTCGTGTATCACACAAAGCACAACGCGTATTCTTATCTCTGTACCTGCTAAGGTTATAGGGACAAGCCGTACGGGCAATTAGTATCAGTTAGCTTAATGCATTACTGCACTTCCACACCTGACCTATCAACGTCCTGGTCTCGAACGACCCTTTAAAGAGCTTAAAGCTCTGGGAAATCTCATCTCAAGGCAAGTTTCCCGCTTAGATGCTTTCAGCGGTTATCTCTTCCAGACTTAGCTACCCGGCAATGCCACTGGCGTGACAACCGGTACACCAGAGGTCTGTCCACTCCGGTCCTCTCGTACTAGGAGCAGCCCCCTTCAAATTTCCAACGCCCACGGCAGATAGGGACCAAACTGTCTCACGACGTTTTAAACCCAGCTCACGTACCACTTTAAATGGCGAACAGCCATACCCTTGGGACCGGCTACAGCCCCAGGATGTGATGAGCCGACATCGAGGTGCCAAACTCCCCCGTCGATATGAACTCTTGGGAGGAATCAGCCTGTTATCCCCAGAGTACCTTTTATCCGTTGAGCGATGGCCCTTCCATACAGAACCACCGGATCACTATGTCCTACTTTCGTACCTGCTCGACTTGTCAGTCTCGCAGTTAAGCACGCTTATGCCATTGCACTATCAACACGATGTCCGACCGTATCTAGCGTACCTTCGAACTCCTCCGTTACACTTTAGGAGGAGACCGCCCCAGTCAAACTGCCTACCATGCACTGTCCCCGATCCGGATAACGGACCAAGGTTAGAACCTCAAACAAACCAGGGTGGTATTTCAAGGTTGGCTCCACGCAGACTGGCGTCCACGCTTCAAAGCCTCCCACCTATCCTACACAGATTGGTTCAAAGTCCAATGCAAAGCTACAGTAAAGGTTCATGGGGTCTTTCCGTCTAGCCGCGGGTAGATTGCATCATCACAAACATTTCAACTTCGCTGAGTCTCGGGAGGAGACAGTGTGGCCATCGTTACGCCATTCGTGCAGGTCGGAACTTACCCGACAAGGAATTTCGCTACCTTAGGACCGTTATAGTTACGGCCGCCGTTTACTGGGACTTCAATCAAGAGCTTGCACCCCATCATTTAATCTTCCAGCACCGGGCAGGCGTCACACCCTATACGTCCACTTTCGTGTTTGCAGAGTGCTGTGTTTTTATTAAACAGTCGCAGCCACCAGTTTATTGCAACCCGTTCATCCTTCCACAGTAAAGTGGTCAAACTACAAGGGCGTACCTTTTCCCGAAGTTACGGTACCAATTTGCCGAGTTCCTTCTCCCGAGTTCTCTCAAGCGCCTTAGAATACTCATCTCGCCCACCTGTGTCGGTTTGCGGTACGGTCTCGTATGACTGAAGCTTAGAGGCTTTTCTTGGAACCACTTCCGATTGCTTCGAAACATAAGTCTCTCGTCTCAACCCCTTGAATTCCGCGCCCGGATTTGCCTAAGCGCCTTCTATGAGTCAAAAACCGGGACATCCAACACCCGGACAACCTTCCGCGATCCGTCCCCCCATCGCATCATACGACGGTGCAGGAATATTAACCTGCTTCCCATCAGCTACGCATCTCTGCCTCGCCTTAGGGGCCGACTCACCCTGCTCCGATGAACGTTGAACAGGAAACCTTGGGCTTACGGCGTGGAGGCTTTTCACCCCCATTATCGCTACTCATGTCAGCATTCGCACTTCTGATACCTCCAGCATCCTTTACAAGACACCTTCGCAGGCTTACAGAACGCTCTCCTACCATATTGATTGCTCAATATCCGCAGCTTCGGTGACTGGCTTAGCCCCGTTACATCTTCCGCGCAGGACGACTCGATCAGTGAGCTATTACGCTTTCTTTAAATGATGGCTGCTTCTAAGCCAACATCCTGACTGTTTTAGCCTTCCCACTTCGTTTTCCACTTAGCCAATCTTTGGGACCTTAGCTGGCGGTCTGGGTTGTTTCCCTCTTGACGCCGGACGTTAGCACCCGACGTCTGTCTCCCAAGCTCGCACTCATCGGTATTCGGAGTTTGCAATGGTTTGGTAATTCGCAATGAACCCCTAGCCATAACAGTGCTCTACCCCCGATGGTGATACTTGAGGCACTACCTAAATAGTTTTCGGAGAGAACCAGCTATTTCCAAGTTTGTTTAGCCTTTCACCCCTACCCACAGCTCATCCCCTAATTTTTCAACATTAGTGGGTTCGGACCTCCAGGGCGTGTTACCGCACCTTCATCCTGGCCATGAGTAGATCACTTGGTTTCGGGTCTACACCCAGCGACTGTCGCCCTATTCGGACTCGATTTCTCTACGGCTTCCCTATACGGTTAACCTTGCCACTGAATGTAAGTCGCTGACCCATTATACAAAAGGTACGCAGTCACGGAACAAGTCCGCTCCTACTGTTTGTATGCACACGGTTTCAGGATCTATTTCACTCCCCTCCCGGGGTTCTTTTCGCCTTTCCCTCACGGTACTGGTTCACTATCGGTCGATTACGAGTATTTAGCCTTGGAGGATGGTCCCCCCATATTCAGACAGGATTTCTCGTGTCCCGCCCTACTTGTCGCACGCTTAGTTCCACACATCGCATTTCGAATACCGGGCTATCACCGTCTATGGCTCCCATTTCCAGGGGATTCTTCTATGCGTCGTGCTAAAACGTGCAGGCTCATCCCATTTCGCTCGCCACTACTTTGGGAATCTCGGTTGATTTATTTTCCTGCAGCTACTTAGATGTTTCAGTTCGCCGCGTTCGCTTTGCATACCTATGTATTCAGTATGCAATGACCTATAAGGCCGGGTTTCCCCATTCGGAAATCTGCGGATCAAAGTGTGTTTGCTCACTCCCCGCAGCTTATCGCAAGCTACTACGTCCTTCATCGCCTGTAATCGCCAAGGCATCCACCATGTGCACTTATTCGCTTGTCCCTATAACGTTAGCCTCTCCACTGACTAAGCGGAAAGACGTTACAGAGATAAGAGTACAGCGTTGTTGCTTTGTTTTGATACATACAATCACTACCCATCGAACCGTCTGTCGACGATTCGATTAAAACTTTACTTCTTCCAGATTGTTAAAGAACGAAACAGCTTTTAATCTCTGAAAGATCAAACCTAAACCCAGGCGCCAATTGCGCTGACTTACGTTTGTACTTTAAGAGATAGTAGAGTGTGTTGGTGGAGGATGACGGGATCGAACCGACGACCCCCTGCTTGCAAAGCAGGTGCTCTCCCAGCTGAGCTAATCCCCCGGTTTTACCTGGCTTTTGCTCTAAAATCATCTGGCTCTGCCAGTGATTTTTGGCTGACTAGCCCAAACGAAAGTAGGTGTTCACTTTCGTTTGTTTGTTTTGGTAGGGCTGGTTGGACTCGAACCAACGACCCCCGCGTTATCAACACGGTGCTCTAACCAGCTGAGCTACAGCCCCGACTTGGACACTGCTACTGTTTCTTCTAATTTCAACAGTCGATAAGAGTGGACGCTCAATGAATTGGCTCTATAGCCAAGTGCAACTCTAGAAAGGAGGTGATCCAGCCGCACCTTCCGATACGGCTACCTTGTTACGACTTCACCCCAGTCACGAATCCTACCGTGGTAAGCGCCCCCCTTGCGGTTAAGCTACCTACTTCTGGTAAAACCCGCTCCCATGGTGTGACGGGCGGTGTGTACAAGACCCGGGAACGTATTCACCGCGACATGCTGATCCGCGATTACTAGCGATTCCAACTTCATGTAGTCGAGTTGCAGACTACAATCCGGACTACGATACACTTTCTGGGATTAGCTCCCCCTCGCGGGTTGGCGGCCCTCTGTATGTACCATTGTATGACGTGTGAAGCCCTACCCATAAGGGCCATGAGGACTTGACGTCATCCCCACCTTCCTCCGGTTTGTCACCGGCAGTCTCATTAGAGTGCTCTTTCGTAGCAACTAATGACAAGGGTTGCGCTCGTTGCGGGACTTAACCCAACATCTCACGACACGAGCTGACGACAGCCATGCAGCACCTGTGTTACGGCTCTCTTTCGAGCACACCTCGATCTCTCGTGGCTTCCGTACATGTCAAGGGTAGGTAAGGTTTTTCGCGTTGCATCGAATTAATCCACATCATCCACCGCTTGTGCGGGTCCCCGTCAATTCCTTTGAGTTTTAATCTTGCGACCGTACTCCCCAGGCGGTCTACTTCACGCGTTAGCTGCGTTACCAAGTTAATTAAAACCCGACAACTAGTAGACATCGTTTAGGGCGTGGACTACCAGGGTATCTAATCCTGTTTGCTCCCCACGCTTTCGTGCATGAGCGTCAATCTTGACCCAGGGGGCTGCCTTCGCCATCGGTGTTCCTCCACATCTCTACGCATTTCACTGCTACACGTGGAATTCTACCCCCCTCTGCCAGATTCTAGCCTTGCAGTCTCCATCGCAATTCCCAGGTTGAGCCCGGGGATTTCACGACAGACTTACAAAACCGCCTGCGCACGCTTTACGCCCAGTAATTCCGATTAACGCTTGCACCCTACGTATTACCGCGGCTGCTGGCACGTAGTTAGCCGGTGCTTATTCTTCAGGTACCGTCATTAGCAAAAGATATTAGCCCTCACCGTTTCTTCCCTGACAAAAGAGCTTTACAACCCGAAGGCCTTCTTCACTCACGCGGCATTGCTGGATCAGGCTTTCGCCCATTGTCCAAAATTCCCCACTGCTGCCTCCCGTAGGAGTCTGGACCGTGTCTCAGTTCCAGTGTGGCTGGTCGTCCTCTCAGACCAGCTACTGATCGATGCCTTGGTAGGCCTTTACCCCACCAACTAGCTAATCAGATATCGGCCGCTCCAGGAGCATGAGGTGCTTGCGCATCCCCCACTTTCATCCTTAGATCGTATGCGGTATTAGCGTAACTTTCGCTACGTTATCCCCCACTCCAGGGTACGTTCCGATATATTACTCACCCGTTCGCCACTCGCCGCCAGGTTGCCCCGCGCTGCCGTTCGACTTGCATGTGTAAGGCATGCCGCCAGCGTTCAATCTGAGCCAGGATCAAACTCTTCAGTTCAATCTCTGTTTAATGTCCTTGCGGACAGATCGCTCACTCAAAATACTGACAGGCCACTTCTTGCGAAGCGCCTATATTTCTTCTTTGTGAACATTTGATAATTTAAGTATTCAACTCGGCTTACGCTTCGTTGGCACCTTCATCAAACGCCCACACTTATCGACTGTTAATTTTTAAAGAACTTATTCCGTACTTCTTGCTGCGCGGTACGAAGCGTTGTGTTCGTTGCAGCAGAGAGGCAAGATTATGAAGCACTTCGCTTCACTCGTCAACCTCTTTTTGTTACCGCGCTTCTTGAAAAGTTCTTTCGGAGCGCGCCCTGACTACCTGATAACTACTTGATTTCGTTAACCTTTTCATCGGGGAGGCGAACTATAGCAAACGCCTCCATGGCTTGGCAAGGCCTATTTAACGGCGCCCGACAGTTTCACGTAAGCGATTGGCACCAAACTTGCTGGTAGTTCCACTGCACTGCCTATAGAACGGCGCCACCCCGCGACATGGACACAATTTTTGTTCATATCCGGGACAAGTGCTACATTCTGGAACACGACAGTTCCATTAAGAGAGCCGCAGGCAAGGGCCCACCAGGAGACAAGCGACAATGAACCACCACTCTGTTTCACTTGCGAACAGCGGCAGCATGCGCGCCGCAGCCACCCGTTGGGATGACGATATTCCCGCCATAATCAACTCGTCCCATAAACGTTCGCTTGCCTTTGGCCTTACGCCATCCACGATGCCGGACTTCAGTCCACTGCAGCGCGGCGACCTGACCGATCTTATCGATAAGAACTGCATGCTGCACGCGCACGCGGTGCCGGCCATGGAAACGTTGTATCAGCAAATCATCAATACGCATAACATGGTGATAACGACGCCAACGGCACCATCGTGCATTCGCTGGGCGACGACGACCTCCTTGAAAAGGCCGACCGCGTTGCTCTCCAGCCTGGCGTGGCATGGTCAGAACAGTGCAGAGGCACCAACGCAATTGGCACCGCTATCGCCGAACGCACCGCCACCCTGGTCCACGCAGACCAGCACTACCTGGCGGCGAACCACTTTCTGACCTGCTCGGCGGCGCCGATCACCGATTACCAGGGCAAGGTCGTCGGCGTGCTCGACGTCTCCGGCGACCAGCGCAGCTTTCACAAGCACACCATGGCGCTGGTGCGCATGTCGGCGCTGATGATCGAGAACCAATTGTTTTCGGCCACATTCGAAGACGCGATCACCCTGCACTTCCATGCCCGGCCCGAATTCATCGGCACCCTGATGGAAGGCATCGCCTCTTTCACGCCGGGCGGACGCTTCCTGTCGGCCAACAGCAACGGCTTGTTCCAGCTCGGCCTGTCCTTCTCCGCATTGCAGTCGCACACCTTCAGCTCGCTGTTTGGTTTGCCGGTATCGGCGCTGTTCGACCATTACCGCACCGCCGCGCCGGGGTTGCTGAACCTGTGCATGCACAGCGGCGTGCGCGTCTACGGCCGCGCCCAGCTGCGCCTGGCCAACGGCGCCCATGCGCTGACCGACAACCAGGAAATCATCAGTGCTCCTTCCCACGCGCCCGCCCGGCCCGCCGCACGCCTGTCCGGCCTGCGCTACCTGAATACGGGCGACCCGCAGCTTGAGCAGGTGATTGACAAGGTCAACAAGGTGCTGGGGCGCGACATTCCCATCCTGGTCATGGGCGAAACAGGTACCGGCAAGGAATTGCTGGCCCAGGCCATCCACAACGATTCGCCCCGCGCGATGAGTCCGTTCGTGGCCGTCAACTGTGCATCGATCCCTGAAACGCTGATCGAATCGGAACTCTTTGGCTACGAAGACGGCGCCTTCACTGGCGCGCGCAAGAAAGGGGCGATCGGCAAGATCCTGCAAGCCAATGGCGGTACCTTGTTCCTTGATGAAATCGGCGATATGCCATTCAGCCTGCAAGCGCGCTTGCTGCGGGTGCTGCAGGAGCGCATGGTCACGCCGCTCGGCAGCAGCAAATCGATTCCCGTCAACGTTGAACTGATCTGCGCCACCAATCACAACCTGCGCGAGCGCATGGCCAAAGGGCTGTTTCGCGAAGACCTGTACTACCGGCTCAATGGCCTGGTCGTCAAGCTGCCGCCGCTGCGCGAGCGCACCGATCTCGACATCGTCGTGAAAAAAATCCTGGCCACCGAGTCCAATGGCGGCAAGTACACGGTCTCGGCCGAAGTGCTCGACCTGTTTCACAAGCACAAGTGGCCCGGCAACTTCCGCCAACTGACCAATTTGCTGCGCACCGCGATCATCATGGCGTCCGACGAACACGAGATCGGCATGCGCCACATGCCCGACGACTTCTTTGACGATATCGATACCAACGCCACGCGCATCATGGCGACCGGCGCCAACCTGGACGAGATGGAGCATTCCGCCATTCTCAGGTCGTTCGAGGCGCACGGGGGCAACGTCTCGGCCACGGCGCGCGCGCTCGGCGTGTCGCGCAATACCATCTACCGCAAGATGCCGCACCTGAAGTAGCTCATGCCGCCGGAAAGGAGGGCGACTTCCAGACGATGCCGCGCTTGTTGATGGTCAGCAGATCGACGCCCGGCAGCGTCGCGGCCAGCGCGTGCGCCTTGCGCGAACCCATCACCATGAACGCTGTCGAGAGGCCGTCCGCCAGCATGGCCGTGGGCGCCACCACCGTCACGCTGGAGAGCTCCTGGGGCGACTCGCCCGTGGCCGGATCGAAAATGTGGTGGTGCACAAAGTCCGGCGTGAACCACGACGCATAGTCGCCCGACGTGGCCACGCACCGGCCATCGGTGCGCAGCCTGGCCGCCAGCGCTGCCGGTTCACGCGGGTCCTCCACGCCCAGCGTCCATGGCTGGCGATCCTGCCGCGCGCCCAGCGACGCGAACTCGCCCATGTCCACCAGCGCATGTTTGACACCGCGCGCACGCAGCGCTGCGAGCGCCAGGTCGGCCGCGTAGCCTTGCGCCAGTCCGTTGAGCGTCACCTGCATGCCCGGCTTGTCTAGTTTTACCCGCACGTCGTCCACGCGCACGCGCTGCCAGTTGACCAGGGCTCCCGCCTTCAGGCGGTCGGCAGCAGCCGGGCGGTGGCTGGGCGAGGTCGCCTCACTATACGCGCGCCACAGGGGCTGAACCGTGATGTCGAAGGCGCCGCGGGTGAGGACCGACAGCGCCTGCGCCTGCGCCTGCGCCAGCACCGCCAGCAGATGCGGATCCGGATAGGCCAGCACACCATGGCGATTGAGCGCATACACCTGGCTGCCGGCGTCATGAATGCTCATCAAGCGCTCGACCATGCGCGCCTGGGCAAAAGCCTCGTCCATTGCAAGAGCGGCGAGCGCCGCATCGGCGTGGAGCACGGTGATGGTGACAGTGGTGCCAAAGGCCAGCGCCGCCGAATGGGTAGCGCAGCGCGGCTCTCCCGGCAGTCGCGCGCAGCCTGCCACCGCACCAAGCGATGCTGCTATAAAGGTTCGGCGTTGCATGACGGCCTCCATGTTATCGGTTTGGCGCGACCACGATGGGAATCGTGCGCGCGCGTTTGAGTTCGAGCATCAAGGACGCGCATTGTGCGTCGCTCTCGTAAATGACGACGCATTCCATGCACTGGAAGCACTCGTCGTAGCTGATGGCGCCATCGGACTTGATCGCCTTGTATTCACAGCGGCGGCGGCAGCTCTGGCACGGCGTGCCGCACTGCTTGCGCCGCACGATCCAATCGAAGATGCGCACGTGGCCAAACAGCGCCAGCGCCGCGCCGAAAGGACACAGGTAACGGCAAAAGAATTTATACGAAACCATCGACAGTGCGAGCAAGCCGACTGCGTACGCCACGAAAGGCCAGGCGCGTATAAAATTTAGCGTGACTGCGGTCTTGAACGGTTCGAGCTCCACCAGCTTGTCGGTCAGCGCGGGCGCGAACACGGCACTGGCGCCGATCGCCGCCAGCAGGCCGTACTTGACAAGCTTGAGACGCCCATCGGCGCGCGTGTGTATTTTCAGCTGGGGCAGACGCAGCGCCTGGCCCAGTTTTCCGGTCAATTCCTGCAGCGCGCCAAATGGACACAGCCAGCCGCAGAACGTTCCCCTTCCCCATACAAGCAGCGATACGGCCACAAACCCCCACAGCACAACGGTCATCGGGTCGTACATGAAAAACTCCAGCGAGCGGCCGGCCAGCAGCGACTGGATCACGCCGGTAACGTTGACGATCGATAGCTGGCCCTGCGCGTAATAGCCGACAAAGGCGACCGTGAACAACAGGTAGGCACGACGAAACCAGGCAAAGCGCGCGCCGTCGGCCGTCAGGCGCTTTTGCCCCGTCAGCGCTGCGGCCAACAGCGCCAGCCCCGCCGCGAGGATCCCAAGCTCGCCAACACGCGCACGCCAGATCCCGACCCACGATTTTTCGCTTGCCGTTGGTGCGTCTATATATTTGAGCGGCAGCGCGTACTGGAAGTCGACGGCGCGCACGATCCGTTCCGGATAGACGATGCCCTTCTTGCGCGTGATCGGCAGCGAAAAATCGATCGCGCTTGCCGGGTCCAGGCCCGCCTGCGCGATCACCCGAAACACGGCGATGTTCGACACCGGCAGCGCCGCCGGATCGGCCAGTTTGATGTCCAGGTCCAGGTCGCGCATGTCGATGGGCAGCTTGTCCTGCCGCATGCCGATGCGCTCCGTGATGCCGCTGCGGACAAAGTCATTGGCCAGCACACTGTAGCGGCCACCGGACATGACCAGCAGCGCCTGGTCGCCCGGATCGAGCCGGCCCTTCAGCTTGGCCCAGCTCGCAGGCGACAGCAGGTTGCGCCCCACCGACGGCACCGACACTTGCGCCAGGTACAGGTCAATGAACAGTTCATCGGGTTCGTTCAGCGCCTGCGGCTCCAGGCCTGCACCCGCGCTGCCAGCAAACAAACGCTCGACATCGCGGTTAAGCAAGCGCACCCGCTTGATCATGCCAGCAGCGAGCATGTCGCTGGTAGTGAGCTTGTCGAAGTAGTCCATGTTGATGCGCGCGATCTGGTCGGGGTCGCGGCCGGCCGCGAACCCCAGCTTCTTGCGCGCGACCTTCAGCGCCGCCGACAGCACGCTCTGATTCAGAATGCGTACCGACGCCGTCGCCTTCGATACGCCGTCCAGGTAGGCGTTGGCGGCATCGGGCGCGCGTTCGCGCTTGGTCTTGCTGTCGATATGCAGATTCTGCTTGAGGGACAGTCCCTTGTACTGGCTTGCAAACTGAAACAGGGGCGCCTCTCCCAAGCCGTCCAGGAACACCGGCTCGTGGTGCGACAGCACCACGACGTCGAGGAAGGTCCCTGCCGGATCAATCGTCACCAGCGCGTTCATCGGCACCCCGGCAAAACCGGGAATCGGCGCCAGGTCGATCGACTCGAAGGCATAACCCACCAGGTCGGTCGACGTCCCGTTCTGCTTGAAGATAGGCCAGGCCGCAATGTCGGCCGCCTTCTGGCCGACCTGCAAAGGCGCGGGAAAGCGCCTGGCCAGGTCAGCCTGCGACAGCGTGCCGGCCGCCGCGCTCGCCGTGCACAGCACCGCGGCCCACAGCAACAGGTAACGAATCAATCGCACGCGCGCCACTATCAGAAGAAGATGATGCCGCCGAGCGCCGCGCCGTTCATGCGCGCGCTGCTGCCGTCAAAGCCGCGCGAGCGCGTGCGGCCAACTTCAGCAACCAGCGTGACGGCGCTATTGAGCGAGTAGTAAGCGCCCAGCGTCAGGTTGGCATTCGACTTCAGGCCGCCCGTGCCGGCGGTATTTTCATCGTTCTCGCTCATGCCGTAGCCAAGACCCAGCTTGAGCTTCGGGCTGGTCTTGTACGTGGCCTGCGCCAGGTAGTTGACGGACTTGACGTCGCCCTGATCGGCGTCCGACAGGATGCCCAGCCCCTTCCCGCTTTGCACATTGCCCAGCAGGCCGAAGGCGCCGGATGTATAGGACGCGCCGATCTCGACGCCGCGCATGGTCAGGTCGTCCACGCCGGGCGTGACCGATTCAAATTTCTGCGACTTGGCGCCGAGCCACGCCTTGAAGCCGGATGCCGTGTACGTCACCTGCGCCTGCAGCTGCGGGCTCGAGCCGGCGCTGAAGGCGGGGCTGGCCACGACCGGGGTGTCGTCCACTGGACTCATCAAGCCCACGTCGAAGCCGATGCCGGAGGCTGACTTGGGCGTGCTGTACGCCATCTGTCCGTAGTTGCCAAGGTAGGTGTAACCGGCGCCGATGTGGCCGAGCGCGACGCGGCCGCGCTGGGTCGCCTGCACCGGCGCGCCGGCGCCGAGCAGCGTCATGTCGGAGAGAATGGCATTGGCGCCGAAGATGCCGTAGTCGCGGCCAAGCTTGATGGTGCCGATCTCGGCGTTACCGAATGTGAAGTACGCCTGGCGCACATCGACCACGCTGTTTTGGCCGATGGCGCTGTCGGTGGCCGTTGAATTGTAGATGCCGATCAGCGCCTTGACGTCATAGCCGCCCTGGGTGGACGCGGCCGATGCGACCAGGCCGTTGGGCAGCAGGCCGTTGCCGATGGTGGTGCGATCGTCCCGGCCACCACAGCCCAGGCCTTGCGAGCCCAGTGCCAGGCCGCCGACTGCGTCGCCCTTGCAGGAGACGACCGTGTAATAGGCGTTGACGATGCCGCCCACGCCGACCGTCCAGTCGCCGGCCTTGATGTCGACAGCCTGTGCTTGCTGCATGCTCGCTGCGGCGATAACGGTCAACGCAAAAATCTTCTTCATGGGATCCCTCTTTATGTTTTATATGCTGTGTACATCACGCGATGTACTAAAGGAGATGGCAATAAGCGTGCCTGAAGCGATGAAGGCTGGATGGCGCAGGTATGGGCGCGCTTGTGTGCAGAATCGGACCAGATGTGATGCAGCGGTGTTCTGTTTTTGATCGCTGCGCCACATCGTCCTCGCGCAGGCAGGCCAAGGTTACGACAGCGCTGCCATTGGCGCGAATGTGTTGCAATGATGAGCGTAGGTCGGATAAGCGCCAGCGCAATCCGACATGCGTCAACGCGACGCTTGTCGGATTGCGCTAGCGCTTATCCGACCTACGACTGCTGCAACCTTCCCTTTTTGCGACCGCCGCCTGCACGATTTCCATAAAAAAAGACGGCCGAAGCCGTCTTTAAAACCACCTTGTCCGCACCCTCACCCTTTGGGCAGCTTGAACACCCACACCGATCCACCCTGCTCCAAAAAGTTGACCTTCTTGGCCACTTCACCGCCCCACAGGGGCACTGCGCCGCCCCAGCCCGACACCACGGCAATATACTGCTCCCCGCCGTCCTGCCACGTGACCGGCGGCGCGACCACGCCGGAGCCGGTCTGGAACTTCCACAGCTCCTTGCCCGACCTGGCGTCGACCGCCTTCAGAAACCCTTCCGGCGTGCCGTAAAAAACCAGCCCACCGGCGGTGCTCATCACCCCGCCCCACAACGGCGCGGTATTCTTGATCTCCCAGACGATCTTGCCGCTCTTCGGGTCGACCGCGCGCAGCGCGCCGATATAGTCGTCGAAAATCGGCCGGATGGTAAAGCCCGCGCCCAGGAATGCCCCACCCTTCTTGTAGCTGATCGGCTCATTCCAGATATCCATGCCCCACTCGTTGGCCGGCACGTAAAACAGCTTGGTCTGCGGGTTGTACGCCATCGGCATCTGGTTTTTCGCGCCCAGAAACGCCGGTGCCGAGAACACCGTCGAACCCTTCTTGCCGTCAGCGCCCTTGGTCGGGTCGCTCGGACGATTGGCGGCGATGAAATTGGGCCGGCCCGTCTTGAGGTCAATGCTGCTGGCCCAGGTGATTTTTTTTACGAACGAAAAGGCGTTCTGCAGCTTGCCGTTCTTGGCGTCCACGACGTAGAAAAAGCCGTTGCGGTCCGCCTTGCCGCCGTAGCGCTTGCCATCCATGTCGAAGGTGACAAATTCATTGGAGCCGTCAAAGTCCCACGAATCGTTCGGCGTGCCCTGGTACGCCCACTTGATCTTGCCGTCGGCCGGATCAATGGCCACCGTGGACGAGGAAAACAGGTTGTCGCCCGGGCGCAGATGACTGTTCCACGGCGCCGGGTTGCCCGTGCCGAAATACGCCAGGCCGGTGCTCTCGTCATAGGTGCCGCCCATCCAGGTCGAGGCGCCGCCGGTCTTCCACAAGTCGCCCGGCCAGGTTTTGTTGACCGTGCCCGAGACGCCGTTGTCGCTCGCCTTGCCGTCCTTGTCGTACTTGTGGCCCATGTGGCCTTCGACCGTCGGACGCGACCAGACCAGCTGGCCCGTCATTGGGTCGCGCGCTTCGACCCGGCCCACGATGCCGAACTCGCCGCCCGAGACACCCGTCAGCAGCAAGCCCTTGGCGATCAGCGGCGCGGCCGTCATCGAATAGCCGGCCGCGTAGTCGTCGACCTTTTCCTTCCACACCACCGCGCCCGTGGTCTGGTCGAGCGCGACGAGCTGAGCGTCGAGCGTGCCGAAAATGACCAGGTTGCCGTACAGCGCAGCACCCCGGTTGACCACGTCGCAGCATGGCATGATGCCGTCCGGCAGCCGGTGCTCGTACTTCCACAGCTTGGTGCCGGTTTTCAGATCCACGGCAAAGATGCGCGAATACGACGCGGTCACGAACATTTTTCCGTCATGGATCAAGGGCTGCGATTCCTGCCCGCGCTGCTTTTCGCCGCCGAACGACATCGACCAGGCCGGCACCAGCTTGCTCACGTTTTTGGTATTGACGATGGTCAGCGGCGAAAAGCGCTGGCCTTCAGTCCCCATGCCGGACGAGAGCACGCTTTTCGGGTCCTTGGCCGTGTTGACCAGCATGGCGCTGGTGACATTGGTGGCTTGCACCAGCGATGCGGCGGCCATGCCGATCACGACACCCAGTAGTTTTTTCTGCACAATTTCTCTCCTCTTGTATAAATCGGTTTTTATAGTTGGCGCTTGGCCGGCGAATCGGCGCTGAGGATGCGCAATTGCTCATCGGTGAACAGGCGCGAGCGCGTCAGGAAGCGTCGCCCTGTTCCGTTATCAAGTGAAAACATGCCGCCGTTGCCGTCGACCACGTCGATAATCAACTGGGTATGCTCCCAGTATGCAAATTGCTCAAGCCCCATATAGAACGGCGCCCCGTCCAGGTTGCCCAGGTACACATCGGTGTCGCTGATGTTAAATTCGCCTGCCGGGTAACACATGGGCGCGCTGCCGTCGCAGCACCCGCCCGACTGGAAAAACATGAGCGGACCATGCCGCTTGCGCAGCTCGCCGATCATGGCCAGGGCCTGTTCTGTTGCAATCACGCGTGCGAGTGGATGGTCCATGGGGCTCACCTGTCAGAAAAAGCCGAGTGCGTTCGGGCTGTAGCTGACCAGCAGGTTCTTGGTCTGCTGGTAATGGTCGAGCATCATCTTGTGATTCTCGCGCCCGATGCCCGACTGCTTGTAGCCGCCGAAAGCGGCATGCGCCGGATACAGGTGGTAGCAATTGGTCCACACGCGCCCGGCCTGGATGGCGCGGCCCACGCGGAAGGCGCGCGAACCGTCGCGCGTCCACAGCCCGGCGCCGAGACCATACAAGGTATCGTTGGCAATGCGCAGCGCATCGGCTTCATCCTTGAAGGTCGTGACCGACACCACTGGCCCGAAAATTTCTTCCTGGAAGATGCGCATGCTGTTGTCGCCCTTGAACACGGTAGGCTGCACGTAATAGCCGCCTTCCAGGTCGCCCGCCTGCATGTTGCGTTCGCCGCCGGCCAGCAGTTCGGCCCCTTCCTGCTTGCCGATATCCATGTACGACAGGATTTTTTCCAGCTGCTCGTGCGAAGCCTGGGCGCCGATCATGGTCGATGCATCGAGCGGATTGCCCTGCTTGATGGCGGCCACGCGGGCCAGGGCGCGCTCCATGAAGGCTTCATAGATCGATTCTTCAATCAGCACGCGCGACGGGCAGGTGCACACTTCGCCCTGGTTCAGCGCGAACATGGCGAAGCCTTCCAGGCACTTGTCGAAGAATGCGTCGTCGGCGTCCATTACGTCGGCAAAGAAAATGTTCGGCGACTTGCCGCCCAGTTCCAGCGTGACGGGAATCAAGTTTTGCGCCGCGTATTGCATGATCAAGCGGCCGGTGCCGGTTTCGCCGGTAAACGCGATCTTGGCGATGCGCTTGTTGGAAGCGAGCGGTTTACCCGCTTCCAGGCCAAAGCCGTTGACAATGTTGAGCACGCCTGGCGGCAGCAGGTCGCCGATCAGCTCGATCAAGACCAGGATCGACGCCGGGGTCTGCTCGGCCGGTTTCAGCACGACGCAGTTGCCGGCGGCCAGCGCCGGGGCCAGCTTCCACACCGCCATCAAGATCGGAAAGTTCCATGGAATGATCTGCCCGACCACGCCCAGCGGCTCATGGAAGTGGTAAGCGTAGGTTTCATGGTCGATCTGCGCGACCGAGCCTTCCTGGGCGCGGATGCAGCCGGCAAAGTAACGGAAATGGTCGATGGCCAGCGGAATGTCGGCGGCCATGGTTTCGCGGATCGGCTTGCCGTTGTCGATGGTTTCGGCGGTGGCGATCAAGGTCAGGTTCGCCTCCATGCGGTCGGCGATCTTGTTGAGGATGTTGGCGCGCTCGGTTTGCGACGTCTTGCCCCAGGCATCCTTGGCGGCGTGGGCGGCGTCCAGCGCCAGCTCGATATCTTCGGCGCTCGAACGGGCGATTTCGCAAAAAACCTGCCCGGTGATCGGCGTGATGTTGCCGAAATACTCGCCCTTGACCGGCGCCACGAACTTGCCGCCGATGTAATTGTCATAGCGTTGCTTGAATGGATTGGCGACGCCCAGTTTGCTGATGTCCGCGAGATTCATGTCGTCCTCTTTCTGAAGTAGTTGGATTACTGTTGCAGGCAACGGAGTGTGTTGATCACCTGTTCCCTAGCGCAAGCGCCGTGCCAGCGAACGGGACAAAGGGACATTCCAGAGTAGAAGCAGGTCAAAAGGTCCTATTGATCAATCGCAAGGAAGCTGGCGAACTGTTTGTTTTCTGAACACTGCGGCGTGCCACCGGGTGTTGCAATCTGGAGCAGTCAGCGGATCAGTACACCCCAAGGCAATTCGCCAACCGGGATATCCTTCAGCTTGCTGCCACTTGCCGTATCGATCACGCTGACGCTGGCGGAGCGGCCGTTCGCGACGTACAACTTGGCTCCGTCGGGCGTGAGCGCCATGTTCCACGGACGCTTTCCCACCGCAATCGTGGCGCTGACGCGATTGGTCGCCGTATCGATCCGCATCACGGTGCCGTCCGCCCCGTTCGAGACATACACATGCTTGCCATTCGGATGCACGGCAATGCCGTTCGCATTTTTGCCGGCAGGTATGGCCGCGACCGCCGTCCTGGTCGCCATGTCGATCACGTACACGGTGCTGACCATTTCCGCGGCCACATATGCGCGCTGCGAGTCGGCCGAAAAACCGATCCCGCGCGGGCGCAGGCCGACGGCGATCTTGCCCACCTGGCGCCGCAGCGCCACGTCGATGACGTCGACCTGCTCCGCTTCCTCGGCGCTGACCAGCAGCCAGCGACCGTCCGGACTGAACACGGCGTGCTCGGGATTCTTGCCCTCGACCTTGATGTCGGCCAGCTGGCGCCGGCTTGGCGCATCGATCAGCGTCACGCTGTTGCTTTCTTCCACCGCCACGGCCACGTAACGGCCGTCGGCCGACGCGTGCACCCCTTCCGGCGACTTGCCAAGGGGAATTGACGGCTCCGCCGCCCCGCCTGCCGCGTCCAGCACCAGCAGCGCATTGCTGCCCGCATCGGTTACGAACAAGGTCTTGCCGGCCGGGTCGGCGGCGATACCGCGCGGGCGCTTGCCGGCCGCCAGTTCGCGCACCACGGCATCGGTTGCGGTGTCGATCACGCTGACGGTACCGGATTTTTCATTGGGCACATAGGCCAGGGGGCCGGCGGCGGCACTGGCCACAACGATAGTTGCGAGAGAGAACAAAGCGAAGTTTTTCATGGAATCCCTTTCATAAATGAAGGCGCAAGCCGCGCGCGCATGCGGGATTTCATGCAAGCACTGTGCCACTGCAAAATTTTGTGCTGGCAGGTATATTGCTTACGCTGTTGGCACAGACCCGCCGAATGACCGCAAGCGGGCGTACCTCATTATTGGAGACTGCATGAACCACCCATTTCGCCTCAACGCCATCGCCAGCCTGGTGGCTGCCGCGCTCTCGCCGCTGGCCGCTGCCCAGTCGGGCGCCGCCGCGCCGGTCGCCGTCGCCGTCGCTGTTGCCGGCGCGCCGGTCGACGTCGTCGTCGTCAGCGGCAGCCGCATGGAACACGCCAGCTTCGACCTGCCGGCGGCCATCGACGTCATCGACGCGGCCCGCATCGGCGCCGCCCAGATGCGCGTCAACGCCTCGGAAGCCCTGGCCGCCGTGCCCGGACTGGTCGTGCAAAACCGCCAGAACTATGCGCAAGACCTGCAGATTTCCTCGCGCGGCTTTGGCGCCCGCTCCGCCTTTGGCGTGCGCGGCGTGCGCCTGATTGCCGACGGCATCCCGGCCACCATGCCCGACGGCCAGGGCCAGGCGGCCACCTTCAACCTCGACCTGGCCGACCGCATCGAAGTGCTGCGCGGGCCGTTTTCGGCCATTTACGGCAACCACTCGGGCGGCACCATCGCCCTCTTCACGCGCGACGGCAAAGGCCGCCCCAGCGTCGAATCGACCCTGACGGCGGGCAGCTACGGCAGCCGCAAGCTTGACGTCAACGCCCAGGGCGAGAGCGGCGGCATCGGCTACGTGATTGACACCTCGCGCTTTGATACCGACGGCTACCGCAGCCACAGCGCCGCCACGCGCGACCAGGCCTACGCCAAGATGACGCTCGCACCTACGGACGCGAGCCGCCTTGCCGTCACCGCCAGCGCGCTGCGCCAGGACGACACGCAAGACCCGCTCGGCGTCACCTGGGCCACCTTGCAGCGCGACCGGCGCGCCGGCGAAACCGACGCCACCGATACCGCCACGCCCAAGCGCACGCTGGCCGAGCGCTACAACACGCGCAAGAGCATCGACCATCAACAGGCTGGCATCTCGTTCGAGCAGCGCCTGGGCGAGGACCGCGTGCGCCTGATGGCCTACGCCGGCAACCGGCAAGTGATCCAGTACCAGGCGTTTTCGCGCTTTGTCCAGACGCCGGCCACCCAGTCCGGCGGCGTGGTCGATTTCGCGCGCGACTTTCACGGTGCCGACATCAACTGGCTGCACGTGCTGCCGCTGGCGGGCGGCAAGCTCAGTACCACCGTCGGTCTGGACTACGGACGATCGCGCGACCAGCGCCAGGGTTTCGAAAACTTCGTCGGCGCGCAGTTTGGCCTGCAAGGCAAACTGCGTCGCGACGAGACCGATACCGTCTCGAGCATTGACCCGTACGCGCAGGCCGAATGGCAGGGCGGCCCCTGGGTGCTGACGGGCGGACTGCGCCACAGCCGCCTGAAGGTGGCCGTCACCGACCGCTACGCCAGCAATGGCATTGACAGCGGCAGCGTCAACTATCGCCATACTACGCCGGTACTTGGCGCTCTGTACAAGGTCTCGCCGGTCCTGAACGTGTATGCCAGCGCCGCGCGCGGCTTTGAAGCGCCCACGCTCAATGAATTGTTTTACTCGGGCGCCGGGGCGGGTTTCAATTTTGGCCTTCGCCCTGCCACCAGCGTGCATGTGGAAGCCGGCGTCAAAACCTACATCGGCAGCAATACGCGCGTGAACGCGGCCTTGTTCCAGGCCAGAACCGACGACGAACTGGTGGTCGATGTGGCCACTGGCGGGCGCACCAGCTACCGCAACGCCAGCGCCACGCTGCGCCAGGGCGCCGAACTGTCGGTCGACAGCAAGCTGGACGCGGGTTTCAGCAGCCGGGCCGCCATCACGCTGCTGCGCGCCATTTACGCGCAAGGCTTTGGCGCCGTGGCGCAAGGCAGCCGCCTGCCCGGCGTGCCGCGGGCGAACCTGTTCGCAGAACTGGCCTGGAACAGCAGCGGCGGCAATCTTGGGGCAGCCATCGAAACGACTGCCAGCAGCAAGGTGTATGCGGATGACGCCAATCTCGACATCCCGGCGCCGGGCTACGCGGTGCTCAATGCGCGCGTCCAGGCGCAGCAGACGCTGGACGGCTGGCGCCTGAAACAATTCGTGCGCGTGAATAACCTGGCCGGCAAAGCCTACGTCGGCTCGGTCATCGTGGGCGACGCCAACAAGCGCTTCTACGAGGCGGCGCCGGGCCGCAACTGGATGCTCGGTTTCAGCGCCCAGTACAGCTGGCGCTGATTTTTCAAGCGGCTCAATAGTGGTAGCGCGCCCCGAAACGCAGCATGCGGGGCGTGCCCGGTGCGATGAAGCGCGTGTTGGCGTCCGGCGCCGCGCCAAACAGGTTGCGGCCCACGGCGCCAAAACTGGCAAAGCGCCGGTTCAGCAGATTGTCGACGCGCGCGTACAGCTCCCAGTGCTTGGCGCTTTCCCAGCTGGCGCGCACGCTCAACAGGCGGTAGCCGGCCACCCCAAGGCCGGGCAGCAGACCGTCTTCATTTCCCTGTACGACCATGCGCGAAAAAACTTGCGCGTCGGCGCCCACCGTGAACGACTCGCCCAGCATCCATTGCGCGCCCAGCTTGACGCTATGGCGCGGCAAACCGGCCAGCGGCGTGCCCTGCTCCACCGGCACTGCGCGCACACCGGTAAACAGCGTGCCCTTGGCGTCATACGCGGCGTCGAGGTAGTTGTAGCTGGCATTGAGCTGTACCTGGCCCACGTTCGCGCGCCACGAAAAATCGAGTCCCTGGTGGCGCGTGCGTTCAAAATTGGCAAAGTAACCCTGGCGCGACAGGCCGGAGCTGATGAAAAGGATGTCGTCCCGGTTGATGGTGCGGTACAGCGACAGCGAAGCGCTGGTTCCCCCATGCTGGTAGCGGGCGCCGGCTTCGAGCGTGCGCGCGACGACCTGTTTCAGGTAGGGATCGGACTGCAGGCCTACCGGCAGCTGACAGGGCTGCGTGGGATCGGCGCAGCCAAGTTCGATCACGGTCGGCACCCGGTTGCCCTGCGCGGCGTTGGCCACCAGCATCCAGCCGGCGCCGGCCTCGAAGGCTGCGCCGAGCGATGGATTCATGCTGCTGTAGGTGAAGCGTTCGCGCGGCTGCAAGCCCCTGGCGCTGGTCAGCGTATTACTCACTGCGGCGTGGTTGACGCGCGCGGCCGCCGTCACGTGCAGCCCGGGCGCGGCGCTCCAGGTGTCGCTGGCAAACACGCCGAGCGCGCTGGCACGGCCCGTCACCGACGATGCAGGAACGCGCTCCTGCGCCGGGTCGGCAACGATGCCGCGTTCGTCCGTCAGCACGCCATCTTGCTCGAACTGGGCAAAGGCGACGGCGCTGGCGTCAACCGTGGCGCCGATGTCGATACGGTGCCGCTTGCCGCGCACGCCCAGCAGCACGCTGGCGCCCTGGCCCCGCTGGCGCGTGCTGGTGGTATTGAACACGCCTGCGGGCCCTTCCTCCACGTCGCCGTTGACGGTGTCGCTGCGGCTGCGGCGTGCATAGGCCAGCGCCGAGAGCACGGCGCCGCCGTTAAAACGCCGGCTCGCATTGCGAGCCAGTTGCCAGAGCGCGTTGCGCGTCTCGTCAGGGAACGTGTACACGGCGCGCCAGTCCCGCTGCGCCAGTTCGTCGGGCAGCAAGCCGTTTCCACGCAGTTGGCTGCGCCCGCCCAGCAGCGACACGCTGGCCGCCGACACGCCGTCGTCGCGTCCGACCTTGGCAAACACATTGCCAAGCCGGCCCTGCGAATGGTCGCGCCAGCCATCGTCGTCAAACAGGGTCGAACCAACAAAGCTGTGCCAGTTGCCATCCACCGCGCCCAGCGCCAGGTCGAGCCGCCGCCGGCCCCCACTTGTGACTGACAGATCGACTTCACCTCCCGGGTGCGTGGCGCCGCTTTTGGTGGTCAGCACCAGCGCCCCGCCCAGGGTATTGAGTCCGTACACGGGATTTGAACCGGGCACCAGCAGCACGCTGGCCAGCGCGGATTCGGGCAGCATGTCCCAGTTCACCACGTCGCCGAACGGCTCGTTGACCCGCACGCCGTCCAGGTAGACCGAGATGCCCTGCGCAGTGCCGAGTACCGGCGAGGCCCGAAAGCCGCGGTAGGTGACGTCGTTCTGAAACGGGCTGCCCGAAATGTCGTTGACGTTCACGCCATTCAGGTTGCAGTTCAGGTAGTCCGCCAGGTTGCCCGCATGCGCGTCGCCGATCTGGTCGCTGCCCGCCAGTTGCACCGAGTACGGCAGCAGCTTGCGTTCAATCCCCAGTCCAGCAAGGGGCGCAGTGCCGACGATTTCAACGGTGTCGGCAAGCGCCGGCTGGCACGCCAGCGCCAGGCCCAGCGCCCCGCACCAGCGCTTCATGGCGTGACGACCTGCACCCCATGCCACGCGAAAATCGCCTTGAGCTCACCGCTGGCCGCCATCTCGTTCATGGCTTGCTGCAGCAGCTTGGCCATCTCGGTGTCGTCCTTGCGCACCGCCATGCCGACCGCCCATCCCGAGCGCGGCAGGCGCTGAAATGCAATGTCGTGCACTGGAAAAGCCCGGTCGCCGCGCAGCACGGAGTCGATTTCCGAGCGGGTGGCAAGCACCGCGTCCAGTTCGCCAGCCTTGAGTTTTTCAAGCGCCTCGATCGCGCTCGGATAAATCTTCACGCCAGGGGTAAATTTGCCATTGCCCTCCCCCAGCATCACCATCGCGGCAATCGAAACTTTCTCCACGCCGATGCGTTTGCCGGCCAGCGAATCGACGCCGTCAAAGCTTGGCACCGTGCGTGCGCTGCGCACCAGGCGCACGCCCTCGACATGGTAGGGCGCAAAAATGACGACTTGCGGATTGGCCGCCATCAGCCGGTTATCGACCGGCACATGCAGCATCACGTCGGCCGGGCCGTACCCCAGGTAGTGGCCTTTCCAGACCATGTTGCGCAGGTCGTCGCCCAGCTCTTCACCGGCCGGAAACGGCAGCAGGTTCAGGCGCAGGCCCAGCTTTTTGGCGAGCGCCTGCGCCAGGTCGACGTCGATGCCCTGGCCTTTGTCCGAGAACGGCGCAAACTCATTGTAGACCGCCACCTTGAGGCCGCCCGACTGTTGAATTTTCTGCCAGTCGGCGTGGGCGGGGCCTGCCATCGCCAGCGCGGCGCAGGCGCCGGCGATCAGTGCACGGATCGTAGTCATGTGCCCTCCCTATTTGGTTTCGCGGCGCGATTCGAGATAGGTCTTGATCGACCACATGGCTTCCTGGTTGAAGACGCCTTCAAAGGGGGGCATGTACACCGCCCCATTGCGCACTTTGCCGCCGCGGATGGAGGTCAGGAAGTAGGCGTCCATCTCCTCGTAGCAGGCCAGCTTCTTGGCTTCGACCTTCAAGCCCACGCAGTCGCGGTCAAGCAAGCGCAGGTCGGGCGCGATCCCGCCCGAAATGGCGTCGATGCCGTGGCAGCGCGCGCAGTTCTGACCAAACGCCGAGGCGCCGATCTTGAGCGCGAGCTTGTTGGTCTTGAAGGGATTTTCGTCGCGCCATTTGTCGCCCAGCGGCGGCAGGCCGGCGGTGTCGACCGCCTGCGGCGTGACGTTGCCGTGCGCAATGGCGAACATGGAGGTGGTGACTGCGCTGGCCAGGCCTGCCCAAAGTACCAGACTACGAAGGGATTTTTTCATGGTGTCTCCTGCTGTTTTGATGGATGAATACATCAACAGGAGCAATTGCCATGCCATGGCTGCCACGCCGCAGCGCCTGCGCCACCTGTCCCGAAATGGAACAGGTGTCCCAGCGTTGTCACACCGTTACCGACCGTGCAGTTCCGGATCGACCTTCGTTGGGTAAAGACGCGACAGCGCGTGGGTTGCAACGGCAGTCAGCAGTTGGCGCAGGCGCTCGCCTGCTTTGCCGCTGTCGTCTTCCTGGCGCAGTGCGCTCCACAGGCCGGCCAGTTCGTTCGCGTGCGGCGCGGCCGCCGCTTCCACCTCGGTCTGCCAGAACGCGGGCGCCTCGCCCTCGACGAAATCGCCGCGTCCGCGCCCGAAGTGGGCCACGGCCAGGTAACGCAGCACGCTGCCAAGGAGCAGCGTGTGCAAGAATTCGTCGGCAAATTCCACGGTGGTCTTGTTGCGCTCGGTGCTGGTGTTAAAGCCCCATGCGGCGCCGGCCGCCGTCAAGGCCCCCACCACGCCGCCCAGCAGCGCCCCGGCGCCGAAGGTCAGCCCCCCTGCCATCAGGTCCGCCGACAAGCCCGTCGCCGCGCCCGAGACGACCGCGCCCAGCAAGCCGGCCTGCGCCTTGTCGACCGGCGCGCGCACCTTGAAGTTTTCACGCACGCGCGCATTGATCCTGGCAGCCTCGCCAGGGTCGAGCCGGTGCAGCTTAAGCAGCACGCGCGTGGTTTCGCCAATGCCGGCATTGAGCCGCTCGACCAGCACCGCCATGGCCTTTTCCTGGCGCTGCTGGTCGGCCGACTTGGCCAGGCCGACCGCCTTCATGGCGCTTTGCAAAAAGCCGGTGTCGGCCAGCGCGATCGGTTCACTGTCGCGCGCCGCTGCGGCTAGCTGGACGGCGGCAACGCGCATCGCTTCATGGAAGCGGTCCTGGTTGTTGGCCTGCCACAGGGCCAGCAGGCGCGCGTATCCTGCTTGTTTGGACTCGTCCAGCAGCTTGCCGACCGCCTCGTAAAACACGCGCTCATGCACCCAGCAGCGGGCAAAGGCGTCCAGCGCCAGCACGTCGCGCACGATCGGATATTGATCCAGGTGCGCTTTCCAGCGCGCCTGCTCCGCCGCTTCCTCATTGGCGGGCCGGGGCGGGCCCATCTGGTTGAGCAAGACCACTACCGGTTTGCCCAGCCACTCAAGAATTTTCATTTCGGCCGGCAGGTAGCCTGCATCCCGGGGCAGTTCGGACGAATTGACCAGGTACAGCACCACGTCGGCAGAATCGCGGGCGGTGCGCAATGCTTGCTGGCTGAGCCAGAACGGCTTGTCGCGGTAGCGGTCGAACACTTCGCGCAGGAACCAGCCGATCGGGTTGCCCGCCATTGCCAGGCGGCGCAGCAGGCGCACCGAGTCGCCAAAGCCGGGCGTGTCCCATAGCTGCAAGGTGTCGCCCTCGGCGGTCTTGAGCAAGGTGTGCTCTTCGGCCAGCACGGTGACGTGGGCGGCGTCGCGCACCTCGCCCACGTCGACCCCGACCAGCGTGCGCGCCAGCGTGGTCTTGCCGTTGTTGGTATGCGAGATCAGCGCAAACTGGATGGTGGCGGCTGTGTCGTTCATGAAGGTTTCGATACCCGTAGTCCGGCGTCCTGGTCGAGCGGGCGCTGGGGTGGATTGCGAAGGTTAATGATGGTGGCCGGTGCGCGATGGAAGCTGCAAAATTCCTGCCATAGTGCGACGCGCTGCGCCATACGCGTTTCGTCGCTGCGTTCGGCCAGCGATGATTCGTCGATCAGCACGGCCACGCCGCGTTTCGAGGTGCGCACCAGATAATCGAGGAAAACGCCGTGATTTTCCTTTTCCGGCGTCGCCGCGAGGTTGAACAGCACGGCGGTGTAGGTCACGGCCGGATCGTCCAGGTTCACTTCGCGCAGCACTTCCTGGGGCTCTTCGCCATACGCGCTCGGCGGGCGCAACATCACGCGCGCCTGCTCGCCCAGCAGCATGGTCGCCACCTGCGTCAAGCCGCGGTCGCGCGCTTCGTCGACGGTGAAGCTGTAGGGGAGCACCCGCAACACAGCGGGGCCGCTGGCGCCAATCTGGTCGCCCAGCTTGCGGAAATACGGCTGCTCCAGGTCGAGCGGGAATGCGCGCACGAGCCGGCGCGCCTTCCAGTGCGCGAAGCCGGCCAGCGCCAAGCGCGGCAGCACCACCAGCAGGAGCATGGTGGCGCCGTACAAGTGCACCCAGCGCGCGCCGCCGGCCGCCGACGGCACCTGCGAGAAGCGCAGCGCTTCAATCTCGGCGATCGAAAAACCCTGCAGCGGGAACAGCGCCAGCACCGGTGCAAACAGTGCCGACAAAATGGCGTGCACCTGGCCGGCCGACAGGAATGTGCTCTCCCATCCGGCCCGGTATTCGGACAGAAAACCGCGCGCATACAGCGAGAGCAGCGCGCCAAGCGCAAACATGGCCGCCGACAGATGCACGGTGCGCGACAGGCGCGCGTGATTGAGCCTGGCACTGAGCTCTGTCCATTGGCGCATGAAGTCGGTGAGCGCGCTCGATAGCACATGCGGCAGCTTGCGCGGCAGCGCCACCTTGGCGCCGGACAGGCTGCGCATCATGCCTTCGCTGACCCAGCTGCTGGCGGGCGAGGGAATGACCATCCAGACCAGCAGCATCAGGTACACCAGCAGGTTCCAGCCAATGATGCCGAGCAGCGGCGCGGAGAGCAAATCGACGCGGTGCGGGTCGCTGATGCGGTCCAGCCCCGCTCCCAGCAGCAAGGCCACCAGCGGCAACGCGACGGCCAGCCTTGTCAAGCCCGTGCGCAGGCTAAAAAACCCTTTCAGCGACGGCGTGCGTTCGGCCAGGCGCTTGAGGATTTGTTCGGAGCGCTGCTGCAAAAAATGCTCGGTCGTGACGTCGGACTTGCTGTCCGACGCCTGCCACTGGGCCAGTTCGCGCGCGCTGCGGGTGGCGTACATGCGGTCGTCTTCGCTGAGGATGTCGTGCCCGGTGTCGGCCAGTTCGATCGCGCGCACCAGGACTACATCCCGTGCAATCTGTTCGTTCATGCTTTTCCTTGTTGAAAGCCGCTCTTTTCGAATGTGCTATCTTAGCGCGGAAAAATGTTGCCACCTTTTCATTACCCTACATTCATGCAAAATTCAACGATCCACCCTACCTACAACCCTGAACTTGCTGCGCAATTGCAGCAAGCAATTGACAACAAAACAAAGCCACCGGGCAGCCTTGGGGCGCTGGAAACACTGGCGCGGCAACTCGGGCTGATCCAGCAAACCGTGAACGTCGCGCTGCGCGAGCCGACAATTGTCGTGTTCGCGGCCGATCATGGCGTAGTGGCCGAGGGCGTCTCCGCTTACCCCCAGAGCGTGACGTGGCAAATGGTGGAAAACTTCCTGCATGGCGGGGCGGCCATCAACGTGTTTGCCCGGCAAAGCCACTGCGCGCTGCAGATCGTCGATGCCGGCGTCAACCACGATTTTGGCGCGCGCTCAGCCCTGCTCGACCGTAAAGTGGGACGCGGCACCGCCAATTTTGCGCAGCAGGCGGCCATGAGCGCGACCGACTGCCAGCTCGCCATGGCGCACGGCGCGCAGATCGCCGCAGCCTTAACAGGCAATGTCATCGGTTTTGGCGAGATGGGAATTGGCAACACCACCGCGGCGGCGGCATTGATGCACAAGCTGACCGGCATTCCCGTGGCCGACTGCGTCGGCGCCGGCACCGGTCTTGCCCTCGACGGCATCCGTCACAAACAGCGCGTGATCGAGGCGGCCGTGGCCCTGCACGCCGGCGTGGACGAGCCGCTCGCGATCCTGGCCACGTTTGGCGGCTTTGAAATTGCGATGATGGTCGGCGCCATGCTGGGCGCCGCCGAACGGCGCAGCGTCTTGCTGATCGATGGCTTCATCGTCACCAGCGCCTTGCTGGTCGCGGCAAAAATCGCCCCCGCCATCCTGGACTACTGCGTCTTTGCGCACTGCTCCGACGAACAGGGCCACCGCCGCATGCTGGCCCAGCTGGACGCCAAAGCGCTGCTCAATCTTGGCCTGCGCCTTGGCGAAGGCACCGGCTGCGCGCTGGCCCTGCCGCTGCTGCACGCCGCGTGCGCCTTTCTGGGCGAGATGGCGACGTTCGAATCGGCCCAGGTCAGCGACAAGCAATGATGGCCGTCGTCGTCCACCAGCTGCGCCTGTTTTTCATCGCGCTGCAGTTTTTCACGCGCTTGCCGATACCGCGCTGGGTAGGCTTCCAGGCCGCGTGGCTGCATCACGCCGCGCGCTATTTTCCGCTGGTCGGCAGCGTGGTGGCCGCAGCCACCGCACTGGTGTACCTGGCCGCCGCGCGCCTGTGGCCCGCGCCAGTGGCGGTGCTGCTCTCCACCGCTGCCGGCATCTACCTGACCGGTGCCTTCCACGAAGACGGCTTCGCCGACATGTGCGACGGCTTTGGCGGGGGCCTGACGCGCGACCGGGTGATGGAGATCATGAAGGATTCGCGCATCGGCACTTACGGCGCGGTGGGCGCGCTCCTGCTGCTCGCGCTCAAATGCACGCTGCTGTCGATGATGGAGCCGGCGGCGGCAATTGCCGCCCTGCTGCTCGCCCATCCGCTTTCGCGCCTGGCGGCGGCCAGCCTGATCTGGAAGCTGGACTACGCGCGCGATGAAGGCAAGGCCAAGCCGCTGGCGCAGGAAATGACGGGCGCCGAATTTGCCATCGGCGCCACCTGCGCGGCCATTCCCGCACTCTATCTGGGCGCGCTCGGCTACCTGTCGTGGACCACGATCGCCGTTTGCGTACTGGGCGCCGCGGCGGCCGCAATCTGGCTGGGCGCCAAATGCGTGCGCCGCATCGGCGGCTACACGGGCGACTGCCTGGGCGCCGTCCAGCAGGTCAGCGAAGTAACCATTTACCTGTGCCTGCTGGCCAGCATCGGCCAGGGCGGCTGGTACTGAGCATGCGCCTGATCTTGGTGCGCCATTTGCAGCCCATGGTGGCGCCCGGCGTTTGCTACGGGCGCAGTGACCTGGCGGTGGACCCGCAACTGCTCGGCGCGTCCTTGCCGGCACTGCGCGGCCAGCTTCCCGCCGGCGTGCCGCTGTATTCCAGTGCGCTGTTGCGCTGCGCGTCGCTGGCGCGCGCCTTGTCAAGCGCGGTGCGCTTCGATGCGCGCCTGGCCGAACTCGATTTCGGTGCGTGGGAAATGCGCCCCTGGGACCAGATCGCGCGCGCCGAGATCGACGCCTGGGCCGCCGACGTGGCCACCTATCGGCCGGGCGGGGGCGAAAGTGTGCTGGACATGGCAAAGCGCATCAGTGACTTTTACGATGAGCTGATGGGCGCGCAACTTCCCGCGGCCGTCCTGGTCTGCCATGCCGGCGCGATCCGCCTGCTGGCCGCCCGCGCGCGCGGCCTGGCCCCGCTTGCGATGGCCCACGAAGCGGCCGAGCGCCCTCACGCCATCGCTTACGGCGCAGTCATCACCGTCGAAAGTGTATAATCGCCACGTTTTGGTGCTCGCGCGCATGTTCAATGCGTGCAGTTAAACGGGAAACACAAAGCCTCACAGGCTAAGGTGTGCTGCCCCCGCAACGGTAAGCAAGTGTCGTCCAGCGGACGACGGGCCGTCTCGAAAAACCACTGTGCGTTGCATGGGAAGGTGAGACGGTTGCACTTGCCAGCCCGGATACCGGCCAGGACAGGTGGAAGTGTGCGAGCGGGGTGTTCGCGACGCGGCCGGGTCGCTGTAGCGCATCCCTGTCAGTCGCAATCTATTCTTCGGCAAGCGCATTTCTGTTCAATCCGGCCAACGGGGAACTCGGCCGGTTGCTTAACTTACTGAAGAACCGTCATGACCTTTCCTGTATCACGCCGCGCGGCCATCTCGTCGCTTGCGCTAGCTATTACCTCCGCTTTTGCCCAGGCCAGCGAGACCAGCAATCCTGCCGTCGCTTCCGTCGTCGTCACCGCATCGCGCACGCCGCAAGCCGCGGCCGATGTCCTGTCCGATAACATCACCCTGTCGTCCCAAGACATCCTGCGCTCAGGCGCGGGCAACATCGTCGACCTGCTGCAAAAGCAGCGCGGCATTGAAGTGGCGCGCAACGGCGGCCCGGGCACCAGCGCCTCGGTCTTCATCCGCGGCGGCGACTCCAGGCAGACCGTAGTGTTGGTTGACGGCGTGCGCATCGGCTCGTCCACGTCCGGCATCGCCAACTGGAGCGCCCTGCCGCTGGCGAACATCGAGCGTATCGAGATTGTGTACGGACCGCTGGCCACCATGTATGGCGCCGACGCCATCGGCGGCGTGGTCCAGGTATTTACCAAGCGCGGCACCGGTGCACCGGCCATCAACGCTTCAGTTGGTGCAGGTTCCGACAAGACCCGCAGCGCGGACGCGTCGGTCTCAGGCGGCGCCGGGCGCTTCAACTATGCGTTGACGCTCACGCGCGACCAGGACGAAGGCTTCTCGGCCACCAAGCCGGGCAATTACTCGTACAACGGCGACAACGACGGCTACACCAAGGACAGCGCCAGCGGCCAGTTCGGCGTGGCGCTGGCCCAAGGCCACGAAGCCGGCCTGCTGTTCATGCACAGCAGCCTCGATGCGCAGTACGACAACGGCGCATCAAACTTCGACGCGCGTGGCGAACAGGTGTTGAACAATGTGGCGCTGTATTCAAAGCACCAGTTCTCGCCGGCCTGGCAGGTCAGGTTCCAGGCCTCGCGCGCGGACGACAAGTCGTCCAACTTCAGCAACGCCACCGCCACCGGCTACAGCCGCCTTGACACGCGCCAGAACACTTACAGCGCCCAAAGCGACCTGGCGCTCGGCGCCGACCTGCTGCAAGTGCTGCTCGAGCGGCGCGAAGAAGACGTGTTGTCGAGTTCCGCTGCTGCCCTGTCGCGTGATCGCAGCACCAATTCGGCCGCAGCGTCGTATTCGATCAAGCGGGGCGCCCACCTGGGTACAGTCAGCGCGCGCCATGACAACAGTTCGCAATACGGCTCCGTGAACACCGGCGGCATCGGCTACGGCTACCGCATCAGCAGCACGCTGCGGGCCAACGCCAGCTTCGGCACCAGCTTTCGCGCACCTACCTTCAATGAACTCTACTACCCGAGTTATGGCGTGGAGAGCAACCGGCCGGAACACGGCAGGAACGCAGAAGCGGGCCTGGTCTACAACACTGGCGCGAGCCAGGTCACTGCCGTCTACTACCGCAACCGCCTGAAGGACCTGCTGGTGAGCACCTCGGTGTGCCCGGTCGAAGCGGCAAGCCACCCTTATGGCTGCGCCTACAACGTCAACCGTGCCACGCTCTCGGGCCTGTCGGTCGGCGCGCGCACTACGGTTGGCCCGCTTGAGTTGAGCGGCGCGTTCGACCTGCAAGATCCGCAGGACGACACCACCGGCAAGCAGCTGGTGCGGCGCGCCAAACGCCATGCCAGCCTGGCGGCCGAATACAGCAGCGGCGCACTGGTGCTGGGCGCAGGTGTGCAGATGTCGGGCAAGCGCTTTGACAATACGTCCAACACTGCAACGCTAAGCGGTTATGGCTTGCTCAACCTGTTTGCCTCGTATCGCTTTGCTCCCGACTGGACTGCCATCGTCCGCTGGAACAACGCGACCGACAAGCAGTATGAGCTGGCAGGCACCTACGCGACCGCCGGTTCGCAGGCATTCATCGGCCTGCGCTACGGCGTGAAGTAAGGAGCAGGCCCGTGCATCCGTTCTTCCGCAATATGCGCCACCGGGCCACGGTCGTCATCGGTTCGCTGGCGATCCTGGCCCTTGCCAGCCTGGTTTTCTCTGGCATGATCGGTTCCGTCTCGATTCCGCTGGCGGACATGCCGGGCGCGCTGGCCGAACTGGCCCACGGAAGCAACGGCTCGCTGGCCGCCACCTTGCTCGAACTGCGCATCTCGCGCGCGCTGGTCGCTTTCGTCACCGGCTCGGCGCTGGCCCTGGCCGGCGTGATGATGCAAGCCTTGCTGCGCAATCCCCTGGCCGATCCCTATGTGCTGGGCATTTCAGCCGGCGCTTCGGTCGGCGCCCTGGCTGCGTTGCTGGTCATGGGCGCCTTGTGGGTCATCGACGCGGCCGCCTTTGCCGGCGCGGTGGCGGTGTCGATGATGCTGTACCTGTTCGCCCGGCGCGACCTGCGCGGCGGCGCCGAAGGCGGCACGTCGCAGCTGTTGCTGACCGGTGTGATCCTGTCGTCGCTGTGCATGGCGATGGTCACGCTGATGCTGTCGATCGCGCCTGAAAGCCGCTTGCGCAGCATGATTTTCTGGATGATCGGCGACCTGGCGGGCGCTCCGCTGCGCGCCGTGCCGTGGGTCGTGCTTGCCGCCGGCTTGCTGTTTGCCCTGCGCAGCGCGCGCGCGCTCAATGTTTTATCGCTCCATGCGGAAGCTGCCGCCACGCTGGGTATTCGCGTCGGCGCACTGCGCAAGGGCCTGTTTTTTTGTTCCGCCCTGCTTACCGCCAGCGCTGTCACCAGCGCCGGGAGCATCGGCTTTGTCGGCCTGATCGTGCCGCACGCCTGCCGCTTTGCCTGCGGCCCCGATCATCGCCTGCTGATTCCCGCCGCCGCACTGGCCGGCGGCACCTTTCTGGTATTGGCCGACACACTGGCGCGCACCGTGCTCGCACCGCAGCAGCTGCCCGTTGGCGTAGTTACGGCGCTGATCGGCGCGCCCGTGTTCCTGTACCAGCTTCACCGGCTGCGCCGGGCATGATCGAACCCGCATGATCGAGACCCGCATGATCGAAACCCATTCACTCAGGCTGACCGTGGGCGCGCGCACCCTGGTCGACAAGCTTGACTGGCGCGTCGCCCCCGGCGAATGCTGGTGCATCATCGGGCGCAACGGCGCCGGCAAAAGTACGCTGATGCGCACCCTGGCCGGCCTGCGTGCGCCCGACGGCGGCACAATCTCCATCCTTGGCCGAGCGCTGGCCGACTGGCCGCTCGACGAACTGGCCGCCAAGCGCGCCTTCCTGCCGCAGTCGCGCAGCGACGCCTTCGCCTACAGCGCCATCGAAACCGTGCTGGCCGCGCGCCACCCGTACCACGCCAACCGCTACTGGGAAGACAGTGACGATTACCTCGTCGCGCGTGACGCCCTGGCATCGATGGAGGTGCTGGACCTGGCCGAGCGCGACGTGCGCACTTTGTCGGGCGGCGAGCGCCAACGCGTGGCAATCGCCGCCATGCTGGCGCAAGATACGCCGCTGCTGCTGCTCGACGAGCCGGCCAACGCGCTCGACCTGGCGCACCAGTCGAGCGTGATGCGGCTCTTGAACCGGCTGTGCCGCGAACAGGGCAAGACCGCCATCATGATCGGGCATGACCTGGGCCACGCGCACCAGGCTTCGTCGCACGCGCTGCTGCTGATGGGCGACGGCGAGTGGCAGGCCGGCCGCGTCGACGACGTCATGCGCGCGCCAACCCTGAGCCGCTACCTGGGCCATCCGATCGAAGTCCTTGAGCACGGCGCGCGCCGGCTCTTTATCCCCGTCGAGGAAACAGAATGACCGATATCAACGAGCGTCACCGGCTGCGCATGGAACGTAAAAAAGCCATCATCGACGAAAAGATCGCCGCCGCCAGCAAGGACATCGGCATCATCATCGTCAATACCGGCAACGGCAAGGGCAAAAGCTCGAGCGGCTTCGGGATGGTGGTGCGCGCAATGGGACACGGCATGAAGGTTGCCGTGGTCCAGTTCATCAAGGGCGCAATGTCGACCGGCGAAGAAAAATTCCTGCGCCGCTTTCCCGATGAAGTGAGCTTTCATGCCATGGGCGAAGGCTACACCTGGGAGACCCAGGACCGCGAGCGCGACATCGCCAAGGCGCAGCAGGCGTGGGAAATGGCGCGCGGCTTCCTGTCCGATCCGGCCATTGGCCTGGTCCTGTTCGACGAACTCAATATCGCGCTCAAATACAAATACCTCGATGTCGAGACCGTCATCGAAGACTTGCTCAAGCGGCCTGACATGCAGCACGTGGTCATCACCGGCCGCGGCGCACCCGAGGAACTGATCGCCATTGCCGATACCGTCACCGAAATGAACGTCGTCAAGCACGCTTTCAAGGCCGGTATCGCCGCGCAGGCGGGCACCGAGTGGTAGGCCACGTCGATGTGCGCGTGCTGCTGGTGTCGGCCGTCGCTTCCGGACAAGGCAAGACCACCGTCACGGCGGCCCTGGCGCGCGCGCTGGTCAAACGCGGCAAGCGGGTGCGGGTGTTCAAGTGCGGCGCCGACTTTATCGACCCGATGCTGCTGGAACGCGCCAGCGGCGCGCCGGTCGGCTCGCTCGACCTGTGGATGGTGGGCCTTGAACAGTGCCAAAGCCAGCTTGCGCAGGCGGCAACCGAGGCCGACGTCATCCTGATCGAAGGCGTCATGGGCCTGTACGACGGTGCGCCGTCGTCGGCCGACCTGGCCAACGCGTTTGGCGTGCCGGTGATGGCAGTGATCGATGCGTCGGCTATGGCGCAAACGGCTGGCGCGCTGGTACAGGGCCTGCGCGATTACGGCCCGGTGGAGATGGCCGGCGTGATCGCCAACCGCGTCGCCGGCCCGGGCCACGCGGCGATGGTGGCGGCATCGCTGCGCGGCATCGCTTTGTTTGCCACGCTGCCGCGCCAGCCGCATGCGCTGCCCGAACGCCATCTCGGCCTGGTGCTGCCGGCCGAAATGGACGACGTCGAGGCACTGCTTGAGCGCCTGGCGCAAGAACTGGTTTTCGACGACGCCGCCTGGGAGTCGCTGCGCACCACCCGCTTTGATCTGCTGCCTGCGCAGCCATTGGCGCCATTGCTGGCGGGCGCAACCATCGCTGTGGCACGCGACGCCGCCTTTGCTTTCCTCTATCCCGCCAACCTGGAAACGCTCACCGGCATGGGTGCGCAGCTGCGCTATTTTTCGCCCTTGGCCGACGAGCCGGTTCCGGCGGGCTCGCACGCCGTGTACCTGCCGGGCGGCTATCCCGAGCTGCATGCTGCAACGCTGTCGAGAGCGCAGCGCTGGATCGCGTCCATCAGGGCCGCTCACGCGAACGGCACGCCCATCGTGGCCGAATGCGGCGGCATGATGGCGCTGGTAGGCACGCTGTCGGCGTGGCCGATGGCGGGTCTGGTACCGGGCGCCGTGGTGATGCAGGAACGGCTGGCCGGCATCGGGCCGCAAGGGCTGGACACGCCGCACGGCGTGCTGCGCGGGCACACCTTTCACTATTCGACACTGACGACCGATCTCATACCCGCAGAGCGCACCATCAAGCATCCGGATGGTGCGGACGGCGACGCGGTGTACAGCGTCGGCTCGCTGACGGCGTCCTACTTTCACGCCTACTTTCCATCCTGCCCGGCTGCTGTAGCGGCCATGTTTACGAGATGACCACGACACTGGTGCTGGGTGGCGCCCGCTCGGGAAAGAGCGCGTACGCCGAAAAGCTGGCCGTGCAGTCCAGGCGCGAGGTTCTCTACCTGGCGACCGCAAGCGCGGGCGACGCCGAGATGGGGGCGCGCATTGCGCAGCACCGCAGCGAGCGTCCGCAGCACTGGTCAACCGTCGAAGAGCCGCTGCACCTGGCTAGCGCGTTGCAGCGCCATGGCACCGAAGACAATCTGATCCTGGTCGACTGCCTGACACTGTGGCTGTCCAATCTGCTGTTTTGCGGTGGCGCGGGCCCGGACGTTGGCGTGATTACCCTGCCCCCACTTTTCATCGAACAGCGCGCGGCATTGCTCGACGCGCTGCACAAGGCGCCGGGTGACGTGGTGCTGGTGTCGAACGAGGTTGGCATGGGCATTGTGCCGATGGGCGCGATGACGCGCTGCTTTGCCGATGAAGCCGGCCGGCTCAATCAAGCCGTCGCGGCAGTATGCGAGCGCGTGGTGTTTGTCGCAGCGGGTTTGCCGCTGACGCTGAAGGCTTAATCATGCTGGCCGACCTGACAATGCTCCAGGTCGCGCTGCTGCTCGTCGGCGGCGTGGCGCTCGACTGCGCGCTCGGTGAAGCGCGGCGCTGGCACCCGCTGGTCGGCTTTGGCCACCTGGCCATGGCGCTCGAACGCCGGCTCAACATACGTGGCCAGCGTTTCTGGCGCGGCATCGCCGCATGGATGCTGGCGGTGCTACCGCTGTCGGCAAGCGCCTTTTTCGCGTGCGGCTTTGGCGGCCTGGCAGTCCACGCGCTGCTGCTGTATTTCAGCCTTGGCTTGCGAAGCCTGCGCGAGCACAACTTGCCGATCGCCCAGGCGCTGTCGCGTGGCGATCTGGGCCAGGCTCGCCTGCTAACTGCGCGCATCGTCAGCCGCGAAACCGCGCATGCCAGCGAAGCGGACCTGGCCAAGGCAAGCACGGAGTCGCTGCTTGAAAACGGCAACGACGCCGTGTTCGGCACGCTGTTCTGGTTCATGGTGGCCGGTGGCGCGGGCGCGCTGCTGTTCAGGCTTGCCAACACGCTGGACGCAATGTGGGGCTATCGCAGCAGCCGCTACGTACAATTTGGCTGCTGCGCCGCGCGCATCGACGATGCACTCAATTTCATCCCGGCCCGCCTCACCGCATTGTCTTATGTGCTGCTGGGCCCTGACCGGAAAGGCGCATGGCGCTGCTGGCGCGAGCAGGCGCCGGCCTGGTCCAGCCCCAATGCAGGCCCGGTCATGGCCAGCGGCGCCGGTGCGCTCGGGGTGTCGCTGGGCGGCGCGGCGACCTATGACGGGGTGCTCGAACAGCGTGCGCCACTCGGGCGGGGACCAGGTGCGCGCGGTCCGGACATTGTCCGCGCCTGGAAACTGGTTCGGGCGACCACTGTCCTGTGGCTGGCATGCGCGTGCCTGGCGGCGGGAGCGCTGCATGCTTGAACACGGCGGCAATCTGCGCGAGGCGGCCAGGCGCTTTGGCCGCGACCTGAGCAGCTGGGTCGACCTGTCGGCCGGGCTCAATCCCCATGGTTACGCGCCGCCGGCGATGGCGCCGTCGACCTGGCATCGCCTGCCCGAGACCGACCCGCAACTGCTGCAGCTGGCATCGCGCTACTACGGGGCGCCATCGCTGATCGCCGTGGCGGGCACGCAGGCGGCGATCCAGGCCTTGCCCCAACTGCGCCCGCCGTCCCGGGTGGTGGTGGCGGCGCCATCGTACGCGGAGCATGCGCACCACTGGGGCCTGCATGGCCACGCGACGCGTGAAGTTCCGTATGACGGCCTGCAAGCTGCGTTGCCGAGGTGCGATGTCATGGTGCTGTGCAATCCGAACAATCCGACCGGCGCGACGGTGCCGTCCGAGCGTCTTTTGATGTGGGCCGAGCACCTGGCAACGCGCGGGGGCTGGCTGGTGGTGGACGAAGCGTTCGCGGACACCGATCCCGCGCTCAGCGTTGCCGCGCGCAGCGGCCAGCCCGGGTTGATCGTGCTGCGGTCGATCGGAAAATTTTTCGGCCTGGCCGGCGCGCGCGTGGGCTTCGTCGCGGCGCAACCGGCGCTGCTGGACAAGCTGGCCGACATGCTCGGACCGTGGACCATTTCCGGCCCTGCGCAGCAGGTCGCCATGGCTGCGCTGGCAGACACCGCGTGGCAGGGGCACACATTACAACAACTCACCGCCGCCGGCCTGCGCCTGCGCCTGCTGCTCGCGCAGCACGGCATTGCTTCGCAAGGGACGGCACTGTTCCAGTGGTGGCCCGAGCCGCAGGCGCAAGCATTCTGGCGCCATATGGCCGAACGCGGCATCTGGGTGCGCCTGTTTGAGCAAGGGGCGCGCGGCATCCGCCTTGGCCTGCCTCCCGATGAATCAGCATGGCGCCTGCTCGACGCGGCGCTCAACGAATGGAAGCGATGAAAAAACTGAATTTGATTATGGCTGGCGTGGTTGGCGTTGTTGCACTGAACGCGAACGCCGCCATCACCGTCGTCGATGACGACGGCAAGCAAGTCACGCTGCAAAAACCGGCGCTGCGCGTCATCGCCCTGGCGCCGCACGCAACAGAGCTGGTGTACGCTGCCGGCGGCGCCGAGCGCATTGTCGCGGCGGTCGACTATAGCGATTATCCGGAGGCGGCCAAAAAGCTGCCGCGCGTGGGCAACAACCGCCAGGCCGACATGGAACGCATCGCGGCGCTCAAGCCAGACCTGATCGTGGTCTGGATGCACGGCAGTTCGGAGCGCCAGATCGAGCAGATCCGCGCGCTCGGCATTCCGATGTTCCACAGCGAGCCGAAAAAACTGGCGGAGATCCCCGACAGCATCAACCGCATCGGTAAACTAATGGGAACCGAAACCGTGGCCGATGCAGCGGCCGCGGACCTGCGCAGGCAGCTCGCCGCCCTCGCTGCGCGCTATGCAGGCCGTCCGCCCGTGCGCCTGTTTTATCAAGTGTGGGACAAGCCGCTGTACACGCTCAATGGCGGCCATATCGTCAGCGATGCGGTACGCCTGTGCGGCGGTGAAAATATCTACGCGGGCATGACGGTCACCGCGCCCGTGGTAAGTGTTGAATCGGTGCTGGGCGAAGATCCGGAAGCGATCATCAGCACCGGTGAGCGCAGCAAGGAAGATGGCGGCGTCGCGCTCTGGAAGCCCTATACCAGCATGACTGCGGTACGCCGCGACAACCTGTTCCGGGTCGACGGCAACCTGCTCAATCGCGCCGGTCCGCGCATGATCGCCGGCGCCGCCGCCTTGTGCGAGAAACTAGAGCTGGCGCGCCAGCACAGAAAGCAGCCATGACCTTTCCTTTCCATACACTGATGGTCCAGGGGACCACGTCGGACGCGGGCAAAAGCACCGTTGTGGCGGCGCTGTGCCGCCTGCTCAAACAGCGTGGCGTCAAGGTGGTGCCGTTCAAGCCGCAAAACATGGCGCTCAACAGCGCGGTGACGGCGGACGGCGGCGAGATCGGCCGCGCCCAGGCATTGCAGGCGATCGCCGCCGGCCTGGCGCCGCACACGGACATGAATCCGGTGCTGCTGAAACCATCGAGCGACACCGGCGCCCAGGTCGTCATCCACGGCAAGGTGCGCGCCGAAATGAATGCACGCGACTACCACCAGTACAAGACCGTTGCGATGGGCGCGGTGCTGGAATCGTACGCTCGCCTGCGCGCGCAATATGAGGCGGTGATCGTGGAAGGCGCCGGCAGTCCGGCCGAAATCAACCTGCGCGAGCGCGACATCGCTAACATGGGCTTTGCCGAGGCGGTCGACTGCCCTGTGATTCTGGTGGCCGACATTGATCGCGGCGGCGTGTTTGCGCATATCGTCGGCACCTTGTCGTGCCTGTCGCAGAGCGAACGCGACCGCATCGTCGGCTTCGTGATCAATCGCTTCCGCGGCGACATCACCTTGCTTGAGCCGGGCAACCTGTGGCTGGAGCAGCAGACCGGCAAGCCCGTGCTGGCCGTACTGCCATATCTGCAAGGCCTGTTTCTCGATGCCGAGGACGCGGTGCAGCCAGTGCAGGCGTCGCAAGGCGCCTTCAAGATCGTGGTGCCGTCGGTGCCACGTATGAGCAACCATACTGATTTCGACGCGCTGCGCGTGCACCCGGACGTGGACCTGCAGTTCGTGCGCCAGGACCAGGCCAAGGTGCCGTGCGACCTGTTGATCATCCCGGGCAGCAAAAACACGCGCGGCGACCTAGCCTGGCTGCTCGAAGAAGGATGGGGCGACTACATCGCGCGCCACCTGCGCTACGGCGGCAAGGTGATCGGCATTTGCGGCGGCTTTCAGATGCTGGGGCACAGCGTGGACGACCCGCATGGCGTCGAAGGCGCCGCCGGCCAATCGAAGGGCCTGGGCCTGCTCGACATGCACACCATACTCACGCGTGAAAAACACCTGGCGCAGGTAGCGGGCACCTGCGCCTTTGCCGACGGCGCTGCCGTAGCCGGCTACGAGATTCACATGGGCGTCTCGACCGGTGCGGCGCTCGATCTTCCTGCATTCACGATCGACGGCCGTGCCGAGGGCGCGCGCTCGGTCGACGGCCAGGTGCTGGGCAGCTACCTGCACGGCATGTTCGATACGCCCGAGGCCTGCGCCGCACTGCTGCGCTGGGCGGGCCTTGACAGCGAAGCGACGGTCGACACGGCGCAACTGCGCGAAGCGAGCCTGGATCGCATCGCCGAGGCAGCCGTGCCCTTGTACGAGGCACTGTACGCATCCACGCATTCCTTAGTTCAAAAACAACATCCGTAGTAAAACTACCTAAACGATTTGACATTAAAATTGGTCAAGAGTAGATTTCTCTTTGTCTGCTAAAGTAATTTGGTAGTCAAAATACAAAACCGATGACCCCGCAAAGGGGCAACCGCAAACAAGGAGACACGCTTGGAACGCCGCACACGGGCAAGGATGGCTCACGCCCCTGCCCTGGCGAGCCGCGCGTGCGAAGAGGAGACAACCATGTACTTTCGCCGCACCCTCACGTCGGCCGTATTCGGCTGCGCGCTGCTCGCCAGCCCTGCCCACGCCGCCGTCAACCCCGGCAAGCTTGGCGCCAGCTACGACGCCACCCGGGCCAATGTCGCCTTCAAGGTGTATTCAAGCCGCGCCACCCGGATCGAGCTTTTCCTCTACAGCAGCGCCACCGGCTCCGAAGAAAAGGCGCGCTACGTATTGAGCCCTGGCGCGGGCGGCGTGTGGAGCACCAGCCTTGCTGTCGCCATCTTGAACAGCCGCGGCCTGACCGGCACGCTGTACTACGGCTACCGCGCCTGGGGGCCGAACTGGCCGTACAGCGCAAGCTGGGTCAAAGGCTCGGCCACTGGTTTTGCCAGCGACGTTGACGCCAGCGGCAACCGCTTCAACCCCAACAAGCTGCTCACCGATCCTTACGCGCTCGAGATGAGCCACGACCCGGTCACGGCCACGATGAGCAACGGCACCGTGTACGCCAGCGGCGCCTTGTACCGCACCATCGACACTGGCGCGATTGCGCCGAAGGGCATTGTGCTGGCGGGCGACACGCAGTCGACCGGCGCCAAACCCACGCGCGCGCTGAAGGACGATATCGTCTACGAAGTGCAGGTTCGCGGCCTGGCCAAAAACGACACGGCGCTCACCAGCGCCTACCGCGGCACCTATAAGGGCGCCGGCCTGAAAGCGCCCTACCTGGCCAGCCTGGGCGTGACCGCCGTCGAATTCTTGCCGGTGCAGGAAACCCAGAACGACACCAACGACAACGATCCCAACACGAACGCGGGCGACAATTATTGGGGCTACATGACGCTCAATTATTTTGCGCCCGACCGCCGCTATGCCTACGACAAAACGCCGGGCGGCCCGACGCGCGAATTCAAGGAAATGGTCAAGGCCTTCCACGACCAGGGCATCAAGGTGCTGATCGACGTGGTCTACAACCACACCGGCGAAGGCGGCGCCTGGAACCCTGCCGACAAGACCACCTACAACATCTACGGCATGCGCGGGCTGGACAATCCGACCTACTACAGCTTGACCGCCGACCAGCAGGCATCGTGGGACAACACCGGCGTGGGCGGCAACTACAACACGCGCAACCTGGTGGCGCAGAACCTGATCGTCGATTCGCTCGCCTACTGGCGCGACAAGCTGGGCGTGGACGGTTATCGCTTCGATCTCGCCTCGGTGCTGGGCAACACGTGCCAGCATGGCTGCTACAACTTCGACAAGATGGACGCGGGCAATGCGCTCAACCGCATCGTGTCCGAACTGCCGCCCCGGCCGGCGGGCGGCGGCAGCGGGGTCGACCTGATTGCCGAACCCTGGGCAATAGGGGGCAACAGCTACCAGGTGGGCGGTTTTCCGACCGGCTGGGCTGAATGGAACGGCGCCTACCGCGACACGCTGCGCCAGATGCAAAACAAGCTCGGTTCGGCGCCTGTCACGCCGGGCCAGTTGGCGGCGCGCCTTGCCGGTTCAAGCGACCTGTTTGGGGACGATGGCCGCAAAAGCTGGCACTCGGTGAACTTCATCACTGCGCATGACGGTTTTACGCTCAAGGACCTGTATGGCTGCAACGGCAAGAACAACAGCCAGGCCTGGCCGCTTGGCCCGAGCGATGGCGGCGAGGACAATAACAACAGTTGGGACCAGGGCGGCATTGCAGCGGACCAGCGCAAGGCGGCGCGCAACGGCATGGCGTTGATGATGTTGTCGGCCGGCGTGCCGATGATCGTCGGCGGCGACGAAGCGCTGCGCAGCATCAACTGCAATAACAACCCTTACAACCTCGATTCCAGCGCCAACTGGCTAAGCTGGACCTTGAGCGCGGACCAGGCCAATTTCAAGGCCTTCAGCGCGGCCATGATGGCGTTTCGCAAGGCGCATCCGGCGCTGCGGCCGGCAAATTTCTATTCAAGCGCCGACAACAATGGCAACGCCATGGAGCAGCTGCGCTGGTTCAAGCCGGACGGCGCGGTGGCCGACGCGACCTATTTCAACGACGCCAGCAACCACGCGCTGGCATGGCGCCTCGACGGCACCGAATTGGGCGACACGGCTGCGGCCATCTACGCCGCCCACAACGCATGGAACGCGCAGGTCAACTTCGCACTGCCATGGCCGGGCGCGGGCAAAAGCTGGTACCGGGTGACCGATACCTGCAACTGGGCTGAAGGCGCATCACAAGTGCGCGCGCCAGGCTTTGAAGACGCCGTCGGCGGCGAAAACGCCAGCTACGGCTTGTGCGCACGCGGCACTGTGCTGTTGATCGCCAGGTAGACCATCCGGCGCAGCGCTGCTGAGCCTCACCACTGAACATTTTCCCGGCGCCGCCGAGAGGATACCGCACATCCATTTTTAGGAGCAAGTTCATGCATCTTCGTAAAAAACCGCTGGCGCTGTGCCTGGCCGCCGCCTTTGCCGTCGCCCTGCCCGCCGCTGCCGGTACCATTCCGGCAGCGCACGTGTATCACAACCACATGCCGAACTTCTGGCCGTTTTACGCCGTTGACGTCGTGACCAAGTACAACGCCACCGCGCTCGGGGCCCCGGTGCGCTACCTGTACGACGGTGAAGTCATCAACATGAAAGTCAATCCGCCGCCGGGGTACAGCTACTTTTTGCCGGCGGCGCAAGGGGGCAGCATCATGCCGCACGACGACCTGGTGACCTACTATTCGCCGGACGCCAAGACCGGCGCCTACCAGTACTGGCCGATGCAGGTCGCCAATGAGATGCAGTCCTTCTCGGGCGCCAAGGGCCAGGTGCACGTAACGATGTCGGGCGCGGTAATCAACAACGTGCAAAGCATGTCGACACTTGGCAATGTGGCGGGTTACTCGAATCCGAACTGGGGGCAGAGCTGGGCAAACACCTTCAGCACGCTCAAGACCACCAACAACTTCCGCACGCTCGACACCATCCACTTCACGGGCCACCATTCGATGGGACCTCTGGTCGGGCCGGAGTACTTCCTCAAGGAGCTAATTTACCAGAACGCGACGCTGGCGCAGCCCTACTTTTTGGGCGGGAACTTCGTCTCGTCGAAAGGCTATTTTCCGACCGAGCTTGGGTTTTCGGACCGCCTGATTCCCACGCTGGCCAAACTGGGCGTGCAGTGGTCGGTCCTGGGGAATAACCACCTTTCGCGCACGCTCAAGGATTATCCGTACGCGACCTACGACGCGACCGGCGACACCCTGACGTCGCCGCCCAACCGCGCCGATCTGCGCAACACGTCCACCGTGGGCAGCTGGGTCGCGGCAGGCATGGCGCATGAACAGCAAAACATCGTCAACAAATTCCCCTTCGCGTCCACCCCGCACTGGGTGCGCCACGTGGATGCGGCAACCGGGGCGGTCACCAAGATCGCCGGTGTGCCGGTGAGCCAGAACGGCTCCTGGCTCGAAGGCTGGGAAGGCTCGACAACGGTCGATGAAATCGCACCGTACGCGGCGATCGAACCGCGCCAGTTTTTTGTCGTCGCGCACGACGGCGACAATGCGGGCGGGCGCGCCGGCGCGCTGAGCACCTGGCAGGCAGGCCACGGCACCACCTGCACCGGCACCGGCTACTGCCTGGGCATCGACGAATACCTGCGCGCCAAGCCGATTCCCGCCACCGACATCGTGCACGTGCAGGACGGTTCCTGGGTCGACACGCGCGACTCGTCGTCCGACCCCACCTGGTATCACTGGCACCTGCCTTTCCTGATCTGGAAAGGCCAGTTCCCGGAATTTAATCGCGTGAACGGCTTGAACCTCACGCCCAAGACCAATCTGAAAGGCTTGCAGGAAGGCGCCACGGTCTCGTTTGAATATGGCTGGCATTACCTGGAGCGCAATTTCGCGCTGCTGCAAGCCTCGCTCAACTACGCCAAGACGGCAGAGCAGGTATGGCTCGACGCCCACCCGACGCACTGGAAGCCGACTACGGCGCTCGACAGCCAGGTCACCCACGCGGGCAACCAGCTCAATCCATGGATGATGTCGTATCCGGTCAAGGGCAACCCTGCAGCGGACTACGCGGGCGGCGCCAACCCGGCCGAACTGGCCTGGTACTTCATGCTGCCGGCGATGGATTCGGGCTTTGGCTACTATGATGAAAACAAGGACGACAGCGTCAAGCCTACGCTGGCGTTCAACAATTCGCTGGCGTTTTCCAAGCCTTACGTGCAGGCCAACCTGGCCAATGACCGCACCGGCCCGTCGGCCTGGTGGCCGCAGCGCTATCCGTACAATCCGGGATCGGTGAACGGCTCCAAGGCCGAGGGATGGACCGTCCAGCACTACAGCAACGACTTTGGCATCTATACCTACGCGTATGACGTCTCGGGCATTGCGAGCGCGCGCGTGATGGTGCGGGTGCACGCCACCAACACCATCGACGCGACCGACGACGCCTACAAAGTCTACGATCCGGCGGCGCTGGCGGGCACGCCCGGGCTGTCGATCAACACTGCCAGTGTCGGCGCCTGGCGCCCGTACATAATGCAGGTGCGCGACCTGCAGGCCGACATGAATGGCGTTGCATGGAATGCAGCCACGCGCGACACGCTGGCCGTACTGCCGGCGCAGGAGAGCGGCGACCTGTATTACGCGTATCTGTCGGACTTTCGCAACCAGCTGCTCGACTACTACATCGAGCTGACCGACGCCAAGGGCAATGTCACCAAAACCGAGATCCAGCAAGTGTTTGTCGGCGCCGGAAAATACCGCGCCACGACTACGGGCTCAGGGTTTGTCGAGGATATCAACGGCACGGTGCCGGGCGTGTATCCCTTCCTCGTGATTGACAGCTCGCCGCCAAGCATGCCGGGCGCACCGGCCAGCACGCGCGTCACCGACCGCTCGGTCACGCTGACATGGCCGGCCGCAACGGACAACGTCGCCGTCACCGGCTATCGCGTCTACCGCAACGGCGCCCTGGTGGGAACCACCGCCGGCGTGGGCTTTACCGACAGCGGCTTGACCGCGTCGACCGCCTACAGTTACGCCGTGCTGGCGTTTGACGCGGCGGGCAACCAGTCGGCCAAGGGACCCGCACTTGCCGTCACCACGCTTGCACCGGACACGGTGGCGCCGACCACGCCGGGGCAGCCGGCGGGATCGGCCATCACGTCCAGCACACTGACGCTGAGCTGGAGCGCGGCCACCGACAACTACGGCGTCAGCCAGTATCTGGTCAAGCGCGACGGCACGCAGGTGGCCACAAGCACCGGCACCACCTTCAATGACAGCGGTTTGAATCCATCCACCGCCTACAGCTACGCCATCGTGGCGCAAGACAGCGCGGGCAACATGTCGCCGGCATCGGTGGCGCGCGTGGTCACGACCGCTGCGGGCAATGTGGCGCGCATCTACTACAAGCTGGGCGCCGGCTGGAGCACGGCTAATATGCATTACGCACCGAACGGCGGCACCTGGACGGCCGTTCCCGGCTTGCCAATGCCATCCGCCTGCGCGGGCTGGAGCGTCTTGACGGTTAACCTCGGCAGCGCGACCGGTTTGCTGGCGGCCTTTAACAATGGCGCAGGCAGCTGGGACAGCAACGGCGGCAAGAACTACCCGCTTGGCACCGGCATTTCAGATGTTGAAAACGGCGGCGTATCGGTGGGTGTGAATCCATGTAACGTCGATACGACCGCGCCTTCAACTCCGGCCGGCGTGGCAGGCAGCCCGGTCGACGCCAATACCGTCAGCCTGGCGTGGAATGCGTCGACCGACAATGTGGGCGTAAGCGGCTACTACGTCTACCGCAACGGCGCGCTGATCGCCACCGTGGCCAATGGCACCGGCTACGTCGACAATACGGTGGCGCCATCGACCACCTACAGCTACACGGTCAAGGCGTTCGATGCCGCGGTCAATGTGTCGGGCTTGAGCGCTGCGGCCAGCGTGACCACGCCGGCCAAGGTGGACACGCAGGCGCCAACGGTGCCGGCGGGCCTGGTCAAGTCGGGCACCACCGACAGCGCAACGACCATCAGCTGGAATGCGTCGACCGACAACGTCGGCGTCAACGCCTACCTGGTGCTGCGCAACGGCGTGCAGATTGGCAGCACTGCCGCCACCAGCTTTAATGACACGGGTCTGGCTCCATCGACGCTATACACCTATAGCGTCAAGGCGCGCGATGCAAGCGGCAATACCTCCGCGGCCAGCGCGGGATTAAGCGTGACCACGACTGCGGCGGGCGGCAACACGGCAACGGTGTATTACAAGAACACCGCCAACTGGAGCACCGTCAATATGCACTTTGCCCCAACCGGCGGCAACTGGACGGCGTTGCCCGGCGTGCCGATGACGACCGCCTGCACCGGGTGGAAGTCGAAGACCCTGTCGCTCGGTGCGGCGTCGGGACTGCAGGCAGCGTTTAACAATGGCGTGGGAACCTGGGATAGCCGGGGCGGCGCGAACTATACGCTGGGCACGGGACTGTCGGCGGTCAGCTCGGGTGTCGTTACCCTCGCAGATCCGTGCACGGGTGACGATGCAACGGCGCCATCGACGCCGACGGCGCTTGCAAGCAGCAATCTAGGCGCCAGTTCGGTGGGCCTCGCATGGACGCCGTCCACCGACAACGTGGGCGTCACGGGTTATCGGGTGTTGCGCAACAACGTGCTTGTTGGAACCACGGCGGCGGCTAGTTATACCGACAGTGGCTTGACGGCGGCCACCGCGTACAGCTATGCGGTACAGGCATACGACGCCATGGGCAATTTGTCGGCGGCCAGCGCTGCGCTCGCAGTGACAACAACCGGCTCCGGTTGCCAGGTGCGCTTTACCACGGCCAATGCCAACACGGTTGCGGGCCAGACGCTGCGGGTCGTGGGCAATCAGTCGGCCATCGGCAACTGGGCACCAGCGAGCAGCTTTGGGCTGGCGATTCAGGGCAGTGGCGCGAACGTGCCTTGGAGCGGCACTGTGACACTGCCGCCAAGTACTGTGGTTCAATACAAATATGTGAAATGGAATGGCGCGACCGCGACCTGGGAAAGTAATCAGACAACGGTCTCGGGCAATAGGGAAATGACGACGCCTGCGTCGTGCAGCACAGTGATTGATCGCAACGACGGCAGTTTCAAGCCGTAGGTATTATGCGACAGGCGTGCCGGTTAACGCCTTCGCAAGCGAGTCACGCGGTCTAGCAGGCAGTTGGAAGCTGCTAGACCAATCCAGAGCGGCGAGCGTCGAGTACACTCGACAGAACGCGCATGAGGTGACTTAGCCAGTGCCCAATCAATCGAGCGTATAAAAATTTTCTTATCGGGAAATATATGGCGAACGTTATTGAAGAATATGCCAAATTGGTCGCACGCTACTGTGTGAAGGAAGGTAGTGAATCAGGGCAGATGTTCGGGAAAGCCTGCATCAAGGTCAATGGCAAGGCATTTGTGGCACAGCACAAAGATTGGGTAGTATTTAAACTGTCGGGCGAGCATCATCGCAACGCCCTGGGGCTCGAAGGAGCTGTACTCTGGGACCCGTCCGGTAAAGGTCGTCCGATGAAAGAATGGGTAGCAGTGCCGGCAATGTCTCGCCAGCACTTTCCAAACCTTGCCTTGGCCGCGTACGATTACGTCGCTGCCGGTGCCTAGAAGCCGAATGCCACGCCAACACCGAAGTTAGTCAAGTCGCTGCTTGGGCGTTGGATTTCAGCACGGGCCGAGATACTTGGAGTAAACGCGTAGGTAGCGCCGACGCCAACCAAGACACCGTTGCTTGGCGAAAAGTTTTCACATAAAAGAAACTTGCCAGCGCCACAGCTGTGTCGTACCTTCACGTCGTTGTAACCAAGACGAGCAAACACGCCGAAGCCATTGCTCAGCGGCTGCGAACCGACGACCGAGATAGCGCTCTGGTCGATATCCGGCGTTGAAGGAACGAAAGCATTTAAAGACCGGTAACTGCCTTCTACTGCGAAGTTGGTATGGAACTGATAGCCAACGAAGACGCCAACACTCAAACCGTTTTCCAGGCCTTCGATTCTGGTCCTGCCACTGTCACGCCCGCATAAAATTTAGGTGCATCTGCTGCGAACGACGACGAAGCGATAACGGCCAGGGCAGCTGCAATGACTTTCTTCAACATGGCATTTCCTTTGAGAGTAATTTATAGGGACGAGGAGATTTTCTTCGTCGCAAGCGAATATTTTACTCTATATTAACAAATAGTTAATAGGTACCTATAGCTCTATGTGAATTTTTGAAAAACCCGACATTTCTGCGGCTTTTCTCTTTTGGGGCCTGCAGCGACGGTAACGGGACGCAAGCATGGCGGATTTCATCCGCCCTAAGGGTACGCGCTGACGTTTTGACTGGGTGGATTTGCGGACGAAAAAAAACCCCACATTTCTGCGGGGTTTTTTAATATAACTAGCCTGACGATAACCTACTTTCACACTGGTTGCAGCACTATCATCGGCGTAATATCGTTTCACGGTCCTG
>NZ_JAFCTU010000011.1:0-198314 GCF_049896185.1 Massilia sp. TSP1-1-2
AAAAAGGAGAAAAATCCAGAACTCAAAAAAGCAGCGTAGAAACCGCTTTTAGGCGACAACTAGCTTGCAAATTACCGCGTCTTGGCGCTCATCAAGGTCTTCAGACTGATCGGAACGGTCGTATCGAAGCTGCCATTAACCCAGGCTCCGACGTTGACGGCCGCACCAGCGCCATCAATGGCTGCCAGCGGGTAGCTGTTTTCGCCAGCCGCTGCAAGGACACGCCACACTTGATTCTGTGGCAAGTCATACATGATGCCGAAGCGCTCGATTCCCATCAATAGCTCGCCCATGGTCAGTGACTGAAACTGGCTATAGCCCTTGTCGGTGGCGATGCTTCCTTTCAGTACATTCAGGTACACCGAGGTGTCATCCTCCAATGCGAGGTTGGCGACGTCGAGCTGCAGTGTGCGAGCCATCCCGAACTTGAAGGCGTCCACCAGCGTCGACCCGGTCTTGGCCTTGTAGGCCATGATATGGCTTGCGATATCGCTGACTGGACTGATCTGCAGGTGATTGTAAGCCGTGGTGACGAACGGCGCTGTCAGCGCCATCGACTCGACCGGATGGTGACTGTTGTCTTCTCGACGAACGATTTTTCCGCCACGCGAAACCAGGCGCACCCATGAAGTTGGCGCAGACGACAGCGTCAAAGTGAAGACACCACCCAGATCGGAGCTGGTTGGTGCGCTCAACACGGTGCCGGAACTACCGTCAGGATTGACCAGGTAGGCGGTCACGACGCCGTATGGATTGGTCATGCCGGACAAGGTCGTGGTTGCAGTGCCAGGGGCAACGCCGCCGGTGAGTGGATTGGTGAGTGGATTGGTGAGTGGATTGGTGAGTGGCTTGGCGATGGGTGCAGATGCAGGCGGTGGTGCAACCACCACCGAAGGGGGCGTGCTCGGGCCAGTGCTGCCGCCTCCGCCACATGCGCTCAAGAGAGCCGCCGCCGACAGCGTAAAGCTATAAAATGATTTTTTCATCATAGTCACCTTGGTATCCTGGTTATGCCTTCAATTCGTCCTTAGCACTTGACACTCTCAAGTCTGGGAGCGCAGTTCATTGGCGGTCGCAAACGCGCTGGCAACCGCCGGACTTGACGGGGGCGGTACTCGCTCAGTTCTTGCCGAAGAGGATGCCGGTTGGAAGTTCAGTGAGTTCCGGCTGGCCTTCGAGGCGCACACTCTTGGCGCCAGTCGCCTTTTCAATGGCGCGGACGGTATCGAGAATCGTCTTGTTGACCCACTGTTCCGGTGTGCCGACCAGCGAATTGGCGATGGTGCGTGAAATCTGGTACACGCCGCCTTCAGTCTTTTTGAACACCGCATAGGTGTTGAGGCGGTAGCCGGCCTGATACTTATACAGGCAGCTGTACAGCGTCAAATTGCTGGAGCCGGCGATACTGCGCTGCGCGCGCGACGTCCAGACCGCGTCATCGCATCGCGCAGCCTTGATGCTCACGCCGCCGTTCTGCATCGCAGCCATTTGCATCATGGCGCCGATTCCCGTGTTAGAGCCCGCCAGCTTCGCACCTATGTCGTCGATAACAAAACGACCCGGTTCGACAGGAACCGTCTTGCCCATCTGCAGCGGCAACGTTTGATTCAGGTCGCTTGTATTTTGTGCCAGCCCGTCAGCTGCGGCCTTGGTCACCACGTTCGTGCCAGCCATCGTTTTAATATCGAAAATATGGTACATCTCGACAGTCGTATTGCGGTTTGCTAAGTAGCTATTGCCCGTGGCGCAACCGGTGAGTGCGGCGACGACCGGAAGAATGCAGAGCGCAATTTTTTTCATGAGTACCCTTTTGGTCAGTTGAGATTGCCAAGCAGCAATTTGCCTGCACAAGAAGCATCCTATTGCCAACAGAAGCGTCGCGCCATTGTCGTGCGACGAGCCGATGGATTTCCGGAACGGATGAAGGAAAAATTGGCATTGGGCATCATTTTTTTCTACCTGATGCAGCTTTGGGTGGGATGGGGACGCGATCTCATCGGCCCATATCATTGGCCTTGACGTGACGGATGCGTACGCGGCAATAATGGCGGCATTGGCGTCGGCAGATGACTCAGGCGATCAATTGGAGACTGCCAGCCCGATTACAGCTGACGAAATGCTGCCTGATAGCCGACACTGACATTCAAGCGTTCATCGCGGTCCCGGAGCCGAACCTCCATGTGGCCATCGGCGCGGTAGATCGACTCGACGCGACGCAGGTTGACGATTGCGCCGCGGTTCACCTGGATGAAGTCGTCCGGATTGAGTTCGCCCATCAGGTCCTTGATAGGCTTGCGAATCAGTGCCTCGGCATGGGCCGTGACGACCCTCGTATACTTTGCATCGGCCTGAAAAAAATAAATTTCATCCGTGGTAATCAGGCGCAGAAGGCTGCCGACCGAGGCTTGAATCCAGCGCAGATATTTCGGTTCGGCTTTTGGCGGTGCAAGCGCCTCCCACACGGCAGTCGGGACGGGCGCTTGGTCACGGCCAAGCGTGCCCTTCAAGCGCTCTATCGTCTGCATAAGCCGGCCGCGATGCAAGGGCTTGACCAGATAGTCTACGGCGCCGAGGTCGAACGCCTCAAGCGCATGCTGGTTGTACGCCGTCAGGAACACGACGGCGGTCTTGCCTTGGATGACCTTGGCGACTTCCAGTCCGGTCAACTGCGGCATATTGATGTCGAGAAAAACCAGGTCGGGTGCGCGCTCCTGAATTGCGCGCAGCGTACTGATGCCATCGCTGGTTTCAGCAAGAATGTCCAGTTCTGGCCAAAGCACCGATAAGGCCTCATGAAGTTCCGCACGAAGAATCGGCTCATCTTCTGCGAGAATTGCTGTTGGCATCTTTACGCGCTTTCTGGAGTTGGAATGATGATGCTTGCCATGAAACCGCCGGTGGCCATGGCGCCTACCTCAAGCCAGGCGCGCGTGCCGTACATTGCCTCAAGACGCTGCCGTATATTGCTCAGGCCAACACCGCTTCCCTGTACGCTTGAAAATCCTGCTCCGTTATCAAGAACGGTTACCCTCAGGTGCTGCCCTTCCCGAGCGGCGCTGATTGTCAGCTTACCATCCGGCCTGTTGTTCAGACCATGCATGATTGCATTCTCGACCAGTGAAATGAGCATGGCAGGCGGAAACGCCATGGCTGCGACCTGCTCCGAACTGATAAACGCATACGCCAAACGCTCGCCCATCCGGATCTTCATGATGGCGAGGTAATGCAGTACCAAGTCCATTTCCTTGCCAACCGTGGACACATCCGAGCGGAGTTCTTCCAGGGTGCTGCGCAGGTACACGATAAGGTGGTCCATCATCGACTCCCCTTCCTCGACGTTAGAGCGGTACAAATGGCGCACGTTTGCAAGTGTATTGAACAGGAAATGCGGCTCAATCTGCGCCTGCAAAATGCGTAGTTGCGATTCAACTGCTTGGCGCCGCATTTCTTCTTGCTTGCGCACTGCGCCCGACAGCGCCATCTCGCTGGTCAGCGGTTCAATGAGGTTCGTTTGCAGGTATTGCAGAACGGGGAGCACGACCGCCGGATTGGGGAACAACTCAAGCCGATGGATTCCACCTCTCAGTTCGCAGCGGACGCGCAGTTCTGCGGCGCCCGCGCCAACAGCGGCAAGCGTGACGATCACGCGAACCGGCAACAGCACCCAGCTTAAAGAATATGCATGCTGGCCATCGCTGCGGGTGCGAATGATGGAGATATTCGCTTGATAGAACATCCTGGAAAAACGCGGGGGCATCTTGCTCATCAACCTCACGACGTGTTTGTCGAGCACCACGGCTACCGTCTCGCATGGGGCAAGGATGGCAATCCGTTTGTCGCTAAAAGTACCATCAAGCAGGGCGCTGAAATCGGCGCCGTTTCGCTTCAGCGACAAACACCGCCACCACGAAATCGATATTGAGTACACGATAGCCAATTGCGCAAAAAACGAGAACACCGGCAGATAAACGTGCGCCGGCACGCGCGCGGCGCCTTGCACTGGCGCAAATGTCAGCTCGTCGATTCCGATCACAACAATCAGGATAACGGCGCCACGCGTGAGCACTTGCAGAGCGACCTGTAACTGGATTCTTAACGCAAAGGCTCTAACAGTCCTGGGCAGTACGGACTTTGGCGCGCAGGCGGTCATCCATGCGAGAAACGCCCCCTCAAACCCGGCGTACGCTACAAAGAATGCGAGCGTAACGGAAATATCGATCATCCCGGACGAACTATCCATGAACAAACCAATGGCGCGGCCCGTCAGCACTGGAATAATCACAATCAAGAGAAGCAAGGGAAGGTCTGCAAGGCGCCAACCACGGGTCGATATTTTCATGCAAGGTCCTTTGGCTCTGCTTTGTCATCCATGATGGCCAGATACTGCATCTCAAGCGCCCGGGGCCAACATGCCTGCGGCACTCGGCCTGACCAGCGCACGCAAATAGCGCAAATCGATCACACGGGCAAAAACTAGTTGGCTGCTCATATTCATCGTTCACTCCAGGGTTGTTCAGATGCAGTGAGGATGCCCCTTTGCCGGCGCCTTGGCACCTTCATTGCGACGAACTCAGGAAAATGCGGAAGCAGACCCGGCTTTTGTTGGAATATCCAGATGGCAAATTTCAATGGCAATTGGCAAAGCCTCCCCGCCTTCCTTCGACCGGTCGCCCAAAGGTGCTCGATTTTCAGCGATTTCATGCACCCTGTCTAATTTATTTCCCATATGCACTATTTTTGACAAGCTTTACGGGCGGACGTGCGTGCCCGCCCGATGCGTTGCACACCAGCACGGCACGATACGATTGAGAAATTTTCAAAAGAAAATGCGGTATCATCGTCGTCATGCAAGCGGCTTCTGTCGTCGGCCCGGGCCCCAAACGTGCGGCCCGCACCCGACCACCGATACAATGTGGTTCCGCATGCGCCGCCTCTACGCGGCGAACCGACCTGCGGCCAAGCCTCCCGCCGCACCACTGACCACCGCGCACCGGCCCGCCTTTCGCTCCGTGGCGCGGCATAGCGCGTGCCTTCCGGCCGGGAGTATCTTATGCAGAACCACCACGACCCCTTGCGGACAATTGCCATCGAGGCCGATAAATTGATGCTGTGCGTGCTGTGGGCATTGCAACTGTTTTCACTCGCGCTGGCCGGCATCCACAATACCTGGACTTTGGCGCTCCTGGTCGGACTGCCCACGGCCGGGCTGCCAACCATCCTCTACCTGCAGGCACGCGGGACGCTCCTTACGCGCTGCGTGGTAGCCGTTGCCGTGATGGTCTTTGCGGCGCTCAATATTCACCAGGGCGCTGGCTTGACGGAACTGCACTTCGGCATTTTTGTCTACCTGGCATTCTTGCTCGCTTACCGCGACTGGCGCCCGATCGTCGTCGCTGCCGCCACCATTGCCATCCATCACCTGAGTTTCCATTATCTGCAGGAAATGAACTACGGCGTGCTTTGCTTCACGCGGCCGCAGTTGTCCACGGTATTCATCCACGCAGCCTACGTCGTGGTCGAATCGGGCGTGCTCATTTTTCTTGCGACCGTGCTGCGCCAGTCGGCCTGCCAGGCGGCGGAATTCGAGAAAATCGTGTCGGCCTTGGCAGCAGTGGAAGGCCGGATCGACCTGTCGGCAATTGGCGAGGCGCCGCAAGGCCGCCTGGCCCGCTCGCTGTTCGAGATGCTGGTCACCATGCGCGATACGATTGGTGGCATGCGCGAAGGCGCCCACACCATCGCCGGCAATTCAGGCGAGATCGCGCACGGCAATGCCGAGCTCTCGCTGCGCACCGAGCGCCAGGCCGGCGGCATTGAGCAGACCGTCGCATCGATGGCACGGCTGGCCGCCACCGTCCACCAGCACAATGACAGCGCGCGCCAGGCCAATGCGCTTGCGCACAGTGCATCTGCGATCGCGCTCGAGGGCGGCAATGCGGTACGGCAGGTAGTCAATACGATGGGCGAAATCAATGCCTCGTCGCGCAAGATCGTCGACATCATCAGCGTGATTGACGCGATTGCGTTCCAGACCAATATTCTCGCGCTGAACGCGGCGGTGGAAGCGGCGCGCGCCGGCGAACAGGGCCGCGGCTTTGCCGTAGTGGCGGCCGAGGTGCGCAGTCTGGCGCATCGTTCGGCGGCGGCGGCCAAGGAAATCAAGGAGCTGATCAGCAATACGGTCCAGACGGTGGAAAGCGGCAGCCGGCTGGTCGACCAGGCCGGCGCGACCATGTTGCAGGTGGTCGACAGCGTTCAGCGCGTGACGGCAATCATGGGCGAAATGAGCAACGCCAGCGAAGAACAGAACCAGGGAATCAAGTACGTCAACGAGGCGGTCGTCGAGTTCGACGCCAGCACGCAGCAAAACGCCACGCTGGTCAAGCAAGTTGCGGCGGCGGCCGATGCGCTGGCCGACGAGGGCCAGCGCCTGAGCGCCCTGGTGACGGCATTCAAACTCGAGGCCGGCTAAGGGTCATGCTGAAAAAAGCTGGTTCCCGCAAGTGGAACCAGCCTTGTTATCACACTGCTTTGCGGATCGTGCAGACCGTATCGAACCACGACTGCATTCCCACCAGCGGCTGGGGATTGATCGGCAAAATGGCATTGATATTCACCCCGCTGCCGCGCCCGCCGTTCTTTTCGTCCCACCACAGGCCGAACTCAAGGTCGTCGACCGCCGGGGCCGGCCCGAACGCCAGCGCCGCATCCGGCGCCAGCCCTTTGGCCGCCACCTCCACCCGCCGCCCGCGCTCGCCCTCGGCCGCGCGGCCGCCGGTGATCCAGCCTAACGAATTGGACACCGCCACCACGCGCGGATGAATGCCCTTCGTCACGAACGCCTTGACCTGCGCGGAGCCAAGCACTTCCCCGTTGCCGCGATAGGCCTTGTCGCCCAGCACGCCGCTGACGGGCCGGTACGTGGTCAGCTCCACCGTGTCGCCCGTCTTGATGCCAAGTTTGCCGGCGGTCGTGGCATGGATCCACATCGGATTGTCATGCACAATCTCGGCCAGGTACTTTTGCGACGCGGTCCTGCCCTGCGTGTGAACGTTCCATTTGAACGTGGTCAAGATCAGGCGATCGGCGCCAAGGTCCACGTGCGACGGCACCTGGTGGAACGTGGGCAGCCCGTCGTCGCGCATGCCCATCGTGGCGGCCACTTTCTCCACTTCCGGCGCATAGATTTCGAACTTGCGCGACGGCGTGGCAAAGCCGCGCACCGGTGTCGCATCCACCATCAGCCCGATCGCTTTTTCCTTGCCCTTCTCGTCGGCCTGGTAGATCACGCGCGTTTTCTCGTCCACCCGGCTACCCTTGAGCGCGGCCGGGGTCAGCGCCTTGCGGTACACCTCGTACGGCTTGGGCGCGGCGCTGTCGACGTACACCCCGTAGTGCTTCATGAACTCGAAGCCATCCTTGAATACTTTGCCGTCGGCGCCCTTGGTCGGCAGTTTTGAGCATTGGTGCCGCACGAAGTCTTCGTGCTTGCCGAACTGAAAATACTTCGACTGCTCCGGCCCCAGCCGCTTGCCAATTTCGAACAGCACATCGGCAAAGCTGGTTGCGCCTCCGGGCGGGGTCACCATGGGCTGGCGCAACGTGACGAAATGCTGCAATTCCATGTTGTTGCGGATGTCCATGCCCCAGCGTTCGAGGTAGGTCGCGTCGGGCAGGATCATGTCGGCATAGTGCGCCATTTCCGAATACACCACGTCCGAACAAGCGTGAAAGGGAATCAGTTTTTCATCCTTGAGCACGTCGACCGTGGTGCTGCGCCCTTCCGGCCAGGTCATTGGCGCGGCAATCGTGTAACTGAGGTAGACGTCCAGCTTGGCGCGGCCCTGGCGCAGGTAGTCGAAGACGACTTGCCCGACCTTCATCTTTTGCCAGCGGTTGGCCAGCGGCCACTCCGGCGGGTCTTCCAGGTCGGTGCGGACGGCCGGTTTCGGCGGCCTCGGTTCGGGAGCGGGATAGCGCGCCTGCGACAGCTTTTCATCCAGCCCGTAGCAGTAGCCGCCCACCTTGGCCACCGATCCCACCAGCGCATTGAGCATGACGACGGCGCGCTCGGCGTTAAAACCATTGTAGTGGGCGCCGGTGCCGCGGTTGGTAAAGGCGGCCACCGCCGGGCGCTTGCGCGCGAACTCCAGCGCCAGCCGGGTGATATCGGCGGCAGCGACGCCCGAGAGCTTTTCGGCCCACTTCGGCGTGCAAGGCGCCAGCCAGGCGCGGATGGTGTCCAGCCCGGGCTGCACGAATTTGTCGATGAAGTCATGGTCCACTTCATTGTCACGCACGATCACGTGCGCCATCGCCAGGGCAAGCGCGCCTTCCGTGCCGGGAAACGGCTGGTGCCATTCGTCGCTGCGCCCGGCCGTATTGGACAGCCGGACGTCAAAGGTGACCAGCTTGGCGCCATGGTCGTAGCGCGCCTTGACCACGCGCGAGACCAGGTGCAGACCGCCCTGGTGCGCCTCGTAGAAATTGGCGCCGAAGTTGAGGAAATAGGTGCAGCGCTCGGCGTCGATCGACTCCCAGTCGGTCTCCCCGAGCGAGACGTAATTGGCCGCGCGCTTGTTCGACGAACAGATCGCGCGGTGATTGAGCAGCACCGGCGTGCCGATGGCGTCCAGAAAGCGCCCGATCTCGGCCTCGATGCGCGAGCGGCCCTGGTGGATGCACACGCGTTCCGGGTGGCCGGCGTCGATGCTGGCGCGGATGCGGCGCGCGACTTCTTCGTAAGCTTGCTCCCCGGTGATGCGCTTCCACAGGCCCGAGCCGCGCTCGCCGGCGCGCGCCAGCGGGTACAGCAAGCGCTCCGGATAATCGTTCACGTTGGGGCCAGACTGGCCCTTGGCGCACGTCATGTGGCTGCCCATGTTCGGGTCGAGCGGATTGCCGCGTATCTTGATGACCTTGTTATCCTGCACAAAGCCTTCAATGCCGCACACGGTGGAGCAATTGAGGCACACGCTGGTGACCCGCTTTGCCGTCCTGTAGTTGTTTTTGATCTTGCGCTGGTGGCCGTCGGCCAGCGGCCGGTACGACATCGCCTGCGCGGTGGACGGCGTGAGCATCATGAGTTCGCCCACGCCAAGCGTGGCCATCGAGCCGATGCCGTTCCTGATGAATGTTCTGCGGTCCATGTCGTCAGCCTTTCTTGACCGGGGACCGGGCGAACTGCGACTGCAGCTGGCCCCAGGTATCGATCTCGTAGGAAAACGGGTCGTGGTTGTGGCCCTTGGGGATTTTCTTTTCCATGGCACGCGGCGCGACCGTGCCGATGCCGCGGTATTTGACTGCCGGCCTGGTTTTTTCTTCGGGCTTGAGCACCGACAATTCCTTGCCGTGCTTCTTGTTGAAGGCATTGATCTTGCTGGCCGGATCATTCAGGTCGCCAAAGGCGAAGACATCGGCCGGGCACACTTCCACGCAGGCGGGCAGCAAGTGTGCTTCCAGACGATGCGAGCAAAAGTCGCACTTGTCGGCCAGCTTGGTCACCGGGTCCTGGTGGATGGCGCCGTACGGGCACGCCTTGATGCATGCGCGGTCGCTGTCGCACTTGTTTTCGTTGATGCGCACAATGCCGTCGGCGTCGCGGGTGATTGCCTCCTGCTCGCAGGCGCTCAGGCACGGTGCGTCTTCGCACTGCATGCACAGCGTGGGCAGGAAGGCGCGCTTCATCGTTTCCTTCTTGTTGAAGGGGTTGATGGCGGCGAAGTCATAGTAGTAAACCTTGGTGCGGAAATTGCCCAGTGGGACGGAATTTTCGACTTTACAGGCAACCGAACAGGCGTGGCACCCGATGCAGCGTTCCAGGTCAAGCGCCATGCCCCATTTCGGGGTGGTCGCGGGCAGTGAGGGCATCTGGGCTCCAATGGGAAAAGCTACCTAGTTAACCACAGTTTGGGACGAGCTCTTCAGCCTCCCGTTTCTGCCCATATTGCCGAGATTTGCTGCACTGCACAGCGTCATTTGGGGACAGCGGCGCGCCCGTAAGGTGCACGGCGCGCTTGGCTGGCGCACTGCTGTCACGCAAAAACGCTTCATTTCTGTCGGAAAACTTTACACTTGATCAAATAAACACGTGATAAAAATCCAAAGGCGAACAGAATCAAGGTGTTGGGGATCTGGTATGAAAGTTGCTCTTATCATGGCCTGTCCGTAGACATTTCGTCGCCAAAACGCGCTATCAAAATGTTAACGTTCAGAAAAACTAGTTCTTTACTGCACTGCAATAAAACAGGGAATCATGCATTCGGTCACAAACTTTATGCATAGAAGATCCCGCTATTACTTACTTCGGAGAAATAAGAGAATGATCAAGCAAGCTTTAGGCGCCATCGCCCTGATCGGGACCATGGCTACAGCAAATGCAAGTGTTCTGGTAAGCCAGGATTTCAATAATGTTGCCGCCCTGACTAGTGCAGGTTGGGTGCTCAACAATGCCAGCCCGAACGTCGGCGTGGCCGCAGACTGGTTCCAAGGTGTGCCAAGCCTGATGCATGCCCAGGCAGGCGCCACCCATCAATACATCGCAGCGGGCTATAACAATGCAAGCCAGGGCGCGATCAACAACTGGCTGATCTCGCCGACCTTCTCGGTGGTCAGTTCGGGCAGCATCTCGTTCTGGGCCAAGGCTGATGCGGCTGACGGTTTCAGCGACCAGCTGGCCTTCGGCATGAGCAACGGCAGCAGCGCCCTGAATGCGTTCACGCTCAATCCCGTGTTTACCGTGCCGACCGGCGAGTGGACCCGCTATGTGCTCAATTTCGCCGGCATGGGCTCGGGCGTGGCGCGCTTCGGCATTCAGTATTCTGGTTCCTACGAAGCGTCCAACTTCGTCGGCGTCGATTCGCTTCTGATCACGACCGTACCGGAACCTGCGACCATGTTCATGTTTGGCGCCGGCCTGCTCGGCCTGATGGCAGCACGCCGCCGCCAGATTCGCCGTTAATGAACCACTGGCGTCCTATCGCAAACGCCACTGATCGCACCACCAAACAAGGAGATTGACATGTCTGACCAAATCAAATCGCAGCGCGCCCTGCGCGCTGCCGCACTGTGCCTGGCACTGGCCGGCGCGTTCGCGCTGCCCCACGCAAATGCGCAAGCCGCAAATGAACTCACGCAGGACGACGCTGTCGTCGTACGCGACAAGGATAGCGGCAAGCTGCGCGCTGCCACGCCGGAAGAACACAATGCACTGCGCGCGGCACGCAAAGCAAAAATCGCGGCCATGCGCATCGCACCGGAGCCGATGCGCAGCAAACACCATCGCAGCGGCGCTGCCGGCCTGCGCCTGAACGACGACATGATCAGCAGCGCCACCGTGGTGCGCGCCGCCGACGGTACGCTGGTCCATGAGTGCCAGGATGCCGCTGGTCACGCCAATCACACCCCGCATGCCGTCACCCCGGCACCAACCACGGTCACGGAGTAAGCCCAATGCGTATGTTTTCTATCCCAACAGCAACCCGCACCTTCATCGCTCTGGCCTGCGCCGTCACCTGCCTGGCCTCGTCGGCGGCCACCATCACCATTTCCAAGCGCGACGCGCCGGGCGTGGGCTTCAATGACCCGACCCCGGTCGCGCCAGTTGGCGGCAACATGGGCACCACGCTGGGCGAGCAGCGCTACATCGTGTACCGCCACGTGGCCGACATCTGGGAACGCAACCTCCAGAGCAACGTCAACATCACCGTCAGCGCCGGCTGGGAAGCACTGACCTGCACCGCCAACTCGGCGGTACTGGGCAGCGCCGGCGCGTGGAACATCTGGCATGATTTCCCAGGCGCTCTGCCTAACACCTGGTACCACCAGGCACTGGCCAACAAAATTGCCGGCACCAACCTGAGCGAAGGCGAACCGGACGACGGTACGGGCTACGGCAACGTCGACATCAAGACCCAGTTCAACGCCAACCTGGGCAATCCTGATTGCCTGGCCGGCAGCTCCTTCTACCTGGGCCTGGACGGCAAAGCTGGCTCCAACGTCAACTTCGTTGAAACGCTGCTGCATGAACTGGGTCACGGACTGGGCTTTTCGGCACTGACCATCACGACCTCGACCGGCGCGCGCGTGCAGAACCGTCCAAGCGTGTGGGAACAGTTTATGTACGACAACACGGCCCAGAAGACCTGGCTAAACATGACGGATGCCGAGCGCAAGGCATCGGCTGTCAACCCGCTCAAGCTGGCGTGGATCGGCACCAACGCAGTCAAAGCGGCGGCACTGCTCAAGGCCACGCCGGTACTGCAAATAACCTCACCGCAGCCTGGCGCCTCGCGCGTGATCGACTACAACCCGTCGCCGTTCGGCGCCGTCCCGGTCACGCCAAGCACCTTCGGCGCGCTGGCCAACATCAAGGCCCAGGCTGGCGAAGCTGGACCTGGCTGCGCCCCGTACGAGGCTGCTAACACAATGGCCGTCAAGGGCAAGGTCGCCATCATTTCGCGCGGCGGTTGCACCTTTGTCATCAAGGTGAAAAATGCCCAGAACGCCGGCGCAATTGGCGCCATCCTGGTCAACAACGTGGCGGGCGCCTTGCTGCCGGCCGGCGCCGATGGCTCGATCACGATTCCTTCGGGCGCCGTAGCGATGGCTGACGGCGACCTGCTCAAGGCCGCCGTACCGGGCGCGGTGCCTTACGGCTCGCGCAATGGTCCAGGAACCGCGACGGCGCTGTGGTCGTCCGATCCAACCCGCATCGCTGGTGCTGACTCGCGTGGCCGTCCGCTGCTGTACACCCCCTCCGTGCTCGCCTCTGGTTCGTCGGTATCGCACTGGGATGTCTCGGCCTCGCCTAACCTGCTGATGGAGCCGAACATCAACGCCGATCTGGGCATCGTGCTGGACGCGCCGAAGGACTTGACGCTGCCGCTGATGCGCGACATCGGCTGGTAATCTCGCCGCTCAGCGTACGATGAAAAATGCCGCTAGCAATAGCGGCATTTTTTCGTCCCATCAAAACTGGGGGTCAGACCACTTTTGCCGAACCCCAAAGCTTGCCGTAAACGCGACGCCCCCGCAGGTGGCGGGGGCGTTTGCTGCTTGGAAAGATCGTCCTGGTGAACGGCCCGGTCTTGCTTACTCGGCGATGTCGGCGCCCACGTTGATGGCCGCGTAGGCGCGCTGGACAGCCTTCGCTTCCCTGCTGCCCACGCCATACAGTTCCTGCGCGGCGGCCAGCACCTTGGTGCGGGCGTCGGCATAGTTGGTCGTCGAGGTGAACTTGGTGCTCAGCGCCTTGAACCAGATGCGCATCGCCTTGTCGCTGCCAATGCCGGTCATGGCCTTCGGCGCCTGGACCAGGTACTTGCTGTAGTACTCGCTGGTGCTGGTAGCGTTCGAACCTTGCGACAGGAAATAGAACATGCGGTTGTTCGGGCCGCTGCTGTAGTGCACGTCCAGGCGCTTGAGCGAGGTGCTCCATGCGTCAGGGCTGGCGCCATCCTTGCTTGGCTTGTACATGTAGCGCAGCGGCAAGCCATCCTTGGCGATTTCCTTGCCGGTCACCCAGTCGTTGCCCGTGTTCGGGATGACGGTGCCAGTGCCGCCGGCGCGCGCGTAGGCTTCGGTCATGTCGCCGCCGATATCCGAGTTCGACTCGTTCAGGCCGCCGGACTCGCCGCGGTAAGCCAGGTTCGACGTGGCAGCGGTGATACCGTGCGACATTTCGTGACCGATCACGTCGATCGAACCCAGGTTGTTAAAGCCGCTGCCGCCGTCGCCGATGTACATGCATTTGCACGTGTCGGTGTAATAGGCGTTGTCGTAAGCGGTGTTGACGTGCACGGCAATGTAGGTCGCGGTGTTCTGGCCGTTCAGCGACTGCCAGCCCAACACGTTCTTGTACATGTCGTAGGTGTTCATCAAGCCCCACATGGCATTGACCGCCGCGGTCTCGCCGTTGGCATTGGTGGTGCTGCCGCCGGCGATGTACTGCTGGCCGTCGCCCCAGGTATTGGTTGTGTTGCTGTAGAGCGCGCCGGCCGTGGTGCCATGGTTGGCGTTGGTGATCGCCATGCCGCCGTAAGTGCCGGCCACGCCGCGCGAGGTGTCGATCATCTGGTAGGCGGAACCGACCAACTTGGTGTTGAGCGGCACGCTGCCGTTGTACTGGCTGTTACCGGTGCCGGCCACGGTCTGCAGCGCATCCCATTGCTCGAGGATGGCGCCGGTCTTGGCGCTGACGATGGTGTCGTGGAATACGCGGCGCTCGCCGGCCAGGGTCCGGGTCTTGACCAGGTAGGCCAGTTCGTAGCCGGAAACGACTTCTTCCAGGTCCATCGCGTTCAGTTCGCTCTCAGCCTTGTTGGCGGCGGACGCAACGCGTACTTCCTTCATGATCGGGTAGAGCATCAGTTCGGCGCTTGGCGGATCGATCGCCGCACCCTTTTGTACCGAGCCTGCGGCTTTGGCAATGGCGGCTGCTGCCGTTACCGAGGCGTTCACGTTCAAGGCGCCTTGCCGGCCCAGCGACGAACGGCGGTCGGCGATGGACTCGCTGACGATTTCGCCACGCGAACCGGTCACCACGACCGACTCCGAACCGTACACGCGCACGCCCTTGTAAGTGTGGTGCAGGCGCGAAATCGTGGTGCCGGACACGCCCGGGTGCTGGGCCGCGACTGCGAAGCCGTGCTCTGCGCCAAGGCCGTTCTTGCCGCGCTGGGACATCAGCGCGCCGACCACGCCTGCTTGCGCAGAAGCCGAGATAGCGACCGGGCCGCCCATCAATTGATTCGATGCGAACGCCGATTCCGCAGCCAGCAATGGCAAGGCAGCAATGGCAGCGGCCAGCAAGGTCTTTTGAAAATTCATGTTTACTCCAAGAAGGTAAATATATTGTATGGGTCCGACTGGATCGCAGCCAGATGCGTCGCTATGCGCATCGATTGAGGCTAAGGCGCGCGCACGAGCTTGGTCAATTGATTTATCGAAATGAGTCCAATTGTGTCTTGATGTTTATTTTGAGACAGAATTCTTGTCGTAAAAGATTCCTATTAGAATCTTTTAACCCGCATTCAATATCAATTTACAAATTTCTACAACTTCAACGACAAATGGTGACTTGCAGGCGGCGCAAAGTATGCTGCAATTCCTGTGCAATTTCCGGACTATCGCCTTGAAGAGGTGCGCTTGAACTTCGCTAAACGCAATAAAAGTTTCCATACATCAAGTGAATATCTCGTATTGGCGGCGGTGATCGCGCGGCGTGCAGGTGTCCTCAGATATTCGTATTTTTTATGGCGACCATCACAAATCTAAATTTTCTTTATTTCTTGTGGACTCATATAATTGACAGCAACAACTTAATGCACTCGAGGATACGCCATGAGCACCGCCACTTTCCACTCCACCGCCACCTTGCGCAGTCATCTGCGCGATGCCGTCAAGGCAGCGCGGACCTTCGCCAAGGCCCTGTTTGCCGCACAGGAGCGCCAGTTCGTCGCGCAGGAAATTAAGGCCGGGACGCCAGGCGTGTCGGGGCGTCAGCGCGCGAAAAACCACATGAAATTGATCTCGATGGCGAACGAATACCAGGACATGCAGCCAAGCCTGGCGGCCGAGCTGCGCCAGCTGGCCTCGCGGGGCTGATCGTGGAACTGGTTGAGTACATGCCAGGCGCGCTGGCCGCCGGCTGGATGGCCTTCAGGATCGTTATCCTGTTACGGAACGGGCAGCCGAAAGTTGCGCACAACAAGCAAGACGACTGAACCGGCGAAGAATCGTTTTTGAAAGCGTCCCTTCCCCCTGCCGGGTGCAGGGGGTGGGCCGAGCAGCCGGGCTAAGCAGCCGGGTCAGCGTTCTGAGCACCCAGAAAATCAAGCAGCGTCAAGCCCACCACCTTGGTCGCCTTGCGCAAATCATCGAGCGCGAGCCGCTCGTCCGCTTTTTTCGCATTCGACTCGGGCACCGTGCGCGGCCCCGCCCCATACAGCACTGCCGGTATCCCATGCTCGCCATACAGGCGCGCGTCGGCATACAGCGGCGTGCCCAGCGCCGTAATCTCCTGGCCCATCACTTGCCCGCCGTTTTTCTGCAAACTGGCCACCAGTTTGTCCGACCCCGGCAACGCTCGCAGCGCATGCGACAGCAGCAGGCGCCGAATCTCCAGCCGGATCCCCGGCAGACCGGCCACCGCGCCTTCGATCAGCGCGCGCACCTGCGCCTCCACCGCCACCGGGTCCTCGTCCGGAATCATGCGCCGGTCCATCTTCATGACCACTTTTCCCGGCACCACGTTGGTGTTGGTGCCGCCGTCAATCCGGCCCACCAGCATGGTCGGCGAATCGATGCCCGGCACGGTCGACTTGATTTTCCCCAGCGCCGGCAGCGCGTCGTAGATCGCGGTGAGGATCTTGTTCGCGGCCTGCAGCGCATCGTGCCCCGTCTCCGGCATGGCGCCGTGCCCCGATTTGCCGTGCACGGTCACTTCAAGCTGCAGGCAGGCGTTGTGCGCGGTGACGATGTTATAGCTAAATCCCGCCGCGATGACGAAGTCGGGCCGGGTCAGCTTTTGCTCCAGCAGCCAGAGCGGTCCCAGCAGGCCGCCGAATTCTTCGTCATACGTAAAGTGCAGCTCCAGCGCGCCGATGAGCGGCACGCCGATCGCTTCGAGCGCGCGCACGGCGAATATATAAGTCGAAAAATCGCTTTTTGACACCGCCGCCGCGCGTCCGTAGATATAGCCGTCGGCCACTTCGCCGCCGTACGGATCATGGGTCCAGCCTTCGCCCGGCGGCACCACGTCGCCATGCGCATTGAGCGCGATGGTCGGGCCGCCGTCGGCATACGGCCGGCGGATGATCAAGTTGGTGATGCTTTGCATGCCGTAGTCGTGCACGGCCTGCGCCGGCACCGCATGCTGCTCGGCGTGCCAGCCGAAGGCCTCGACCAGGCCCGCCACCAGTTCGGCGTGCGGTGCGTTGTCGCCGGGCGGCGTATCGGTGCTCTTTTGAATCAGCCGCTGCAGGAACGCGACCTGTTCGTCGAAGTGGGCGTCGATCCAGCCGGTGAGTTTTTCCTGGGTTTGCATGGTCATCGCTTTCCTTGTTTTTAGCCGTGCTTCGTTTTTATTTGGCGCCCGCTTCGAACCACGCAGCGAGCTGCGCCCGTTCGGCGTCCGTCATGTTGGTCAGGTTCGCCAGCGGCATGGCCTTGAGCTGCACGGCCTGCTGGTAGATCTTGGCCGCATTCTTGCGGATCTCCGCTTCGCTGTGCAGCATGATGCCCCCCGGCGCGCTGGCAAAGCCCGGCTGCGTGGGACTGGCCGCGTGGCAGCTCACGCAGCGCTGCGTGACGATGGCCTGGACGCGCGCGAACTGCGCCGCAGGGTCGGCAGCGGCAGCCGCGGTTACAGGTGCCTTGGGCGCAATCGCCACCGCAAGGCCAAACAGCAGCGCCACGCCCGCCGCCGGATAGCGCCACGCCACCCGGCCCTTGTGGCGCAGGTTGAAGAAGTGGCGGATCAGGACTCCTGCGGCCATCATCACCGCCAGCACCGCCCATGCATGCTGGTGGCGGTAGGTCATCGCGTAGTGGTTGCTGATCATGATGAACAGGACCGGCAGCGTGAAGTAGTTGTTATGCACGCTGCGCTGCTTAGCCTTCTGGCCGTGCACCGGGTCGGGCGTCTGCCCCGCCGTCATCGCCGCGACCATCTTGCGCTGGCCGGGAATAATCAGCATCAGCACATTGGCCACCATCATGGTGCCGATCATCGCACCCACGTGGATATAGGCCGCGCGACCGCTCAACAATTTGTTGAGCACAAAGGCGCTGGCGACCAGGAACAAAAAGATCACCACGCCGAAGGCCAGGTCATGCTTGCCCAGCCTTGACCGGCACAGCAGGTCGTAGACGGTCCAGCCGACGACCAGGCTGCCAAGGCCGATGCCCACCGCCTGCCAGGACGACAGGTCGGCCACGGCCTGGTCAACCATCATCGCTTGCGCGTTGAAGTAGTACACGATGGTGAGCAGCGCAAAGCCCGACAGCCACGTCGAATACGCTTCCCACTTGAACCAGTGCAGCTCCTTGGGCAGTTCAGGCGGCGCGTTCAGGTACTTTTGCGGATTGTAAAAGCCGCCGCCGTGCACCGCCCACAGTTCGCCCGAGACACCCTTCGCCGCCAGGCTTGACCCCGGCGCGGGAGGGCGGATCGTGTTATCAAGCCAGACAAAGTAAAACGAAGCGCCGATCCACGCAATACCGGTGATCACGTGCAGCCAGCGCACGATCAGGTTGAGCCACTCAAGGCCATACGGGACCAGATATGCAAAAACTTCCATGGGGTTCCTTGGTTTTCCTTGTTGCGAGAGCGAGGGATGCAGGAGTGCTATCTTATCAACGATAGCCTCATTCTCAGCCTTCAACATGAAATATCGCGTATATTCGATATCCCCGAATTCATATATAGAACGCGTCATGGCCAGCCTCCCCCAGCACCTCGACCTGCACCTGATCCGCATCCTGTACCTGCTGCTGGTCGAAAAAAACGTTTCGCGCGTGGCGCTCAAGCTCAACCAGCCGCAGCCTTCCATTTCAGCCTCGCTGCGCAAGCTGCGCGAACTGACTGGCGACCCGCTGCTGGTGCGCGGCGCGCGCGGCATGGTGCCCACCCAGCACGGCGAAAGCTTGCTCAAGCCGGCCAAGCGCATCCTCGACGAAACCGAGAGCCTGTTCACCCGCAAGGCGCCCTTCGTGCCGCAGGAAGAAGCGCGCACCTTCCACATCGCCGCGCCCGACTACCTCGACAGCCAGTTCCTGCCCAATGTGGTGGCCGACCTGCGCCGCGGTTCGCCCAACAGCCGCGTAGTGATCCACAGCCTGGGCCCGGGCGTCGACTACATCCGCATGCTCTCGGACGGCGACATGGACCTGGTCATCGCCAACTGGGACGAGCCGCCCGCGCACCTGCATATTTCCAAGCTGTTCGAAGACCCGATCATCTGCGCCATGCGCGCCGACAGCCCGTACGCCAGGCGCACCGAGGCCGACGCCATGACCATCGACGACTATCTGGGCCTGCCGCACGTGGCGCCGTCGCAGATGCTGCCCGGCTACCATGGCGTGATCGACGCCTTCCTCGAGCGCCAGGGCATGCAGCGCAAGGTGGCGGTGGAGTCGGCCTACTTTGGCTTGATCCCCTACATGCTGACCCAGACCGACCTGGTGCTCACCACCGGGCGCCAGTTCATCCGCTTCTATGAAAAAACGCTGCCGCTGAAAATTTTCACGGTGCCCGTCAAGTTCCCGCCGATGCGTTTTTATCAGCTCTGGCACGAGCGCGTGCACCAGGCGCCCGAACACAAATGGCTGCGCGACCAGGTCAGCGCCGCGGCCAGGGCGCTGGTACAGCGATAAGACTTATCAGCCATGCCATATGAACGGGAGCGTCGTCGGCGCTATCATCTGAAGACATTCCACATGATACCCACACCATGACCACACTTGCCCACTTGAACAGCTGCGCGCCGAGCGACTTTGTCGCCACCCTGCGCGGGATCTACGAGCATTCGCCCTGGATCGCCCAGCGCGCCGCCGGCCAGCGCCCGTTTGTCAGCGTGGCTGCGCTCAAGTTCGCCCTGCAAGGCGTGGTCAGCGCCGCCAGCGTCGACGAGCAGCTTGCCCTGTTGCGCGCCCACCCGGAACTGGCCGGCAAGGCGGCAATCGCGGGCCAGCTGACGGCCGAGTCGACGATCGAACAAGCCAGGTCAGGCCTGAACCTGTGCAGCGCGACTGAATTTACCGCGCTGCACGCGCTCAACGCCGCCTACAACGCCAAGTTCGGCTTTCCGTTCATCCTGGCCGTCAAGGGTCCCACCGGTCAAGGCCTCACGCGCGAAGCGATTATCGCGACCTTTGCGCGCCGGCTAAGGCTATCTAACGCGCGCGTCGGCGAAATGGCCGAATGCCTGCGCCAGGTCCACCGCATCGCCGAACTGCGCATCAACGACCTGCTGGGCGTGCAGCACGCGTTTGGACCATTGCTGATGGAGTGGCTCGACACCATCGGTGCCTGGAGTGAAATGGAAGACGGCCTGACCTGCTCCTACATGACCGGCGTGCACCGGCGCACCGCCGAACAGCTGGCCACATGGATGCGCGAAGCCGGCATGCAAGTGCAGATCGACGCCGTCGGTAACGTGGCCGGGCGCTACCTGTCCGACGTAGCGGGCGCCAAGACCTTGATGACCGGTTCGCACTACGACACCGTGCGCGACGGCGGCAAGTACGACGGGCGCCTGGGCATCGTGCTGCCCATCGCGCTGGTGCGACACCTGCACGCGCGCGGCGAGCGACTGCCCTTTCACCTGGAGGTAGTGGCCTTTGCCGAAGAAGAAGGCGTGCGCTTCAAGAGCACTTTTTTGGGCAGCAACGCGGTCACCGGTGCGTTCGACGTGGCGCTGCTCGACAAAATTGACGCCGACGGCGTGACGATGCGCGAGGCGCTGGCGGCAGCCGGCCACGACCCGGCTGCCATCCCATCCATCGCGCGCGACCCGCAGGCGCTGCTCGGCTTTTTTGAAGTGCACATCGAACAAGGCCCGGTGCTGCTTGAGCACGGCCTGGCGGTCGGCGTAGTGAGCGCGATTGCCGGCAGCTCGCGCTATCTGGTCGCGCTGACCGGGCTGGCCGGCCACGCCGGCACCACGCCCATGCACATGCGCCGCGACGCCGCTGCGGCAGCCGCCGAAATCGTCCTGCTGGTCGAACAGCGCTGCGCCCAAGGGCCGGCGCTGGTGGGCACGGTCGGGCAGCTTGAAGTGCCCAATGGCTCGGTCAACGTGATCCCCGGGCATTGCACACTCTCGCTCGACATTCGCGCCGCCGACGACGCGGTGCGCCTGGCGGCCGTGCAAGACATCCTCGACGGCATCGCTGCCATTTGCGCGCGGCGCCAGGTGGAAGCGGGCGTCGAGCAGATTGTCTCGGCGGCGGCCGCGCCGTGCGCGCCGTGGCTGATGGCGCAGCTTGGGAGCGCCATCGAACGGGCCGGCCTGCCGCGCCACGACCTTGCTTCCGGCGCCGGGCACGATGCCATGGCCATGGCCAGGGTGACCGACGTCGCCATGCTGTTCGCGCGCTGCGGCAATGGCGGCATCAGCCACAACCGGCTCGAGACGATGACGGCCGACGACGCCGAACTGGCCGCGCAAGTCGTCCTCGACTTCCTGCGCAGTTTTCGCCCCGCATAAATTCACGCCGGGCCGGGTGTGTTATCGTTGCATCATGGAATTACTTTAGAAGTGCACCGACATGGTCAACGATGAGGCAAGCATTGCGTCCGACAGCAGCGACGCGGCGTTGATACTGGCCGTTTCCCACAGCGGCATCGGCGTGTGGGATCGCGACATCCCGAGCGGCCGCATTGTCTATTCGCGCGCCTGGAAGGCGATGCTGGGCTATGACGAGCACGAAGTAAGCGACCGCATCGAGGAGAGCTACACGCGCGTCCATCCTGCCGACCTGCTTGGCGTGCAGGCCACTATCCGTGCCCACTTCGACCAGGTCAGCGACAACTATGCGGTCGAACACCGGCTGCGGTGCAAGGATGGCAGCTATATTTGGGTACTAAGCCGGGGGCGGGTCGTCAGCCGCGATGCGCACGGCAAGCCGCTGCGCATGAGCGGCGTGACCACCGACATCACCGACACCGTGGCCCTGTCCGACAAGCTGCGCCGCAGCGCCGAACTGCTCACGCACCTCACCGATGAAGTCCCGGGCCTGGTCTACCAGTATCGCGAGGATGCCGACGGCGTGGCCAGCTTCCCGTATGCCAGCGCCGGCATCGAGGCCATCTTCGGCACCACCGCCACACTGGCAGCGCTGAACGCCTCGGTCGTCGAGTGCGTGATCCATCCCGATGACCTGCACGCCTACCGCGATTCGCTGGCCGCATCCGGCGCCGCGCTGGAGCGTTGGCACATGCAGTTCAGGGTGCTGCTGCCCGACGTGGGTGAGCGCTGGCGCGAAGGTGAAGCGCGCCCGCGCCGCCTGGACGACGGCAGCACGGTGTGGCACGGCTTCATCTCCGATATTACCGTCCACAAGCAGCTTGAACTCAAACTGCACGATGCCGCCGCCACGGATTTTCTGACGGGCCTGCCGAACCGGCGCCAGATCATGGCGCGCATGGAGAAGGAACTGGCGCGCGTGCAGCGCGACGGCTCGGCGCTGGCGGCCGTGCTGATGTTCGACCTGGACCTGTTCAAGGAAATCAACGACCGCCATGGCCACGCGCGCGGCGACGACGTCTTGCGGCACTTTTCGCAAGTGCTGCTGCACGAGTTGCGCAAGGTCGATTCGGTGGGGCGCATCGGCGGCGAAGAGTTCGCCATCATCCTGTCGGGAGCCGACATGGCCGACGCTTTCGGTTTTGCCGAACGGGTACGCGCACGCCTGGCCGACTTCCCGCTGCGCGACGGCGCCTTGTGCATCGACGTTACCGTCAGCATCGGCATTTCGGTCATGGCGCGCGAGGATGCTGCCATTACCGCCTCGCTCTCGCGCGCCGACGAGGCGCTCTATCAGGCCAAGCAGGCCGGGCGCAACTGCGCCAGGATCGCCGCGCACGGCATGCACATCAAGGCGTCAGGATAACCTTGCGGCACTCGTCCTCCTTTTTGTCGAACATCTTGTAGCCTTCGGCGGCTTGCGCAAGCGGCAAGCGGTGCGAAATGATTTCGTGCGGGCGCAGGTCGCCGCGCTCAATCGCTTCAAGCAGCTCGGGCATGTACTTTTGCACGTTGGTCTGGCCGGTCTTGAACGAGATGCCCTTCTCGAACACGTCGCCAAACAAAAAGCCGTGGATGAAGCCCGCATACAGCCCCGGCACGCTGATGGTGCCGCCGCGCCGGCACGCCGCGATGCACTGGCGCAGTGCCTTGCCGCTGCTGCCTTCGAGCTTGAGGTTGGCCAGCACCGTTTCGACCGTGCTGCCCTTCGCTTCAAAGCCGACTGCGTCGACCACGCCGTCGACACCGCGAAAATCCGTATTATCGATGATGAATTCGGCCGCATCGCATTCATCAAAATTGACTGGGATGACGTTATAGGTCTTGCGCGCGAACTCCAGCCGGAACGGGTGATGGTCGACCATGAAGATTTTTTCGATGCCCAGCATGCGTGCCGATGCCGCCGCCATCTGGCCTACCGGGCCTGCGCCAAAAATGGCCAGGCTGCCGCCCTTGCCGACGCCCGTGTTCAAGACCGCCTGGTAGCCGGTGGGGAGGATATCGCTCAGGAACAGCACCTGCTCGTCGGTCAGCGTCATGGGGATCTTGATCGGACCCACGTTCGCCTTGGGCACGCGCACGTACTCGGCCTGCCCGCCCGGAATACCGCCGTACAGGTGACTAAAGCCAAACAGCGCGGCACCCGAACGCAGGCTTTTCTTGTTCATGATGGAGCCGCGCCCGGAATTGGCTTTTTCGCAGGCCGAAAAGGCCTCGAGGTCGCAGAAAAAACAGCTGCCGCAGGCGATCACGAAAGGCACCACCACGCGGTCGCCCTTTTGCAGTTTTTTGACGTCGGGACCGGCGTTGACCACTTCGCCCATGAATTCGTGGCCCAGGATGTCGCCGCTTTCCATGGCCGGGATCTTGCCGCGGTACATGTGCAGGTCGGAGCCGCAGATGGCGGTGGCCGTCACCTTCAACAAAATGTCGTCCGGCTCCTGCAAGATGGGGTCGGGGACGTTGTCGACCTTGACGTCGTGGCTGCCGTGGTACGTGAGTGCGCGCATGTCGTTATCTCCATAGAAATAGACAGCCTAACAAGCTAACGCACGTACCAGAATCGGATGCTCCCGCCTGCACCGGTAGGACTTCGCCGACGAGATTTCCGCAGTGAATTTTGAATAAGTCTAGCTCGCAACTACTGCCCGCTCAAGCATTGCGTGCAGCAGTACATTGCAGCCCGCTTCCAGGTGTTCCGGCTTGGCGTCTTCGATCTCGTTGTGGCTGATCCCGTCCTTGCACGGCACGAAGATCATGCCGGACGGCGCCAGGCGCGCGGCGTAGATCGCATCGTGGCCGGCGCCGGACACCACATCCATGGTCGAGTAACCGAGCATTTCAGTTGCCGCGCGCACCGCGCCTACGCAGGCAGGATGGAACGGGCATGGCGGGTAGTACGACACGCGCTCGATGCTGATGCCAAGGCCCGACTCGGCGCGCGTGCGGTCGATAAAGGCCAGCATTTCCTCGTGCATGGTGTTCAGCAGTTGGTCGCTCACATTGCGCAGGTCGATGCTGAAGGTGACCTGGCCGGGAATCACGTTGCGGCTGTTGGGGAACACCTGCACCATGCCGACCGTGCCGCGCCCGTAGGGCGGATAGCGGTTTGCAATGGCCACCACTTCCTGCATGATGCGCGTGGCGACCTGCAGCGCATCCTTGCGCAGCCCCATGGGCGTGGGCCCGGCGTGGGCCTCCATGCCGGTGACGACGCAGTCGTACCACGACAGTCCCATCACGGCCGGCACCACGCCGATCACCTTGTCGGCGTCTTCCAGCACCGGGCCTTGCTCGATGTGGGTTTCGAAATAGGCGCCGATCGGATGCTGGCCGGGGACTTGCTCGCCCAGGTAGCCGATGCGTTCGAGTTCATCCCTCACGCTCTTGCCTTCGGTGTCGCGGGCGGCGTAGGCGGTTTCCAGGCTGAAGGCGCCGCAGAACACTCCCGAACCCATCATCACGGGCACGAAGCGCGAGCCTTCCTCGTTGGTCCAGAACGCCACTTCCAGCGGTGCTTCGGTCTGGATGTTCATGTCATTCAAGGTGCGGATCACTTCAAGGCCGGCCAGCACGCCGTAGTTGCCGTCGAATTTTCCGCCGGTGGGCTGGGTGTCGATATGGCTGCCGGTCATGACAGGCGGCAGAGATGCATTGCGCCCTTCGCGGCGCATGAAGACGTTGCCGATCTGGTCGACGGTGATGGCCAGGCCGGCTTCTTTTGCCCAGCCGACGACCAGGTCGCGGCCTTGCTTGTCGAGGTCGGTGAGGGCCAGGCGCTTGACGCCGCCTTTGGGGGTGGCGCCGATGCGGGCCAGTTCCATCAGCGACGCCCACAGGCGCTCGCCGTTGATGCGCAGTTCGTTCCGCAGTTGGTTCATATCGGTTCCAGATTCTTTATGCGTGGGTTTTGGTAAATGCTGGCCGCTCGACGTGCTTGCCCGCGCCTTGCACGGCGCGCAGCGCGCCCCGCTCAAAAACGACCTTGCCGGCAGCGAGCGTGTATGACGGAATCCCCTTCACGGTGCGGCCTTCAAATACATTGAAGCCACCCTTGGCAAACTGGGTCTTGGCCGAAATGGTCCTGGTCCCATCCGGATCCCAGACCACGATATCGGCGTCCGATCCGACCGCCACCACGCCCTTGCGCGGATACATATTGAAAATTTGCGCAGCATTGGTGGACGTCACCTTGACGAACTCGGACGGCGTCAGCTTGCCGGTATTGACCCCGGCATCCCACACCACCGCCATCCTGTCTTCCACTCCGCCGCAGCCATTGGGAATCTTGGTAAAGTCGTCCGCCCCGGCCGCCTTTTGCTCGGCGCAGAAGGTGCAGTGGTCCGTCGCCGTGGTGTGCAAATTCCCGCCCTGCAGTCCCTGCCACAGCGCGCCCTGGTGATGCTTGCTGCGAAACGGGGGGCTCATCACGTGCGCGCGCGCGAAGTCGAGGTCCGCACTGCGGTAGACGCTGTCGTCGATCACCAGGTGCCCGGCCAGCGCCTCGCCATACACGCGCTGGCCCTTGGCGCGCGCGCGCGCAATGGCGTCGAGCGACTCGGCGCACGATACGTGCACGATGTACACCGGGGTGCCCAGCACATTGGCAATCGCAATGGCCCGGTTGGCCGCTTCCGCTTCCACCTCGGGCGGGCGCGACAGCGGATGCGCGCTGGGGCCGGTAATGCCCTTCTTGAGCAAATCTTGCTGCAGCTGGAATACCAGCTCGCCGTTTTCGGCGTGCACGGTGGGAATCGCCCCCAGCTCCAGCGCCCGCGTAAAGCTCTTCACCAGCGTTTCGTCGTCCGCCATGATGGCATTCTTGTAGGCCATGAAGTGCTTGAAGCTGTTCACGCCGTGCTCGTGCACCAGCGTGCCCATATCCCGGTGCACCGACGCGTCCCACCACGTGACCGCCACGTGAAACGTATAGTCGCCGGCCGACTTGGCGGCCCAGCCGCGCCAGGTGTGATACGCCTCCAGCAGCGACTGCTGCGGATTGGGAATCACAAAGTCCATGATGGTGGTTGTGCCGCCGGCCAGGCCCGCCGCGGTCCCGGTGAAAAAATCATCGGCCGTGACGGTTCCCATGAAGGGCAGCTGCATGTGGGTGTGCGGGTCGATCCCGCCGGGCATCACGTACTGGCCGCCGGCGTCGATCACGGTGGCGCCGACGGGCGCCTCGAGGTTCTCGCCGATGGCGACGACCTTGCCGTCGCTTACCAGCACGTCGGCGCGAAATGCCCGGTCTGCGTTGACGACGGTGCCGCCGCGGATAATCGTTGTCATGACACTTGTCTCCTGATGTGTAGTTTGGGCACGCGGCCTTGCATGAAGGCGCCGTAGATCACCGCCGAGATCGCGACGCCCACGAACCACGCGTAGGTATAAATCGTTTTGAACAGGTCTCCCACGTCGGGGAACGATGCGGGGAAGGCCTTGTTCAGGAAGCCCGGAATGTTCGGCAGCACGCCCACCACAAAGGCGACGACGGCCACCATGTTCCAGCCGCTTCCATAGGAATAAATACCATCATTACGATACAGTTGTGGCACATCTAGCTCTGTTTTCCGTATCATATAATAGTCGACGATCAGGATCCCGGCGATCGGCCCCAGCAGCGCAGAATAGCCGACCAGCCAGGTGAAGATGTAACCCTCCGTGGACGCGAGTATCTTCCACGGCATCATCACCAGCGCGATACCGGCCGTGATGTAGCCGCCCGTGCGATACGAAATGTGTTTGGGCGAAAGCGACGAAAAATCGTACGCCGGCCCCACCAGGTTGGCCGCAAGGTTGACGCTGACGGTGTCGATCAGCAGCACGATCAGCGCAATCAGTACCGCCGCGCCCGTCATGCGGCTGGCCAGCTTGACCGGATCCCACAGCGCCTCGCCATACATGACGACGGTAGCTGAGGTGACGATCACGGCCAGCATGGCCAACAAGCCCATCGGCACCGGCAGACCGACCGACTGCCCGATCAGCTGGTCGCGCTGGGTTTTGGCAAAGCGGGTGAAGTCGGGGATGTTCAGCGCCAGCGTGGCCCAGAAACCCACCATCCCGGTCAGCGACGGCCAGAACGCGGCCCAGAACTGGCCCGCCTTCTTGCCCCCTTCGACAAACTGCGACGGCTGCTCGAGCAGCGCACCAAAGCCGCCCGCCTTGTTGTAGACCCAGCCGAGCAGCACGAAGCAGATCACGATCTTGAGCGGCGCGGTCCACGTTTCAAGCTTGCGGATCGCTTCCATGCCGTGCACGATGTACCAGAACTGGATGGCCCAAAAGCCGACGAAGCACAGCAGCTCGGCCCCGTTGATGCCCAGGCCGGCGATGGCGTCGCCGCCGATCGGCGCGCCGCGCAGCACGCCGAGCAGCGTGTAGATCATGCTGCCGCCAAACCAGGTCTGGATGCCGTACCAGCCGCAGGCGACGATGGCGCGCATCAGCGCCGGGATGCGCGCGCCCGTGGTGCCGAACGAGCAGCGCGCCAGGACCGCGTACGGAATGCCGTATTTGGTGCCGGCGTGGCCGATCAGGAGCATCGGCAGCAGGACGATGGCGTTGGCGATGAAGACCGTCATCACGGCCTGGTAGGCCGACATGCCGCCTTCGATCAGCCCGGCCGACAGGGTATAGGCCGGGATGCACATCACCATGCCGACCCACAGCGCGGCAAAATGGTACCAGCGCCAGGTGCGCTGGGCCGCCGTGGTGGGGGCCAGGTCTTCGTTCCAGAGCGCGGTGTTGGCCGACATGTCTTTATTCACAGGCGATCTCCATCAAAGAGAAGCAAACGGGAAACGTGGAACGTAGGGCGAAAAAGCGCAGCGCATTCCGCCGAAGGCCGAGGTCACGTTGACGCAGGCATGGCGGATTGCGCGTTCCGCTTATCCGCCCTACGTTCTACACTACCACTTCAGCACGTGGATTACGCGGATCCTGGGTCCAGTTCATGTACTTTTTCCCATTCGCCTGCGGCACCATCGTAATGCACGCTTCCACCGGACAGGTAATCTCGCACAGGTTGCAGCCCACGCACTCGGAGGTGATCACTTCATAGGTGCGCACGCCACTGGCCGCGTCGATCAACTGCGCGATCGACTGGTGCGAGGTATCCTCGCACGCCACATAGCACTTGCCGCACTTGATGCACTTGTCCTGATCGATCTGGGCAATCACCTCGTAGTTCATGTCGAGGTATTTCCAGTCGGTGGTATTGGCCACCGCCTTGCCCGAAAACTCGGCGATGCTCTTGTAGCCCTTTTCATCCATCCAGCGCGACAGCCCGTCCTTCATCTCTTCGACAATCCGGAAACCGTGCAGCATCGCCGCCGTGCACACCTGCACCGACCCCGCGCCGAGCGCGATGAATTCGGCCGCGTCGCGCCAGTTGCCAATGCCGCCGATGCCGGAAATGGGCAAGCCCTGCGTCTGCGGGTCGCGCGCGATCTCGGCCACCATGTTCAGCGCAATCGGCTTGACGGCCGAACCGCAATAGCCGCCGTGCGTGCTGGCATTGCCCACGATCGGGAACGCCACCATGCGGTCCAGGTCCAGGTGGGTGATCGAGTTGATGGTATTGATCAGCGACACCGCATCGGCGCCACCGGCCTTGGCCGCGCGCGCCGGCGCGCGCACGTCGGTGATATTGGGCGTGAGCTTGACGATCACCGGCAGGGACGAATACTTTTTGCACCAGCGCGTGACCATTTCGACGTACTCGGGCACCTGGCCCACGGCCGCGCCCATGCCGCGTTCGGGCATGCCGTGCGGGCAGCCGAAATTGAGCTCGATGCCGTCGGCGCCGGTCGCCTCCACCTTGGGCAAAATGGCCGCCCACAGCGCTTCTTCGCACGGCAGCATCAAGGACACCACCATCGCGCGGTCCGGCCAGTCGCGCTTGACCTGGGTGATTTCCATCAGGTTGATTTCCAGGCTGCGGTCGGTAATGAGCTCGATGTTGTTAAAGCCGAGTACCTCGCGGTTCTTGCCGTAGTGGGCCGAATAGCGCGACGACACGTTCACTGCCGCCGGGTCTTCGCCCAGCGTTTTCCAGACCACGCCGCCCCACCCTGCTTCAAAGGCGCGCACCACGTTGTAGGCTTTGTCGGTCGGCGGCGCGGACGCCAGCCAGAATGGATTGGGCGACTTGATGCCGCAAAAATCGATGCTCAGGTCAGCCATTATGCAGCCCCCACTGTTGATTGGATGTCGTCGTGAATGGCCATTGCAGCCAGTTTGCCATGCTGGACCGCCTGGACCGTCAGGTCCTGTCCCGGTGCCACGCAGTCGCCGCCCGCGTAGATGCCCGTCAGCGCCGTACGAAAGCTGGCGTCAACGTGGATCTTGTCGCCTTCGCGCGTGATGTGCTGCGCCATCTCGCCCACAAGGCCGGCCGGCGCCAAGCTCTGGCCAATGGCCTTGAACACGGCGTCCGCCGCGATCTCGATAAAACCGCCCGTGCCGACCAGCTTGGCGCCATCCATCCGCGTTTCTTCAAAGCGCATGCCGCGCACGCGGCCGGCGTCGTCCAGCAGCACTTCCAGCGGCGCCGCCCAGGTCTTGATGCGCACCTGGTTTTGCTTGGCGATGTCCTGTTCGTGGTGGGTCGCCGTCATGGATTCAACACCGCGCCGATACACCAGCGTGACGTCTTCGGCGCCAAGCCGCTTGATCTGGACCGCCATGTCGATGGCGGTGTTGCCGGCGCCGATGACAATGGCGCGCTTGGGGACCGGGAGCGACGCCAGGTCGCTCGCCTGGCGCAGGTCGGCGATGTAGTCGACCGCCGCCATCAGGCCGGGAGCGTCTTCACCGGTCAGGCCGAGCCGGCGGCTGGCGTTCAAGCCCAGGCCCAGGAAGACGGCGTCGAACTGGGCATGCAGGTCTTGCAGGTGCAGGTTGGCGCCGAGCGTGCGGCCGTGCAGCACTTCAATGCCGCCGATTTCGAGCAGGAATGCAACTTCCTGTTGCGCAAAGTCGCCCGTCAGCTTGTATTTGGCGATGCCGTATTCGTTCAAGCCACCGGATTTTTCACGCGATTCAAAAATGACGACGTCGTTGCCGAGCATGGCTAGGCGGTGCGCGCAAGCCAAGCCGGCAGGGCCGGCGCCGACCACGGCGATCTTCTTGCCGGTCGAGGCGGCGCGCTGGAACGGGTGCGCCTTGAAGCTGGCGTGATCGAGCGCGTGGCGCTGCAGCAGGCCGATTTTAACAGGCTGGCCTTCTGCATCGTGGTTGCGCACACAGGCGTCCTCGCACAGGATTTCGGTCGGGCAGACGCGGGCGCAGCTGCCGCCCAGGATGTTCTGCCTCAGGATGCCGGCTGCGGCGCCGTTGATGTTCTGGTCGTGGATGTTGCGAATGAAGCTTGCGACATCGATGTCGGACGGGCAGATGCGGGTGCATGGCGCGTCGTAGCAGTACAGGCAGCGCGCGCTCTCGATGGCGGCCTGGCGCGCAGTTAGCGGCGGCGCCAGATCAGTAAAATGCTGCGCCAGTTCGCTGTTCGAGCCACCTGCGTGCGGCAGGTGCTTGAGAGATTCAATCATTGTTTGTCCCTATTCTCGTTCTAGTTATAAGTTCACCACCACATCGTCCTCGCGCACGCGGGGACCCATAGAACGGTGATCTATAGGAAGCGCTATGGGTCCCCACGTGCGCGAGGACGATGTGGTAGTAGTGTTCCTCTACCTTGGCCTCTCTATTACTTCATCTGCGGAAAAGCAAACTCCACCCCCGCACTGGCCGTATTCGGCCAGCGCTGCATCACCGCCTTGTGCCGCGTATAAAACCGCACGCCTTCCGGGCCATAGGCATGATGGTCGCCAAACAAACTCTTCTTCCACCCGCCAAAGCTGTTGAACGCCATCGGCACCGGCAACGGCACATTCACCCCCACCATGCCGACCTGGATCTGCCTCACGAACTCGCGCGCGGTGCCGCCGTCGCGGGTATAAATGGCCACGCCATTGCCGTACTCATTCGCATTGATCAGCGTGACGGCGGTGGCCACGTCCGGCGCGCGCATCACGCACAGCACGGGCCCAAAAATCTCTTCCTTGTAGATCGTCATCTCCGGCGTCACGTGATCGAACAGCGTGCCGCCCACAAAAAATCCTTTCTCGCGTCCGACCACCTTGCAATCGCGTCCGTCAACCACCAGCGTCGCGCCCTGCTCCACGCCTTCGCCAATCAGTTTTTCGATGCGCATCTTGGCCGCAGCCGTGACCACTGGCCCCATTTCGGCATCGGCCGCCATGCCGTCGCGGATCTTGAGCGCGGCCGTGCGCTCGCCCAGTGCGCCAATGAGCTTGTCGCCCGAATCGCCCACCGCCACCACCACCGAAATGGCCATGCAGCGCTCGCCCGCCGAGCCAAAGGCCGCTCCAATGAGCGCATCGACGGCCATGTCGATGTCCGCGTCGGGCATGACGACCATGTGGTTCTTGGCTCCGCCCAGGGCCTGCACGCGCTTGCCGTTGGCCGTGCCGCGCGCGTAAATGTATTGCGCAATCGGGGTCGAGCCGACAAAGCTGATCGCCTGCACATCATCATGGTCGAGCAGTGCATCGACGGTGACTTTGTCACCCTGTATGACGTTAAATACCCCATTGGGCAAACCCGCCTCGGTCAGCAGTTTGGCGTGCAGCAGCGACGCCGAAGGATCGCGCTCGGACGGCTTCAAAATAAAGGTATTGCCGCACGCGATCGCCACCGGGAACATCCACATCGGCACCATCACCGGAAAGTTAAATGGCGTAATGCCCGCTACCACGCCAAGCGCCTGGCGCATCGACCAGGCATCGATGCCGCGCGAAATCTGGTCGGTGAATTCTCCTTTCAGCAGATGGGGAATGCCGACCGCAAATTCGACCATCTCGATACCGCGCGCCACTTCACCCTGAGCGTCCGAAAACGTTTTACCGTGCTCGCGGGTCAGCATGGCGGCAAATTCGTCGGTGTGCTGCTGGCACAGCTGCAGGTATTTGAACAGCACCCGCGCGCGCGTCAACGGCGGCGTGGCCGACCAGGCAGGAAAGGCCGCGGCGGCGGCGGCAACTGCCGCGTTGACGTCGTCCGCAGTGCCCAGCGCCACGCGCGCGCAAGGCTCGCCGAGCGCCGGATTGAACACGTCCGCATAGTGACCGCTTTGCGTATCGACCTTGGCGCCGTTGATGAAGTGGGTGATGGTATCGAGATTGCTCATGTTGTTTAATCCAGGTTTTTCAGTACGGTGGCAAGCTTGCCGAACATATCGTCGATGTGCTGCTTTTTAAGGACCAGCGGTGGCGAGAGCGCGATGATGTCACCGGTGGTGCGGATCAGGAGGCCGTCGGCGAACGCTTGCTTGAAGGCGGCGAACGCGCGCGCGCCCGGCTTGCCGTCGATGGCTTGCAGCTCGATGCCGGCGATCAGGCCAATGGTGCGAATGTCGATCACATGCGGCAAGCCCTTGAGCGAGTGCACAGCGTCAGCCCAGTAATCCTGGATGCCTTTGGCGTGCGCCAGGATGTCCTGTTCCTTGAACACTTCCAGCGTTGCCAGCGCGGCTGCGCAGGCCAGCGGATGGCCCGAATAAGTGTAACCATGGAACAGCTCGATGCCGGCCGGGCCGTCCATGAAGGTGTCGTGGATATGCTTTTTGGTGAACACCGCGCCCATCGGCACGGCCGCATTGGTCAAGCCTTTGGCCACCGTGACCATGTCCGGCTCGACGTCAAAGTAGTCGAACGCGAATGGCGTCGTCAGGCGCCCGAAGCCGGTGATGACTTCATCGAAAATGAGCAGGATGCCGTGCTTGGTGCACAGCTCGCGCAGGCGTTTCAGGTAGCCTTTGGGCGGAATCAGCACGCCGGTGGAACCGGCCACCGGCTCGACGATGACGGCGGCAATGGTCGAAACGTCGTGCAGCGCGATGATGCGTTCGAGGTCATCGGCCAGGTGCGCGCCGTATTCAGGTTCGCCGCGCGAGTAGGCGTTCCTTTCAAGGTTGTGCGTGTGCGGCAAATGGTCGACCCCTGGCAGCAGCGGGCCGAACGTGCGGCGGTTGCCGCCGATGCCGCCCACCGAGATGCCGCCAAAGCCCACGCCATGGTAGCCGCGCTCGCGCCCGATCAGGCGGGTGCGCCCCGCTTCTCCGCGTGCACGGTGATACGCCAGCGCCATCTTGAGCGCCGTGTCGACCGCCTCGGAACCTGAATTGGTATAAAACACGTGGCCGAAGCGATGGCCGGTGTAGTCCATCAGCTTTTCGGCCAGGTCGAAAGCGGCCGGGTGGCCCATCTGGAAGGTTGGCGCAAAGTCGAGCTGGCCGGCCATTTCACGGATGGCGGCGGTGATCCTGGGTTGAGCGTGTCCGCATGGCACGCACCACAGGCCGGCGGTGCCGTCGAGGATCTCGTTGCCGTCCACATCTTTGTAGTACATCCCTTCCGCGGAAACGAGCAAACGGGGGTTGGTCTTGTAATCTCGATTGTTGGTAAATGGCATCCAGAACGATGACATCGACTCGGGTTTGGATTCGTTCATACAGCTCTCCAATGATTTTTACGAGCAAAAAAATAATTTACCAGTTGGCAAAATGATGATGCAATAATAGTCAGCAGTACAACTATGGCACATATACACAAATTGCAAAACCGGCCAACCGTATCGGTGGCGCAAACAATACACTTTGTGTGTGTGCAGCAAAAGGAGTGGTGATGGAGCAGACGGAGACAGGCTGGCCGGTCCTGGTCATCGATCGCAACAAGCGCGGCAGCCTGGTCGACCAGATTGTGGCAGCGATCACGGAGATGGTAAACAGCCGCGAGCTACGTGTTGGCACCAAGATGCCCTCGGTTCGACGTTTCGCAAAGTGCAACGCGGTGAGCACCTTCACGGTCGTGGAATCGTATGACCACCTGCTAACGCTGGGCCTGCTTTCATCGCGCCGCGGCTCGGGCTTTTTTGTTGCCCGCAGCGAAGCGCAAGCGCCGCAGCGGCTTGCCCTGCAGGCAACGCCGAGCGCCATCGACGCCCTCACCCCCGACCTGTATTCCGGCGTCTCGGATGCGCTGCCGGTGGGCGCCGGCTGGCTGCCGCCGGAATGGTACGGCGAGACCACCATCCTCGACGCCGTGCGCCACGCGATGAAGATCCCTGCCAACCGCCTGCGCGGCTACGGCCATCCGCTCGGCTTTCCCACGCTGCGCCAGCACATGGCCGCCACGCTGTCCGAAGAACTGTTCCAGGTCGGGACCGATCAGATCGTCCTGACGCACGGCGCCACCCACGCGTTCGACCTGATTCTGCGCACGCTGACCAAGCCGGGCGACACGGTGTTGGTCGAGGACCCGGGCTACAGCAATTTGATGTCGCTGGTGCGCCACCACGGCTGCATCCCGGTCGGCATAGCGCGCGGCGAGCATGGCCTGGATGTGGAGGACCTCGCGCAACAGGCCGCCGCCACCCAGCCCAAGCTCATGTTCGTCAATACGGTGCTGCAAAATCCGCTGGGCACCTCGCTTAGCCAGGCGCAGGCGCACCGGCTGCTGGGCGTGGCCGAGCAGTTCGATTTCTGGATCGTGGAAGACGACATCTACCGCGACTTGGCCGCGCGCGGCGAGGCGTCGCTCGCCGCCATGGACGGCTTGCGGCGCGTGATCCGGGTTGGCAGCTTTTCCAAGACCTTGTCGCCGGTGCTGCGGGTCGGGTCGATCTGCGCCTCCAATTCGCTGGCGCCCGAACTGCTGCGCGTGAAGATGCTCACTGGCCTGACGACGTCCGAAATTAACGAGCGCGCCGTGTACCACGCGATTTCTGCGCGGCCGTATCGCAAGATGGTCGAAAAGCTGATTGACCAATTGACGGCGGCCCGCGAACGCACCACGGAGCGCTTGCTCGATGCCGGCTTGACGCCGCTGGCCAAGCCGCGCGGTGGCATGTTTGTCAGCGCCGCTTTGCCACTGGCCCCAAGCGCGGACCTGAACGGCAGGGTGATTGCCGACCGCGCGCTGGCGTCCGGCATTTTGCTCTCGCCGGGTGAATTTTTTACGCTGCAAACACCCTCCAGCATCTGGTTCCGTTTTAACGCGGCCTACGCGGCCGACGCCCCGGCGCTGACCCAATTCCTGTTATCGATAGGCTGATCGACATGGCAAGCAAGAAGAACGAAAACATGACCGCCAGCGCGCGCCGCGTGATCAATCGCGACAAGCTGGAGGCCGACATCGTCGCCGAAGCGGTGCGGGTGTTCGCCGAATCCGGGTACGAGGGCGCGTCGATCGCCACCGTGGCCGAAAACGCGGGGCTGTCGAAGCAGAACCTGATGTACTACTTCCCCACCAAGCAGGCGCTGTACGAGCGCGTGCTTGACGGCGTGCTCGATGACTGGCTGGCACGCATGGACAGCCTGGCCGACCCGCAGCAGGATCCGCGCGATGTGCTGCGCGCGTACGTGCAGGCCAAGCTGAAGTTTTCGCGCGAACAGCCGTGGGCGTCGCGCGTGTATGCGATGGAAGTGATCAGCGGCGCGCAGTTGTACGGCGACCAGATCCAAAAGCGCGTGGTGCCGCTGCTGCGCAAGGATATCGAGGTGTTCGAGCGCTGGATTGGCGAGGGCAAAATCGGTCCCGTCAATGCGACCCATTTGTTGTTTGCGATTTGGGCGATGACGCAGTCGTATGCGGACTTTTCCACGCAGATGGCGCTGGTGTTGAACCGCAAGCAGCTGTCGAAAAAGGATTTTGAGGATGGGGAGATGATGATTACCAATATGGTGTTGGCGGCAGTGGCGCTGCCGCTTTTCCGACCTACGGTTCGCAGTGGGTGGTGTATGCTTGTAAAACAACAGCCCCACTCCAACAACCCAATGCCCGCCTTTTCCCCCATCACCCTCACCACCGACCGACTCACGCTGCGCTGGCTGGGCCATAGCGACACCGCCGCCCAGTACGCGATCTACGCCGACGACATCGCCATGCGCTACTGGAGCAGCGCCGCCTGGACCGACATGGACCAGGCCCGCGCCTCCATCGAGCAAGCCATCGCCGACTACGCCAGCGGCAAAGCGCTGCGCCTGGCCATCGAACTGCGCGACAGCGGCGCCATGATCGGCAACTTCAACCTGTACGCCTTTTCAGAATCGAACCGCCGCTGCGACGTCGGCTATGCCCTGAACCGCGCCCACTGGGGCCAAGGCTACCTGGGCGAAGCAATGACGGCAGCCCTCAACTACGCGTTCACCGCACTCGACCTGCACCGCATCGAAGCCGACATCGACCCGCGCAACGCAGCCTCGGCCAAACTCCTCGAGCGCAAGGCGTTTCAAAAGGAAGGCTACCTGCGCGAGCGCTGGATCGTCAACGGCGAAATCTGCGACACCGTCTTCTACGGCCTGCTGCGGCGCGACTGGGAAGCACGCTGATGGCCGGCCTGCGGATCGCTGCGGCGCAATCACACTCGGCCCCGGGCGACATCGCGGCCAACGTCGCGCGCCACTGCGTCTTCATCGACGCCGCAGTGGTAGCGGGCGTCGACCTGCTGGTGTTTCCCGAGCTGTCGCTAAGCGGCTATGAACCAGCGCTACTCGAAGGCGCCGCGCTGGGGCCAGGCGAAGCATTGCTAGCGCCACTGGCCGCGCGCGCCGTCACCAACAACATGACCATCGTCGCCGGCGCGCCGCTGCGCAATCCAAACGGCTTGCCCTTCATCGGCGCCATCGCCTTTCATCCCGATGGCCGCCACACCACCTATCGCAAGCACTTCCTGCACCCGGGCGAAGAACAAAATGCCGCGGCCGGCACCGCGATCAGCCAGGTGATCGACGTGCGCGGCGTGCCCGTCGCGCTGGCCATTTGCGCCGACACAGGCAACCAGCAGCATCCGCACGCAGCCGTCATGGCCGGCGCCACACTGTATGTGGCCGGCTCCGTAATCACGCCCGCAGGCTATGCGAAAGAGGCGAACCTGCTCTCCGGCCATGCAAAATTGTTCAACATCGGCATCCTGCTGGCCAACCATGCCTTTGAAACCGGCGGCTACCAGAGCGCGGGCCGCAGCGCCATCTGGCTGGCGGACGGCCAACTGCTGGTGGACGCCCCCGGCACCGGCGAATGCCTGGTCATTGGCGACCAGGACAACGGCGCCGTGGTCCCGGTCAGCACCCTTTCCTGCCGTTAGTCTCCTGTAGCGACCGGCCGACCCTTGAAACCGGCACTTCGTCACACTGTGCTGGAAGGCCCCGGCAGCGCTTGTTACAGTGAGTCCATCAACAAACCGATGGGAGAAGCAAAATGAACAACACCACTTTTAATTCCTTCTACGAAACCCTGGAGGAAATGGGCCGCGCGATCGCCAAGGCAGCACGCTACGGGGCCGCAGCCGTGGCCACCATGTCGTGGCCGGCGCTGGCGGTGTGCTGCGTGATGCTGGCCCTGGCCGTCACCATCGTGCCGCTCGCCTTGTTCCTGTTCGTGATGTTCATGGCGATCAAGCTGATTTTCAGCGTCATCGCCGAGCGCGGCCAGCGTGGCGTGCCAACGCCGTACAAGTCGTCCGACAACAAGGCTGAGTAAAACAGTGCGTGCCAGTCAACTCAACAAAGCCATGGACTTCCTGCGCGACGCACTCGCCGAAGCGAAGCTGCTGTGGTGGAGTTTTTTCGACTGGCTCGCCGTCGTCGAATGGCGCCAGCTGTACATCACCTGGTTCCTGCTGGTTTCGCTCGCCTCCATCTTCAAGGTGGTGGAGACGGCGGTCTGGTTCATCCTGCTCTCGTTCGGCGTCAAGGTGCTCGCCGGCGGCAAGCGCAAGGCCGAGCTGGCAGCGACCGAAGCGACCGCCAAGGCCGACGTGGCCACGCTGGAGCGGCGCCTGCTCGAAGCCCAGATGGCCACGCTGCAAGCCCAGATCGAGCCCCACTTTTTGTTCAACACCCTGGCGCTGATCGGCCAGCTGATCGAAACCGACCCGCCGCAGGCGGCCAAGATCCACATGAACCTGATCGACTACCTGCGCGCCACGCTGCCGCAGATGCGCGCGAACGGCGGCGGCACGCTGGGCCGGCAAGTACAGCTCTCGCGCTCCTACCTAGCGATCATGCAGGCGCGGATGAAAGAGCGCCTGACCGTCAACTTTGACATACCCGCCAACCTGGAGCATGCGCCCTTCCCGCCGATGATACTGCAAACGCTGATCGAAAACGCGATCAAGCATGGACTCGAACCCAAGATCGAAGGCGGGCGCATCGACATCAGCGCGCACCTGGATGGGGGCATCATGCAAGTCAATGTGCGCGACAACGGCGCCGGCTTCAACACGCATGCTGACGAAGGCGTAGGCCTGGCCAACATTCGCGAGCGCCTGCGCCTGCTGTACGACGACCGCGCGGAACTGGTCATCGAAGCGCCGCTGGACGGCGGCGCCATCGCCGCGATCCGCGTCCCCTTTTCCATACTCGACAAACACTGACATGATCACAGCTTCCAAGCCCGTACGGGCCCTGATCGCGGACGACGAATCGCCGATGCGCGACCAGTTGCGCGCGCGCCTTCGCGATGTGTGGCCCGAACTGCAGATCGTGGCCGAGGCAGCCAATGGTATCGAGGCGGTGGCGCTGGCCAACGAGCATGCGCCCGACATCGTCTTCCTGGACATCCGCATGCCCGGCCAGAGCGGCATCGAAGCCGCGCGCCATCTGTACGAGCGCTGCCACATTGTGTTCGTCACGGCTTACGACCAATACGCGGTCGACGCATTCGAGCATGGTGCGATGGATTACCTGCTCAAGCCGGTGGTGGCCGAACGGCTGCAGCTGACCTGCGAGCGCCTGCGCCAGCGTCTGGACAAGTCGCCCGAAAACATCGAGGCCCAGCTGGAACAACTCACGCGCATGGTGCAGCGCGGCGAGACCAAAAAAGTCGACTACCTGCGCTGGATCCAGGCCCAGGTTGGCAACAGCCTGCGCATGATCAGCACCAGGGAAGTGCTGTTCTTCCGCTCTGACGACAAGTACACGCTGGTGCAGACCGCGCAGGCCGAGATGCTGATTCGGAAAACGCTCAAGGAGTTGGCCGACGAACTCGATCCGAATGAATTCTGGCGCATCCACCGCTCCACGCTGGTGCGGGTGGACGCGATCGCCGAAGTGTCGCGCGACGATCGCGGACGCCAGATGATCAAGGTGCGCAACTTCCCCACAGCGCTGGAAGTGAGCCGCAACCATTCACACCTTTTTCAGCAAATGTAAGCCCACCACAAGATTTAAAATCAAGACAAGGAACGCATGAAGAAAACAACTGCAGCAGCACTGGTTTGCAGCGCAATGTTGGTCGCCGCCCCCGCTTTCGCAGCCGCTGAACCAGGCGAGCGCGAGAAGATCGAGCAAGTCGTCGAGACGTTCCGCGTGTCGATCATCAAGAAGGACGCGGACAGCTTCATGAAGCTGTTCTACAGCGACACCATCCCGTGGATCGGCGTTACGACCGACAAGAGCCTGGCGCGGGAGAACGCGAACAAGCCGAAGCCGGACATGCCGGACGAGCAAAAGATTTCTGCGGGTGGCAGCCCCCGGAAATTTATTGAAGGGATTGTCAAACGTACCGACATGACCATCGAAGAGAAATTCGACAACGTGCGCATCGATTCCGACGGCGACGTGGCGCAGGTCTGGTTCGACTACAGCTTTAATCGAGACGACTACAAAAGCAACTGGGGCAAGGAAGCCTGGCACCTGGTGCGCACGGACGCCGGATGGAAAATCAGTTCCGTGATCTGGTCGATGGAGTTCAATCCCGAACCGCCGCCCAAGGTGAAAAAGAATACAAAACAATAAGCACGAGGTCTACATGAAGAAAATATTTGCAGCAGCACTACTCTGCAGCGCGCTGGCGACCTTCGCCGCACCTTCCTATGCTGCGTCCAAAGCGGGCGACCGTGAGAGCATCGAACAAATCGTCGAGACCTTCCGCGTCTCGATCATCAAGAAGGACAAAACAAGCTTCATGAAGTTGTTCTACAGCGACAAGATTCCCTGGATCGGCGTGACCACCGACAAGAGCCTGGCATGGGCTAAGGCGCACAAGCCCAAGCCAGACATGCAGGACTTGAAGAAAATTTTTGCCGCTGACAATCCCCAAAAATTCATCGACAATATCGAGGCCGGGGACGAAGAAAAATTCGAGAACGTGCGCATCGATTCCGACGGCGACGTAGCGCAGGTATGGTTCGACTACAGCTTCAATTTCAACGACTACAAGGCCAACTGGGGCAAGGAAGCGTGGCACCTGGTGCGCACCGATGCCGGATGGAAAATCAGTTCTGTCATCTGGTCGATGGAATTTAACCCGGAGCCGCCGCCCAAGGTCGAGAAGAAAAAGCCTTAAGCAAATGTGAGGCAGCGGATTCATAACTCCACTACCATTGGCTGTTCAATCATGATTCTTTAAAGGGAGAGTGACATGGCAGCCAATTCCAAGGCCACGCTGATTCCCTGCCTGCGCTATCGCAATGCGCCGGCAGCCATCGAATGGCTCTGCAACACCTTTGGTTTCGACAAGCAGATGGTCGTGCCTGGAGAAAACAATACCATCCTCCACGCACAACTGGCATTCGGCAACGGCATGCTGATGCTCGGCTCGGCCGATCGCAAGGACAGCGAGTTCGACAAGCTGATGAAGCAGCCCGACGACATCGGCGGCGCGCAGACCCAGACCACCTACCTGGTGGTGCCGGATGCCGACGCCGTGTACGAACGCGTGCGCCGCGCGGAAGCTGACATCGTCATCGACATCAAGGACGAAGACTACGGCGGGCGCGGCTTTACCTGCCGCGATCTTGAAGGCCACGTCTGGAGCGTTGGCAACTACGACCCTTTTGCCTGACCGGGAGCAGCCATGTCACGAGCAGTCCACTTCGAAATCCATGCGTCCGATCCGCAGGCGTCGATGCATTTTTATTCCGGCCTGTTCGGCTGGTCCTTCAACAAGTGGGAGGGCGGCGACTATTGGCTGATCCATACCGGGCCGGACGACCAGCCGGGCATCAACGGCGGCCTGTTGCCGCGCCGCAGCGCCGTGCCCGAGTCCATGGCGACGGTAAACGCCTTCGTGATCACGGTTGATGTGGAAGACGTCGACAATGCCGTATCAAGCGCCTTGGCGGGCGGCGGCGTGACGGCCGTGCCCAAAATGGCCGTGCCCGGGATCGGCTGGCTGGCCTACCTGAAGGACCCGGACGGGAATATTTTCGGCGTAATGCAAGCCGATACGCAGGCCAGATGAACACCGACGAACAAGCGATCCGCGATCTGATCGCACGCTGGATCGACGCCACGCGCGCCGGCGACGTGGACGCGGTGCTGGCACTGATGGCGCCGGACGCCACCTTCCTGATGGCTGGCCAAATGCCGATGGTTGGGCACGAAGCATTTGCCAACAGCCTGCGCGCTGTGCTGGCCGATCACGCGATCGAATCGAGCAGCACGGTAGACGAGGTGGCCGTCAGCGGCAACATGGCGTACTGCCGCACCAGCCTGACGGTGACGGTGACGTCGAAGCACGGCCAGTTGCCACTGCAGCGCACCGGGCACACGCTGACGATCCTGCGCAAAGGTGACGACGGCAAGTGGCTGCTCACGCGCGACGCCAACATGCTCGCCGCGCAGGGGTAAGGCAACATCGCAGCCCACGGCAGGGACGCACTAGCGCCAGCGCGTATTCGACATGAGCCATCGACGACGCTTGTCGGAATGCGCGCTTCGCGCTTTTCCAACCTACTGCCCGGCCGGTCAAATCGTCGCCATTCCGCCCTGCACGCTGGCCTGGCGAGGCTAAGTCAATAGCGCGTCCCGTGCAGGGTAGATACCGTGATCGACGCAGCGATGACCGTCTGCCCGCAGAACTCAGGGCGCCGGCAGCAGCGGCTTGAACGCCGCGCGAAACGCCTTCAGCGCGGCCGGATGGTCGATGGTGGCGTGCGTTTCATCGGGCCAGTCGTCATGGCGCAAGCTCAAGTTGGCGTCACCGGCGCTCTAGAACTTTATCGACAGTTCGCTCACTTGCGCTGCGATTTGCGCCTGGCCGCTGGTAGCCAGGTATAGCGCTGTGCGGTCTTTGAAGGTGGGCAGCGCACGCCGGCGCGATCGACAACCAGGCAAGTCCCAGGCATCGGATATTGCTGAGGCGACGAACTGGATCAAGCAAGCCCTGGACGAAGCAACAGCGGAAAAACCGATCAGCCAGTCGGTAACGCAGCCTGATGGGTGCTCTTTAAAACACAGCAGCGCCGGATGAATTAGTCGGCTTGACGGCCGGCAGCAATGACGGCGGCACCTGCGAGAGCCAGGCCGGCGCCGAGGTAATCGTTCCACTTGAGAGGCACGCCATCGACCAGATACAGCCAGAGTAGCGCTGTGGTAATGTACACGGCGCCGTAGGTCGCATACACACGGCCACTTGCACTCGGATGAAGTGTCAGCAGCCACACAAAAATGACGAGGCTTGCGGCAGCCGGGACCAGGAGCCAGGCCGAACCCTTTCCGGTGAGCCAGAGCAGGGGCAGGTAGCAACCCAACAGCTCGAACACTGCAGTTATGCCAAATAAGCCGAGCATCCGCGGTAGGCCGGTACCGACGATCATGCGCGCTTCAACTCGCGGGCAAACAATGGCTTGGCCGGCACGACAGGAGCACTACTGCAGCAAGACGCGGCTTTTGCACTGCTCGGCGATGGGCCGGCAGAAATATCGGTGATGATCACGCAGTCTGTTGTCGGGCCACCGATGCAGGAGGAATCACAGCCACCGATAAAGGCTTGAAGACTCGCCTCGAGATCTCGCATGTCAGCTATTTTCGCGCGGACCTGATCAAGATGGACTTGTGCCAGGTCGCGCACCTCAACGCATGGCCGAGCGCCATCATCAAACAAGTGCGCAAGGTCGCGCACCTGTTCGATAGGGAATCCGAAATCGCGGCAGCGTTTGATAAATGCCAGTCGACTCAAATCGGCAGCGCGGTAGTAGCGGTGCCCATTCTCGGCGCGTTCCGGCTTGGGTAACAAGCCGATTTGTTCGTAATACCGGATCGTCGGTACTGTGCAATTTGTCTGTTTCGAAAGCGCCCCGATGCTAATTCTGCAGGTATTCACGTTTTCCCTAAAAAGAACTTGCACCTCAAGTGGCTTGAGGTATTACCTTATCACTTTATCAGATATCCACACGAGGAGAAATTCATGACATCGTCGAGCAAACGACCTGGCCTGGTAAACGGGCTGACCGGCGCGACTGGGATTGCACTGTTTGCCTGTACGGCGTGCTGTATTCCAATGCTGGCGCCGGCGCTGATATGGGTCGGAGTCGCAGCCTCCGCGCTGCCAGTGTCGAGCAGCTGGATTGCCGTCGGAACGGGGGCCGTCGTCGTTGCGGGTGTAGTAGCGTGGCGCCAACGCCAGCGTCGGTCTTGCGGCACCTCAGCAGCCAATGGGTGTGGTAATCAATGCAAGCCGAACAGCATGGACCAGCCAAAGCGCGACCTGGATGTGTAGGCATCAAAGATATTACCCCTGTTCCGGTTTCATTCCTTGGTAGAGACAGCAATCATGTCCTATTCCTACTTGAGTGATCTTGTTGAAGCCTTCACGGTTTCAGCCTGCCGTTACCGATCGCGATATTTTTCCTGTTGGACGCGCTTGCGACTGTTGGGCCGCGGATGGCGCCTCAAAGGACAGGGGGCCGGACGCGGCCGCGTGGAACTAGCGCCTCAGGACAGGCGTGCTGGCGGCGGTCAAGGACTATGTTGAACTGGCCAGCACGCACCCGATGACGCCCCCGATTGATGGCATCCATGCGCGGATAACGAAGCCGGGGGCATAGCCCACATCATGTGTGCAGGTCGCCGCCGCACGAAGAACGATCTAACTCTGCTGCATAGCTTTGCCCGGCGTTTTTTCGGGATGGGGCGGTAGGTCGGATTGCGCTCGCGCTTATCCGACCTACGCTCCGCATGGTTGCTGACTTTACCGTGGTCGTCATGCTTGCCGGGGTTGCTGGTGTACTGGCAGCGAACCGTCGAGGTTCCATCTGCGCAGCTAGCTTGTTGGCGCTGACCGCGAAAGTATAAGCGGACGATTTCACGGATGCGTGCGCTGCAACGGCCATGGATGGCGCCAATTAGGTCGCCCTTCGCAAGCAACTATCTGTTTTTGTGGAGCGGACTTCGGCCAACCGCTCCGGCGCAACTGGCTAAGTGAGCGCGGCAATCAGCGCCTGGTCCAGCACCTGCACCGGATTGATGCGGATGATGTCCCGGTACAGCGGCGGCATGTGTGCGCACAAGGCGGCAAGTTCGCTCGCCGTCACCGACGCCAGCACATACTGGAACTGCGCCAAATTATGCTCCGGCAGCGGGCCTTCCATCGTCGAGCCGTAGGCGCCCAGGTCCATCACGCTGTGCGCGCTCGCGTCCGGCCCGCGCGCAAACACAAAGGTACCCTCGCGCGGATGGGCCAAGTAGCGCCGCACCTCGGCCACGGCTGCCTCGCTGGCGCCTTGCATCAGCGTATAGCGCAACTGCGCATAGCGGCGCGTGCATTCCATGAAGGCGGTGCAGATTTGCGATTGCGAACGGCGGCCCGGCGCGCACAGCAGCAGGTTGCCGAACGCGTCGAGCAAGGCGACGGCGTCGCCCTGCCCGCCTTGCGCGACATCTTGCGCCATGGACGCGCGCAAAAATACCGCCAGCCGGGCGTCTGGCCGGTGCGGCGCGCAGCGGTAGGCCAGCGCGTCCGGATACAGCATCCTGAGTTTGCGTATTATCTGGTGGTTTGGCGCCAGCGTCGCCGGGTCCTTCAACTGTTCGCGCGGCAGGTCGGCGTTGAGCAGCGCCTGCACCTTGTCGCCGGTCGCCTCAAAGGCAAGCGAACACAGTGCCTGCGTCGGTTCGGCGATCGTTTTGCCGATGAAGAAGGACTTGGGCGCGGCGCCGGCGCTGTCGCGCGCAAAGCATGATGCACCGAGTACCGCTGGATAGAAAAAGCGGGCAGCGGCGCGTTCGCGCAGCGCCTCGGGCAGGCCCTCGAAGGCAAAGCCGGCGTCGTAGTTGATGCCCGCCTTGGGGTCGGTGGCGGCCGCCACCACGTTAAAGCCAGCCGTCAGAAGCGCACCGGTGCACATCGCGCATGGATCGAGCGAGGTGACGACAGTGATTTCGTTGGGCGGCGGCAGTGTGCGCCCGCGCGCGCGCTCGGCAAAATACCAGTCGATCAACTGGCGTTCGCCATGCGCGGTGGGGTCAAAAATAAGCCCTTCGCAAACGACGTTGTTCTGCAGCGCCTTGAGGACGTTGCCCTGCTGGTCGAGCAGCACCCCGCCGACACCATAGGTGCCCTGCGTCCTGGCGGCGATCGCCTGGGCGGCGGCCATGGCGACCGCCGTCTGTATGTCAATGGCCCTGGCTAACACTTACTTTTTCAAGTCCCAGCCGCCGAAGGCGTTGGGAAGCTGCCCCGCCGCCGTCGTTTCCAGGATGTCGCCATGCAGGTTGGTCAGCACCACCGGCAGGTCGTTGCCGCCCAATTCAAGGATCACCTGGCGGCAGGCGCCGCACGGCGCGATGGGGCCATCGGTCGCGCCGATCACGGCCAGCGCCGCAAAGTCACCGGGCTTGTAGCCGTGCGCAATGGCGCTGAAAAACGCCGTGCGCTCGGCGCAGTTGCACAAGCCGTAGGAAGCGTTTTCAACGTTACAGCCGCGAAACACACGGCCATCCTTGCATTCGAGCGCAGCGCCCACCTGAAAGTTGGAGTAAGGCGTGTAGGCCAGCGCGCGCGCGGCAGATGCTTCTGCGATCAGTTTTTCGTAGTTCATTGTGCTGTCCTGTTATGGGCGGATGGTACGGTAGATGACCGGGTTCGGCGCGCTCTTCGCGGCGCCTACCTGGTAGGCGGCCTGCACTTCGCGTACTGCCTGTTCGGCAGACGCCTGGGTACGCGCGTGGACCATGGCCAGCGGCTGGCCAACGGCGATCTGGTCGCCCAGTTCCACCAGGCCGGTAAGGCCCACGGCGAAGTCGATCGCGTCTTGCGGACGGCAGCGCCCGCCCCCGAGGCTGACCACCGCCAGACCAAGGCCGCGGCAATCGGTTGAAGTGGCAAAGCCGGCTTGCAGTGCCGGTACCGGCACAATGATCGGCGCCTTTTCCAGGTAGGCGTCGGGACGCTCGACCAGGTCGGCCGGGCCGCCAAGCGCTGCCACCATGCGCGAGAAGCGCTCGGCCGCTTCGCCAGAATCCAGGCCCGTCTGCAGTTTTGCGCGCGCCTCGGTCTCGTTGGCGGCCAGTTTGCCAAGAATGAGCATCTCGGCGCACAGCGCCATCGTCACTTCGTGCAGGCGCGCCGGGCGCGAACGGCCGGTCAGGTAATCCATCGCCAGGCGCACTTCAAGAGCGTTGCCGGCGACCGGGCCGAGCGACTCGTTCATTTCGGTCAGCAGGGCCGAGGTATGGGTGCCGGCACCGTTACCGACGGCCACAATGCTTTCAGCCAGCTCGACCGATTTGTCGTAGCTTGGCATGAAGGCGCCGCTGCCCACTTTGACGTCCATGACCAGCGCGTCCAGGCCGGCGGAGAGCTTCTTCGACAGGATCGAGCCGGTGATCATGGCCACCGATTCGACCGTGGCGGTGGTGTCGCGGATGCTGTAAAAGCGCTTGTCGGACGGCGCCAGTTGCGCCGTCTGGCCGATGATGGCCACGCCCACATCCTTGACGACGGTGCGAAACAGTTCAGGATCGGGCACGGTGCAGTAGCCGGGGATGGCGTCGAACTTGTCGAGCGTGCCGCCGGTGTGGCCCAGGCCGCGGCCCGAAATCATCGGCACAAAACCGCCGCAGGCAGCGATCATGGGTCCGAGCATCAGCGAGACCACGTCGCCCACCCCACCGGTGGAGTGCTTGTCGACGACCGGGCCGGGCAGATTGAGCGACTTCCATTCCATGACCTGGCCGGAGTCGCGCATGGCCAGCGTAAAGGCGACGCGTTCGTCCATGTTCATGTCGTTAAAAAAGACGGCCATCGCCAGTGCGGCGATCTGGCCTTCGGTGACGCTGTTGTCAGTGATGCCGCGGACAAAAAACTGGATTTCTTCTGCGCTCAGGGCGCCGCCGTCGCGTTTTTTGCGGATGATTTCTTGGGTTAAAAACATGGTGACTCCAGTTTGCTTCTTGTGTATGCGAGCAATGGCGGATTGCGCGTTCCGCTTATCCGCCCTACGATCTACCGATACCGCTACCGTAGGGCGGATAAGCGCAGCGCAATCCGCCAAGCTATGTATTGGCTCAAACCCCGTAAGGGATCCAGACATTCTTGACCTGGCTCGCATGCGCCAGCACCGCGCGCCCGCCCGACTGCCTGGTGTCGTACCAGTCGCGCCCCTTGCCTCCGCCCACCCAGGTGCGCTTGAGCGACGTGGACGACAAGCGCTCAACTTCCGCGCAGCCTTCCAGCGAGCCATCATGCCGCCACACCGCATCCACATCCGAATGCGACGCCAGCGTTTTAGCCAGTTCGTCAGCCGACCCGGTCACGATATTGAGCGCTCCACCCGGCAAGTCCGAGGTATCGAGCACCTGGTACAGGTCCGTCGCCGCCAGTGGATACGCTTCCGACGGCACCGCCACCACGCGGTTGCCCAGCGCCAGCGCCGGCGCCACCAGCGAAATGAAGCCCAGCAGCGGCGACTCGTTCGGGCAAATGATCCCGATCACGCCCACCGGTTCGTTCAGCGCCACGGTAATGCCATGCATCGGCGGCTGGTGCGCCAGGCCGTCATACTTGTCGGCCCACGCAGCGTAGTAGAACAGGCGCTCGATCGACGCCTGCACTTCCTTCATCGGGTCTTTTGCACCCGTCATCGCGGTTAGACGCGCGGCAAATTCGTCGGCCCGGATCGCCAGGTTCTCGGCGATGTAATACAGCACCTGCGCGCGGTTGTGCGAGGTCGCCTTGGCCCAGCCGGACGCCTTGTGCGCCGCTTCTACCGCATTGCGAATGTCCTTGCGATTGCCCTCGCCTACATCGGCCAGGAAAGCGCCATTGGCGCCGGTGATCGCGCGGCTGTAGGCGCCGTCCGGGCGCGCCTGCTTGCCGCCGATGTACAGCTTGGCCGTGCGATCAATGCCAAACACGTCGCCCGCCCCGCTAGCCTTGACTTGGCCCTTGGCTTCAATCAATGGCAGCGCAGGACGCGCGTCTTCCGACAACGGCGTCATGTATTCATACATGCCTTCCTTGCCGCCTTCGCGGCCAAAGCCGGACTCGCGATAGCCGCCAAATCCACATGCGGCGTCGAACTGGTTTGCGGTATTGATCCATACAACGCCGGCCTTGATCTGCGGCGCCACGTCCAGCGCCAGGCTGATCGACTCTGACCACACGCAAGCGGCCAGGCCGTAGACCGTGTTGTTGGCCAGCTGGATGGCTTCAACCGGGGTACGGAAACTCATTGCGACCAGCACCGGTCCAAAGATTTCGGTCTGGGCGATGCCGGCCGAGGTCGATGCGCCAGTGATCAAGGTGGGCGCAAACCACGACCCGGCAGCGGGGATTTCGCAGGCCGGCTGGTAGATGGTGCAACCCTCGAGCCGGGCCGATTCAACCAGCGCTTCAATGCGCTGGCGCTGGACCGGATCGACCAAGGCGCCGATGTCCATCGACTTTTCAAGCGGGGAGCCCAGGCGCAGGTTGTCCATGCGGGTGCGCAGCTTGGCGAGGAAACGCTCTTCGATCGATTCTTGCACCAGCAGGCGCGAACCGGCGCAGCATACCTGCCCCTGGTTGAACCAGATCGAGTCGACCAGGCCCTCGACGGCGGCGTCTAGGTCCGCGTCTTCAAAGACGATGAAGGGCGACTTGCCGCCTAGTTCCAACGAGAGCTTCTTGCCGCTGCCCGCAGTGGCCTTGCGAATCAGGCGCCCCACTTCAGTCGAGCCGGTAAAGGCGATCTTGTCGATGCCCGGATGGTTGACCATCGCTTCGCCCACGCGTCCGTCGCCGGTAACGATATTGACCACGCCCGCCGGCACGCCGGCCTGCTGACAAATTTCGGCAAACAGCAGCGCGGAGAGCGACGTGAATTCGGCCGGCTTGAAGACCACCGTGTTACCGGCGGCCAGTGCCGGGGCGATTTTCCAGGCCAGCATCAGCAGCGGAAAATTCCAGGGAACGATCTGCCCTACCACGCCCACGGCGCGGTAGTCGGCAAATTCTTCGGCCATCAGTTGCGCCCAGCCGGCGTGATGATAGAAGTGGCGCGCGGCCAGCGGCAGGTCGGCGTCGCGCGTTTCGCGGATCGTCTTGCCGTTGTCCAGCGTTTCGATGACGGCGAACAGGCGCGCGTGCTTTTGCAGCAGGCGGGCCAGCGCATAGAGCACGCGCGCGCGGCCATGGCCGCCCAGCGCCACCCAGCCCGGCTGCGCGCGGCGCGCTGCGGCCACTGCCCGGTCGACGTCCTCGCCCGTGGCCTGCGTGATCTGCGCCAGTTCCTTGCCGTCGGCCGGATTGGTCGAGGCAAAGGTGTCGGCGGCACCGGTCCAGGCATTGTCGATGAACAGGCCAAAGCGGCCAGCGCGCTGGGCTAGCCATGCTTGCGCTTCCTTGGTGCTCTCGGGTGCAGGGCCGTAGTCCATAGTCTGAAGAATCTCGTTAATTGTTGGCATGACGAATCCGATGCTGAGTTTGATTACCTGAGTGTGATTACTATGGTTGCGCGTGGCGATGGTTGGCCGAGTAGTTCCCGGTGACGTAGTGTTCGAGCTGGCGCTCGATGTCGGTCAGCAGGCTCGATGCGCCAATCCGGAACAGGTGCGGTTCCAGCCAGTCGCGTCCCAGTTCTTCTTTCATCAGCGTCAGGTACTGCAGCGCGCTCTTCGCGGTTGCCACGCCGCCGGCGGGCTTGAAGCCGATCTGAAAGCCCGTCTGCTCGTGGTATCCGCGAATCGCCCGCACCATCGTCAGGGCCACGGGAATGGTGGCGTTCACGCCTTCCTTGCCGGTCGAGGTCTTGATGAAGTCGGAGCCGGCCATCATGCACACCCACGAGGCCTTGGCCACGTTTTCGAGCGTGAGCAGATCGCCCGTGGCGAGAATTGCCTTGACGTGCGCTTGGCCGCACGCCAGGCGGTAAGCGAGCATTTCGTCGTACAGCGCCTGCCAGTTACCGGTCAACACGTGCTGGCGCGTGATGACGATGTCGATTTCGGTGGCGCCGGCGGCGACCGACAGTTCAATCTCGCGCACCTTGGTTTCCATGCTCGACAGGCCGGCCGGAAAGGCGGTGGACACGGCGGCGATCGGCAAGCGGCCGTTCAGGATTTTTGCGGCCGGCGCGATCATTTCGTGGTACACGCAGACAGCGCCCGTGGTCAGGTTCGATACGCCGAGCGCCTCCATGAGGTCAGCGCGCAGCGGGCGCATGGCCTTCATGCACAGGCGCTCGACGCGGCCCGGGGTGTCGTCCCCGCCCAGCGTGGTCAGGTCGATGCATTGCAGCGCCTTGATCAGCCATGCGGCCTGGTATTCCTTCTTGACCGTGCGGCGGTTGGCCAGACTGGCGGCGCGGCGGTCGGCGGCGTTGCGGTTGACCTTGATCTGGTTGACCCAGCCCAGGTCCAGAGGCATGGCTTCATTGCGCTTGAATCCAAAGTCGTGACTCATAACAGGATGGTTCCATTCGAAAGTGGTGGGACGCCAAGATGCTTGGCCAAGGTGGCGCCGATATCGGAAAACGTGTCGGACACCGGCAGCGCGCGCGGCGCGACGCCAGGTCCGAAGAAAATCATCGGAATGTGCTCGCGTGTGTGGTCCGACCCCGGCCAGCTTGGGTCGCAGCCATGGTCGGCGGTGATGACGACCAGGTCGCCAGCCTTGAGCTTGGCCATGAATTGCGGCAGGCGCGCGTCCAGCTCGTGCAGCGCGTTGGCGTAGCCGGCGATGTCGCGGCGGTGGCCAAAGGCCTGGTCGAAGTCGACGAAGTTGACGAACGTGAGCGACTTGTCGCCCACTTCATCGGTCACATTGAGCAGCGCGTCGAACAGCGCCATGTTGTCGACGCCCTTGACCACGCGCGAGACGCCCTTGGTGGCGAAAATATCGCTGATCTTGCCCAGGGCGACCACTTCGCCGCCCGCATCCTTGACATGGTCGAGCAGCGTGGCGCTTGGCGGCGGCACGGCGTAGTCGTGGCGGTTGCTGGTGCGCTTGTAGTTGCCGTTTTCGCCCGTGAAAGGACGCGCGATCACGCGTCCGATGTTGTACGGCTTGACCAGTTCGAACGCGGCCTCGCACAGCGCGTACAGGCGCTCAAGACCGAAGTGCTCTTCGTGCGCGGCGATCTGCATCACCGAGTCGCCCGAAGTGTACAAAATGACCTTGCCGCTGGCGACATGCTCGTCGCCGTGCTGGTTGATGATTTCCGTGCCCGAGGCGTGGCAGTTGCCCAGAAAGCCAGGCAGCTCGAACTGCTGTTGCAGCACATCGGTGATCGCGGCGGGAATCGATGGCACCTCGCGCGGGAAGTAGCCCCAATCGAAGGTGACGGGCACGCCGGCGATTTCCCAGTGGCCGCTCTGGGTGTCCTTGCCGGTGGAGCGCTCGCGCGCCGCGCCGTAGACGCCGGTAAAACCATCGCGCCGGGCAAAGCCTGCGGACCATTCGCCGCTGGCCAGGTGGGCGGCGGCGCCAAGGCCGAGCTTTTCAAGGTTCGGCAGGTCCATCGGCTTGCCCTGCGCCGCAGCCCAGCTGGCAATGTGGCCGAAGGTGTTGGCGCCTTCATCGCCAAAGGATGCGGCATCGGGCGTGGCGCCCAGGCCGAAGGAATCAAGCAGCAGGATGAATGCGCGGGACATGGTCGGCTCGCTATAAAAGGTGATTGTACGGGGCTTACTTGGCGGCCGGCGGCTGCTCCGACACGCGCTTCAAGAACGCGAGGATCAGCGTGACCAGGCCCTTGGCGCCGATGGCGGCGTACTTCAGGGTCTGCTCGTGCGACAGCGGGAACGGCGACATGCCTTCGGCCAGGTTGGTGATCACCGACACGCAGGTGACCTTCAGGCCGCAGTGGCGCGCCGAGACGACTTCGGGCACGACCGACATGCCGACCACGTCCGCGCCCAGAATCGCCATCATGCGAATTTCGGCGGCGGTTTCAAAATTGGGGCCCGGGTAGGCAATGAACACGCCTTCGTGCAGCGTGATGTCGTTTTCAACTGCGGTGGCCAGTACTTGCTTGCGAATGTCGCTGTCGTAGGCGTTGGCCATGCTGAAAAAACGCGGACCGAAGCGCTCGTCGTTGGCGCCGATCATCGGCGTGCCGGGCAGCCAGTTGATATGGTCGGTGATCGCCACCAGGCTGCCCGCATCGACGTCGGCGCGCAGCGAGCCGGCGGCATTGGTCACAAACAGCATCTCGCAGCCGAGCAGCTTGAGCGTGCGCACGGCGCTGGTCATCACGCCCATGCCGTAGCCCTCATAAAAGTGACCGCGGCCCTTCATGCACACCACCTGCACGCCCGACAGGGTGCCCATCACCAGTTCGCCGGCGTGGCCATGCACGGTGCTGATCGGAAAACCAGGCAGTTCGTCGAAGCCGATCGTGACCGCGTCTTGCATCTGCTCGGCCAGCACGCCCAGGCCGGAGCCAAGGATCATCGCCACGCGCGGTGCAAAACCTGGCTTGCGCGCACGGATGATATCGGCGGCTTCAAATGGGGTGTTGTTCGACATGACGGTTTTCCTTGTTGGTCTCAATGATGGGTCGACGGCAGCATGGAGGGCACATTGCTGTCACTTGCTAAGTATTATAACTATGCATGAGGGCCTATATGTATGGCAAATACCATTTTTCTTGCCAATTTATAGGCAAAAAATATAAATCACGTAGAAATCTTGTTGGAAGTAGGCAACACCACTACCGACAATTACAATAGCGAAAGTTAATGATTGATTGACACGATTAAGACAACTGTCTAACATAAAAAACAATTGTTTAACTGGAATGCCCACTGTGACCGAACTTTCCAAAAAAGACCAGTTGTACGAGCTCATCCGAGCTAATCCCTTCATTTCGCAGCAGGATCTCGCCGTACAGCTGCGTCTGTCGCGCTCTGCGGTGGCAGGTTACATCGCCGGCCTGATCCGCGACCGGCGCCTGCTCGGCCGCGCCTATGTCCTGCCGGATAACCGGCCCATCGTCTGCCTGGGCGCCGCTAATCTGGACCGCAAACTGCGCTCGCACGCGACCATCAAGATGGGCACCTCGAACCCCGCGCGCCAGGACGAATCTTTTGGCGGCGTGGCGCGCAACATCGCCGAAAACCTCGCGCGCCTGGCCGCGCCGGTGTCCCTGATCACCGTGATCGGCGACGACACGTCCGGCAAAGCCTTGATCGATCACGCCGAGTCGGCCGGGATCGACACGCGCGGCACGCTCAAGCTGCAGGGCATCTGCACCGGCACCTACACAGCGGTGCTGGACGACCATGGCGAAATGATGGTGGCGCTGGCCGACATGGCCCTGTACGACTCGCTCACGCCCGAGTTTCTGGCCACGCGCCAGCCGCAGCGCACCGTCGGCGCGCTGACCGTGGCCGACATGAACCTGCCGCTGGACACCTTGCGCCTGCTGCTTGAAGACGCCACGCGCGACGCCATCCCGCTGGTGATCGTGGCCGTCTCGCAGCCGAAAATGGCGCGCCTGCCGAAAGACTTGCGCGGCCTGCGCCTGTTGATCTTGAACCAGGGCGAGCTCGAGACGCGCGTGGGTCACCCGCTCAAGACCGAAGCCGAACTGCTGGCCGCGTGCCGTCTGGTGCAGTCGCAAGGCGCGCAGGACGTCATTGTTACGCGCGGCGGCACCGGAGTGGTCTACACTACGCCAGATGGCATCGCCCACCTGGACGCCCCGGACGCGCACATTGTCGACGTCACCGGTGCGGGCGACGCGTTTTCGGCCGCCGTATGCTGGTCCCTGTTTCACGGCAGCGACGACCTGCTGCTGGCCTGCCGGCGCGGCCTGCGCCTGTCGGCCATGACGCTCGAATGCGAAGAAACGGTATGTCCATACCTGAGTGCCGACATCCTGTCGGAGATTCATAATTTTGACAGCGCCCCGGGCGCTTTGCAGACGTTCAACGCTCTTTATCAGGACTAGCCATGCTACAGCATCAGTTTCTGTTGTTTTCGCCCGAAGTGGCCGCCGCCCGCACCGCCGGCAAACCAATCGTGGCGCTTGAGTCGACCATCATTTCGCACGGCATGCCCTACCCGCAGAACATGACGATGGCCCATGAAGTCGAACAGGTGATCCGCGACGCCGGCGCCGTGCCGGCCACGATCGCCATCATCGACGGCAAAGTCTGCATTGGCCTCACCGCCGAACAACTCGAACTGCTGGCCACCGCGCCCGACGCCATGAAGGTCAGCCGGCGCGACCTGCCGTTCGTGCTCTCCACCCGCCGCCTGGGCGCGACCACCGTGGCGGCCACCATGATCTGCGCGCAGCTGGCCGGCATCCAGGTGTTCGTCACCGGCGGCATCGGCGGCGTGCACCGCGGCGCCGAAACCAGCTTCGACATCTCGGCCGACCTGCAGGAGCTGGCCCAGACCAATGTGGCCGTGGTATGCGCCGGCGTCAAGTCGATCCTCGACATTGGCCTCACGCTCGAATACCTCGAAACCCACGGGGTACCGGTGGTCAGCGTCGGGCAGCCGGGCTTTCCCGCCTTTTTTACGCGCGACAGTGGCTTTGCGGCCGACTTCCAGCTCGACACCGCGCTCGAACAGGCCTCCTTCATCCGGACCAAGTGGCAACTTGGCCTGCAGGGCGGCGTCGTGATCGCCAATCCGGTGCCGGAACTGTTCGCCATGGAGAAGCAAGAGATCGACCGCTTTACCGAACAGGCGCTGTGCGAGGCGCAGAACGGCGGCGTCAAGGGCAAGGCCGTCACGCCGTTCCTGCTCGCGCGCATCAAGGAACTGACCGAGGGACGCAGCCTGGCGACCAACATCGCCCTGGTCAAGCACAACGCACTGGTCGGCGCGCAGCTGGCAGTGGCCATGCGCGACCTGCCGGGCATGAAACCGATCTGATAATTCCATAAGCGCTTAATGTCCATTGACCTGAAACAGCTCAAGTACTTCCTTGCGGTGGCTGAAGAAAAGAGCTTCAGCCGCGCGGCGGAGCGCCTGCACATCTCGCAGCCGCCGCTGAGCCAGCAGATCATGAAGCTTGAAAGTGAACTTGGCGTGCGCCTGTTCGCGCGCACCACCCGAACGTTCGAGCTGACGGTGGCCGGCAAGGCCTTGATGGGGGAAGCGGCCGACATGCTGGCCAGGATGCGCATGACGATTGACACCATCCGCCAGATCGACCGCGGCGAAGTGGGCCGGCTGCGGGTGGGCATTGTCGGCTCGGCGATGTGGGGGCCGATTCCCAGCCTGCTGGAGCAATTCCAGACCAAGTATCCGAGCGTGACCTGGACGTTGCACGAGTCGGGCCCCAACGTGCAGTACGAAGCGCTGCGCGCCAAGCAGATCGACGTCGGCTTCTGGCGCGAGCCCAAGCTTGACGAGGACGACCTCAAGAACGATCACCTGCGGCAGGAATTGTGCTTTCGCGAGAACGTGTGCGTGGCGGTCAACGAGCACCATCGGCTGGCCACACTGCCCTACATTGAGCTGACCGACATTCGCGACGAGCCGATGCTCACGCTGGCGCTGGACAAGTCCGCGTTTCCCCGCTACCTGATCCAGTGTTGCGTGAAGGCGGGTTTTCAACCTGCCATTTTCCAGGAAGCGTCGGAGCCGCAGACGCTGCTGGCGATGGTGGGCGCGGGCCTGGGTGTGGCCTTGATGCCCGAGACGACCAGCAGGATCGGCTGGCCGGGCGTGATTTTTTTGCCGATCAAAACCGATCCGCCGTCGGCCAATTTGTATATCACCTACACCACACAGGACGACGCGCCGGTGGTACGGGCGTTTCTGAATATTCTCAACCCGACCGTGTTATAGGCGGCTCATGGCGGAATGCGGCCTGCGCCCTTTTCCGCCCTACGTACATCAGCACCTCGCCGTCCGTAGGGCGGAAAAGGGCAACGCCCGCATTCCGCCAGGTGCCGCCCGGGGCATCACCTCTTGCACCTATCGGCTACCCTTGGCCTGCGCCTGCGCCATGGCACTCACGGTGCCCAGCTCCGACGGCGACAGCAGTGACAGCTGCGAGATGACCTGCCCCAGCGCCGACGACTCATCGTTCAATGACATCTCCGACGACTGCACCAGCACCGTCCCGGCGCCGGTAAAATCCATCTGCTTTTCCTCGCCCGACAGCGTGAACCCGCTCAAGGCGCCGACGGCCGAAACAAAGCCGTTCACATACTCGTAGTCGTAGCGGTACGACGGCGTCGGGCAATCGGCCCACCCCAGCACGGCCTGCGAATCAACCCGGCACGGCAGGTCAAGGAAGTGCACCGGCCCATTGGACGACGCAATCACCTTGCCGGTGCCGATCATCGTCACAAAGCCAGGCTGGGTCGACTCCTGGCACACGACGTCCTTGGAAAACGCGAGCAGGTTCTTGGCGCGGATCGTCATGTTGGCCGCGTCCAGGTCGTAGCAGGCCAGGTCGTTGCCGTTGTCGCCCAAGATCAGCTGGCCCTTGCCTTGCACAACGACGAAATGGTGGACGTACTTGGGCGCGTTGAAGGCATGCCGCACCACCATCTCGAGGATGCTGGAACCCATCGCTTCAAACTGCAGGCCTCCGTAAAAGGCAATCATCTTGCCCTTGCGGATGAACATCTGGTCGTTCACGTCGATCACGAACGCGAAGCGGTTCAGGTTATCGTTCTTGGGCAATGTGCCGGGGTTGTAGGTCGTCATGGTTTACCTCTCGCTCGCTTGGATGTACACGGTGCCGCGGCCGGAAAATTTGATCTGGTACGACTCGCCCGAAGCCTGGCCTACAAAGGTCTTCCAGTTCAGATCCGTGACGATGCTCGATGCAAGTTCGCCGGTGTGGCCAATGTAAGCTTGCGGATCGACGAACACGGGGACGCTGTTGCTGACCGGCAGGCCGATGCAATTGCCGTCCGAAAGAATGGCCACGTCGCCCGTGCCGCGCAGCGTGGTCGTAAACAGCCCCTGGCCCGATACCGCCCCGCGCAGCACGCCGGAAACGCCACCCTGGTTACCGAGGAACATGGTGCCGGCGGTAAGGCGCGCGTCGAAGGCGAGCAGCGCGTCGCTCTCGACGTAAAAGGTTTCATTGCGCACCGGGACAATGGTCGCAAACAGGCCGTTGTGGGCGTAATACACCTTGCCGCTGCCCTTGGCGACCATCAGCGCGTAGCCTTCGTTGGTTACTGCGCGCATGGCCATGCTTTGTACTCCCTGCCCGGCGAGGAAGGAGCGGCTGAAGCTGACGTCGCCCTGGTAGGAAATCATCGCGTCTTTGCGGGCGAAGACTTCTTCGTTGGTGAGCTGGACTTCGACCATTTTTTCATTGATCTGCTGGTAGACAGGCATCGTGCGCTCCTAGCGTTCCGCGGGTTGAATGAAGACGACGCCGGTACCGGTAAATTTATGCTGGTACGATTCGCCCGAACTTTGCCCGACCATGGTTCTCCAGTTCACGTCGAACACGAACTCCTGCCGAATGTCGCCCTTGAAGCCGACAAAGGCGTCCGGGTCCACGCGCAGCGGCGTGTTGGGTGCTACTTCGAGCATGATCAGGTTGCCGGTCGAGATAATGGCGATGTGCCCTTTGCCTTCCACCGTGGTGCTGAACAGGCCCTGGCCCGAGGCGGCGCCGCGCAGGCCGGCGAAGCTGGTGCCGGTGGTGAGCGTGGTGTCGTAGGCAAGCAGGCTGCTGCTTTCGATGGTGAGCTTTTCGCCCGTCAATTCGATGACCGTGATTTCGGCCGCGTTCTGCGCAAAGAACACGGTGCCGGTGCCGGAAGCCTGCATTACCTGCATGCCTTCGGAGGTGACCTTGCGTTTCAAGGCGCCAAAAAAACCTTCGCCGCCGAGCAGCGATTTTTCAAACTTGATGGCGCCGGTATAGGCGACCATGGCGCCGGCAATGGCGAGAACTTTTTCGTCTTGCAGCGTCACTTCCAGCAAACGATCGGTATTGGTGCGAAAACTCGTCACGTGCTCTCCCAGGTTGGTGGAAACGGAAGGCTGACAATACGCCACGCGGCCAATCCAGACAAGATGTTTGCGTTCATCCTCCAAAATGCCCCGCCGATCCCGCCGGCGGCCTATGTCGTCGCAGCGCTGCCGCAACACCAGCTTGGTAACATACGCTGCAGTCTTCACTCACCCCCTCCAAGGTTCCGCCATGCCAGCATCCTCATGCGATACGCGCCCACCTGCTACCGACCTGCTGCCGCCCGAAGTATCGTTGACCAGCGGCTGGTTCAGCCGCGCGCGCAGCTTTCCGATTTTCAGCCACCGCTGGTGGCAGTACCGCAGCCGCGCGCTGGTCGCCGGCTGCTGCATCGCTTACCTGATCCTGGGCGCGCTGATCGGCGCGCCGCTGGTGTTTCAAGGCGCCACGCAGATCGACTGGAGCAACGCGGGCTACGTGATGGCCGTGTTCCTGCTGCCCATGCTGACGCTGTGCCTGACCGGGCCGGGGCTGGCGGTGCTGGTGCGCCGGCGCGCCCTGCAGCGCTTTGAAACGGCAGCGCTTCTCGCCGTCATCCTGCTTGGCATGGCGCTGAGCGCCGCTTTCTTCGCCTATCTCGCGACGCGCTATGAACAGCCGCAACGCGACCAGGCGAACGGTGTGGTGGTTGCCAGGTTCGTGCCGCGCCTCAGGATCAGCGTGCAGCTTGAAGACGGCCAGGCACGTACCTATTGGCAGCATCCGGCCGCGCGCGCAGAAACGGAAGAACTCAAGGCCGCGCTGGCCGAGTACAAGGCCGCCAACGCCGCCGCGCCCGTCGCGAGCAAGCCGCAGCCGACGATGGGCATGGACTGGACGCCGGCCGACGAGCAGGCCTACGCCGATATGGAAAAGATTGACACCGGCGTCCTTGCCGCCACGCCGGCGCGCAAGGCTGCCATTGAAACAGCGTACCGGCACGCGCGCGACAAGATTCGGCTGAACAATGAGCGGGTCGGCGCGCTCATCGGCAGCGGCATTCCCGACACGCCCATGACGGCGCGCCAGGATGCCGCCTTCAAGCGCCTGAGCGCGGCCAGCGCGCGCCTGGCCGCGGCCGTTGCGGTGCCGGCCAGTCCTGCACAAGGGCTGGTATCGCGCCAGATCGGCATACTCGCCGTGGCCATTCTCACGTGCGGCGTTTTCCTGCTGGTGTGCTGGCTCGGCGGCCTGGTCGACCTCTCCACCTATCTGCGCCAGCGCGGGCGCCTGGTCGACGTGCTGCAAAAAAAAGGAACTCGAACGCGCGCGCGCAGACCGCAGCACCGCCGAACTGCGCCTGTCGGTGCTGGCCGCACAGGTCGAGCCCCACTTTTTGTTCAACACGCTGGCCAGCATCCGCTCCGCGATCGACACCGATCCGCAGCGCGCAGCCCACATCGTCGATCACATGGTAGCCTTCCTGCGTTCTGCGATTCCCCAGATGCGCGACGAAGCGGCCAACACCACGGTCACGCTGGCCAGCCAACTGCACATGGCGCGCTGCTACCTGGCGCTGATGCATGAGCGGATGGCGCGCCTGCAGTTTTCGGTGCGGGCCGAAGCAGGACTGGACGCGGCGCTGGTGCCGCCGTTGATGCTTATCGCGCTGGTCGAAAACGCCGTCAAGCATGGCGTCGAACCAAAGATCGGCCCCGCGCACATCAGTGTTGCAGCGCGCCGCGCGGGCAGCGACAGTGCGCCGGAGCTTGAGATCAGCGTTGGCGACGATGGCGTCGGCTTCGGCGACGCTGCAAGCGGCGATGGACTGGGCCTGGCGAATATCCACGAACGGCTGCGCAACTACTTTGGCCAGCGCGCCAGCCTGACGCTCAAGGCCTTGCCCGGCGGCGGCGTAGCCGCTATCCTGCGCCTGCCGCTCTCCTTCGAACACTGACCAGGGAAACCATGCCAACTGCGATCATCGCCGACGATGAAGAACTGCCGCGCAGCGCGCTGCGCCGCCTGCTGGCCGAAGTCTGGCCGGCGCTGGAGATCGTGGCCGAGTGCGAACACGGCACCGACGCGCTCGAAGCGATCTACCGGCACCAGCCCGACATCGCCTTTCTCGACATCCGCATGCCGGCCCTGAGCGGGCTTGACGTGGCCAAGGCAGCGGCCGGACGCTGCCGCGTGGTGTTCGTCACCGCCCACGACAGCCACGCCTTCGACGCCTTTTCGGCCGGCGCCATCGACTATCTGCTCAAGCCGGTGGTGCGTGCACGCCTGCTGCAAACCATCGACCGGCTGCGCGAGCGCGCGCGCCTGGCCCAGCCGGCGCCCGACATGGAAGAAATGATGGCCGAACTTGACCGCCGCATGCGCGCCGGCGGCAATGTGCAGCGGATCCGCTGGATCAGCGCCAGCGTGGGCGACACCATCAAGGTCATTCCCATCGACGATGTGATTTTCTTCCAGTCCGAGGAAAAGTACACGCGCGTGGTGACCGCCGGCGACGAAGCGCATGTGCGCAAACCGATCCGGGAACTGGTCGAAGGGCTCGATCCCGACCAGTTCTGGCAGGTGCACCGCGGCGTGATCGTGCGCGCGGCGGCGATCGCAAAAGTGCAGCGCGACGAGATGGGCCGCATCGTCATCGGCTTGCGCGGGCATGCCGACACACTCAAGGCAAGCCAGGCCTATGCATGGCGGTTTCGGCCCATGTAGATTGGACGGGGCAAAAGAAAAACCCCGCACACCTTGCGGCATGCGGGGCACCAGCGAAACCGCTGCGACTTAGAACGTCGCCTTCAACTGCACCCCCAGCGTGCGCGGCTCGTTGACCATGCCGGTCAGGTTGACAAACTCGATCGCGGCCACGGTCTGCACTTCATTGGTGATGTTGCGGGCAAAGGCGGCGACCTCATAGTTGTCCCACTTGTAGCCGACACGCAGCCCCCCTTCGAGCAAGGACTTGGCCTTGTATTCGGCGGCCGTGTACAGGAACATATTGTAGGTGCTGCGATACGCCCAGTCGGTGTACGCATAGAATTCGCCACTGGCCACCGGCACGCTGTAGCGTAGCGTGAAGTTGCCCTGCCACTTGGGTGCGCGCGGCAGCGGGTTGCCGTTGATGTAGGCGGTACCGGCGAACGGGCCGAGCGTATCGTTGACGGTGCAGCCGGTGGCCGGATTGTTGGTGGCATTGCCGCAGGTTTGCACGAACAGCGAACCATCCTTGATCTCGGTGTCGTTGTAGCTGCCGCCGAGCGTCATGCGCAGCGAATCGGACAGGATCGCCTGGAAGTCGATTTCCGCGCCCTGGCCGGTTACCTTGTCGGCGTTTTTCAGCAGATTCATGTTCACTGTTCCCGAACCGGCGGTCAGCTGCTTGTCCTTGACTTCATACTTGAACACGCTGGCCGAAATGCGCGCGCGGCGGTCGAACAGATCCTGCTTGATGCCGGCCTCGATCGATACCGCTTTCTCGGCATCGGCAATCGATGCCTTGTCGCCAATGGCGAACAGGCGGCCCTGAATGCTCGGGGCGCGGTAACCGGTCGCCAGGCGCGCGAACAGATTGGTGTCCTTGTTCAGTTCAAAGGTCGCCGCCAGGTCGCCGCTGACATTATGCGAATCACGGGTGATCACTTCGTGGGTCGACTTGGGCGACTCCACGCGGTCTGCGGAGAAGTCCTTGCTGTCGTTGGTGTAACGCAGGCCAGCGCGCAGCTTCAGGCGCTCCGTTGCCGTGTAATTCAGGGAGCCGAAAGCGGCGTACGACTTGGTGGACTGGTACTGGCTGGAGTATTTCGGGCTTTGCGGGTTGCCCGCGGCGAGCGAATCGAAGCCGATGCTATCGATCTGCATTTCTTCAGAGAAGTAAAACAGGCCGGCAATCCACTGCAACGGCCCCTTCGTGCTGGACTCCAGACGGAATTCCTGCGTGTATTGGTTATGCTTTGGCAGCAAGTCGGCCGTCTCGACGGAGAACGGGTTAAAGCCAGGCCCGGATTGCGGAATCTGGCAGAAGCTGCAGCCATAGCCGCCGTCGACGTCACCACGGCTGTAAAAGTCGGCAGTTTCATAGCCGGTGATCGAATGCAGCGTCAAGCCGTCAAAGTCCCAGCGCAGGCGCGCGCTGGCGCCCTTGGTCTTGAGCCACTGCTCATTGCCGCCGTCGGTCGAATAGGAATCGTAGTCGAAGCCGTCGACCAGGTCGTTGGTGCCTTTCTTCATGATGTTGGCACGAAACAGCATCGCGCTGCCCTTCATGTCGCGCGCGTGCACATTGAACAGGGCGCTGAAATCCCGGCTCGGCTTGACCAGCAATTGCAGGCGCGCGGCGTGGTCGTTGTAGCCTTCAAATTCCTGGGTCGGCGCGCTCTTGCGCGTGTTGGTGACGCGGTCGTCGCGGTTTTGCGACTGCAGCGAAATGCGCGCTGCCATGGTGTCGCTGATGGGCAGGTTGTAGGCGCCCTCGACATTGAACGCGCCGTAGTTGCCAAAGCCGACGCTGCCGTAGCCTTCGGTCTTGCCGATCACCGGCTTGGCCGAATCGAACTTGATCACGCCGGCCGGCGAGTTGCGCCCGAACAGCGTGCCTTGCGGGCCGCGCAGCACTTCTACCTGGTCGACGTCAAAGACCGGGAAACCCTTGAGCATCGGGCTTTCCTGGACAATGTCGTCCACCACCAGGCCCACTGGTTGCGACGCGTTCAGGTCGAAATCGGTATTACCCTGGCCGCGGATGTAAAAGCGCGGGAACGAACGGCCGTAGTCGGACTCGACCACGAGGCTCGGCGCGCGGCCGGACAGGAAACGGATGTCCTGGCCACCAGAGGTCAGCACGTCGAGCCTGTCGCCCTTGATCGCGGTGATTGCCATCGGCACGTCCTTGATGTTCTCGGAGCGGCGCTGGGCAGTCACGATGACCGTTTCGAGCTGGCCTTTGACGTTGGCCACGGGCTGGGTGTCTTGCGCCATTGCTGTGTGCAGTGGAAAGGCGCCGGCGATTGCCAGGGCGATCAGCGAACGGTGTGCGAAGTGCCTGCTCTTGTGTGTCATGCGATAACCTTTACGTGGTCCAACTTTGGTTGATCAATCAGCCCGTCATCTATAGCCAAATTACCTTTTGTTCGTCAAAAGGTAGTGGGCATCCTAGCATGAAAAGAAATGCTCGGAAATCATGAACTTCCCCACTTCATTTATATTTTGATTATATAAATGGCGAACTAAAATCGTATTTGCCATACATATTGGCACTGGTGCATAGTTCTGAAGCTGCGCTGCCGCCCTCCCTGCCCCGCCTATGGCGCAATCCGCTCGGCGCCGGGCACCATGGCGATTCATGCACCATTTGGCATGGCGCCGATAATGCTCGTTTAGGTATGTCTAGTGAGAAAAACATTTGTCGGCCAGCGCAGCACCTGTTGCAACCATACGACACGATTCGCCGCCAGGAAACTTCGCAATGACCGAAACCAGCGCTTTTACCAGCCGCCTCAAGGCGGTTGCCGCACTGGGCCAGCAAGTCTGGCTCGATAACCTGAGCCATGAGCTGGTGTCTTCCGGCGCGCTGGCCGCCTGGATCCGCGACGACGGCGTGCAAGGGGTGACCTCGAATCCTTCCATTTTCTACAATGCGATCCGCAGCGATCCGGCCTACCAGGCGGCACTGCCCGCCTTGCGCCTGGCCTTCGACAACCTTGACGCGCGCTTTGAAGCGCTGGTGTTGCCCGATGTGCAGCGCGCCTGCGACCTGTTCGCGCCGCTGTATGCCGAAAGCGATGGGAAGGCCGGCTTTGTCAGCTTTGAAGTGGCGCCGTGCCTGGCGCACGACGCCGCCGGCACCGTGGCCGACAGCGCGCGCCTGTGGGCCGCCATCGACCGTCCCAACGCAATGATCAAGATTCCAGCCACCGAGGCCGGCATCGCCGCGCTGGAACAGGTCATTTTTGCCGGCATTAACGTCAACGTCACACTGATCTTCGGGCCGCGCCAGCTGGCCGCCGTGCGCGCCGCGCACCGGCGCGGCCTGGCCCGGCGCCTGGAAGCGAGACTGTCGGTGCAACGCATCGCCAGCGTGGCGAGCGTGTTCATCAGCCGGGTTGACGCCGCCGTCGATGCGCTGCTGCCGGCCGGCGCCGCGCACCTGAAAGGCCGCGCCGCCATTGCCGCCGCGCGCCTGGCCTACCGCGACTTTTGCGCCGACAGCAGCTTTGCCGTGTTTGCCGCATTCGGCGCCACGCCGCAATGGCTGCTGTGGGCCAGCACCGGCACCAAGGACCCGGCCATGCGCGACGTGGCATATGTCGAAGAACTGATCGGGGGCGCCACCGTCAACACCGTGCCCGACGCCACGCTGGCCGCTTTTCGCGACCATGGCGAAGCACGCTTGTCGTTGGCCGAAGGGGAGCAGGAAGCCCAGGCCGTCTTGCTGCAACTGGGCCGGCATGGCATCGATCTCGATACAATTGGTAACGACCTCTTGTGCAAAGGCCTGACACAATTCGAGCAAGCCCACGCCAGTTTGCTCGCGTTGCTTGCATAGATTACGCAAATGCAACGTGCAAATGCAACGTGCAACACCAATGCGGCTGGTGTGCCGGGTACAATATTGATATTCCCCCAGGAGTTACAGATGAAATTTAAGCAACTCACGCAATTGACTGTCACGATCGCGGCGCTGTGCGTCGCAGCAGGCGCCAGTGCGGCCACTCCAAAGCTGGCGATCGTGTACGACGCGGGCGGCAAATTCGACAAGTCATTCAACCAGTCCGCTTTTGAAGGCGCCGAGCGCTTCAAGAAGGAAACCGGCATCGCCTACATGGAAGCGCAGGCGTCGAGCGACACCCAGGCCGAGCAAATGCTGCGCAACCTGGCGCGCAAGCAGATGGACCTGATTGCAGCGATCGGCTTTTCGCAGACCCAGGCCGTGCAAAAGGTCGCCAAGGAGTTTCCAAAAGTCCATTTTGTATTGATCGACTCGATCGCCAAGGGCGACAATGTCAATTCGGTCCTGTTCAGGGAAGAAGAAGGCTCTTACCTGGTCGGCGTGGCTGCGGCCCTGTCGTCCAAGACCAAGAAGATCGGCTTTGTGGGCGGGATGGACATTCCCCTGATCCGCACCTTCAATTGCGGCTACGCCCAGGGCGCCAAGGCGGCCAACCCGAAGACTGAAAACTTCAGCAACATGGTCGGCACCACCAGCGCGGCCTGGAACAATCCGGCCAAGGGTGCTGAGCTGGCGCGCGCCCAATTTGACCGCGGCGTGGACGTGGTGTTTGCCGTGGCCGGCGGCAGCGGCATGGGCACGCTGCAAACGGCCAAGGAAAAAGGCAAGCTGGCCATTGGCGTGGACTCCAACCAGAACTACATCCACCCGGGCACCATGCTGACCTCGATGGTCAAGCATGTGGACACGGCGATCTACGACTCGTTCATGCAAATGAAAAACGGCACCTGGAAAGCCGGCGTCACCTACAAGGGCTTGAAAGAAGGCGGCGTGGACTGGGTCGTCGACAAGGACAACCGCAAGGTGGTCTCGCCCGAGGTGGAAAAGAAGGTCAACGAAGCGAAGACCAACATCATCAACGGCAAAATCAAGGTGCACGACTACCGCACCACCAGTACCTGCCCGGTCTGATTTTTTCGTCGCCGACAAAAGCGCGCCGCGCCGGTTCCCCCGGTCCGGCGCGCTTTTGAAATTATCCAATGATCCACCATGGTCCACTTATGCAGCCAGCTGTAGAATTTCGCAAAATTTGCAAAGCCTTCGGGGCAGTGCAGGCGAACGCCGACGTCAGCTTTTCGATTGCCAAGGGCTCGATCCATGGCGTGATCGGCGAGAACGGGGCCGGCAAGTCGACCCTGATGAGCATCCTGTACGGCTACTACCAGGCCGACAGTGGCCAGATCGCCATCGATGGCAAGGCGTGCCAGATCCGCACCAGCCACGCAGCCATCGAGATGGGCATCGGCATGGTGCACCAGCACTTCATGCTGGTCGATAATATGACCGTGCTCGACAACGTCATGCTCGGTTCGGAAGGCGCCTTTTGGCTCAAGCAAAACCGCAGCAAGGTCGAAGCGACGCTGCGCGAGATCTGCCAGCGCTACCGGCTCGACGTCGACCCGCTGGCTGTGATCGAAGAGCTGTCGGTGGGCGCCCAGCAGCGCGTGGAAATTCTCAAGCAGATCTACCGCAGCGCCAATATCCTGATCCTCGACGAGCCCACCGCGGTGCTGACGGCGCAGGAAACGGCGTCGCTGTTCGACATCCTGCGCCTGTTCAAGGAGCAGGGGAAAACCATCATCCTGATCACCCACAAGCTGGGCGAGATCATGGACATTACCGACGAAGTGACCGTCATGCGCGGCGGGCGCGTGGCCGGCGCGGTGCGCACCGCCGCCACCTCGAAAGAAGAACTGGCCAACATGATGGTCGGGCGCCCGATTGAAAGCGTGCTGCCGCGCGCACCGTTCAAGCCGGGCGCGCCGGTGCTGCAGGTCGAAGGCTTGCAACTGACCGACCAGAGCGGCGTGCGCCTGCTGGCCGACATCGACCTGACGCTGCGCGCGGGCGAAATCGTGGCCATTGCCGGCGTATCGGGCAACGGCCAGAGCCAGCTGCTGGAAATTTTGTCCGGCATGCGCGTGCCCAGCGCCGGCAAGGTGTCGCTGCTTGGCAAACTGCTGCCGTTCGGACGGCGGCGCGAAGCGGACGGCTTGCCGGCGCGGTTTCGCGAGCTGGGCATCGGCCACGTGCCGGAAGACCGGCTGCGCGACGGCGTGATCAAGGATTTCACGGTCATGGAAAACACTGTGTTCGGCTACCAGGACCGGGGCGAAGTCAAGGGCAAGAGCGGCCTGTTCGACTTCAAGGCCATCGCGGCGCGCTGCGCGCACCTGCTGCAAGCGTTCGACGTGCGCCCGAATAACCCGAACCTGCGCATTGGCCTGCTCTCGGGCGGCAACCAGCAAAAGGTGGTGATCGCGCGCGAAGTGTCGGCCAAGCCAAAGCTGATGCTGGTCGGGCAGCCCACGCGCGGGGTCGACATCGGCACCATCGAAAGCATCCACACCCAGCTGTTGCGCATGCGCGACGAAGGCGTGGCCATCTTGCTGGTGTCGGTCGAACTGGAGGAAGTGCGGGCGCTGGCCGACCGCATCGTCGTCATGTCGGGCGGACGCATTACCGGCGAACTTAATATTGAAGACTTCGACACCACCCGCATCGGTTTGCTGATGGGCGGGATGCATAGATCATGAAAAAAACCGTCATGAAAACGATCGGCATGAAAACGACCGAACTGCCACGCTGGGCGACTGCCGTCGCCATGCCCCTGCTAAACCTGCTGACAGCCTTGCTGGTGGCCGCGCTGGTGATCCGCCTGCTCGGCGAAAGCCCGATCGAGTCGCTCAAGATCCTGATCGAAGGCTCGGTGCTCACCATGGCCAACCTGGGCTACACCCTGTTTTACGCGACCACCTTCATCTTTACCGGCTTGTCGGTGTCGATTGCGATGAAGGCCGGCCTGTTCAACATCGGCAGCGAAGGCCAGATGTATATCGGCGGCCTGGGGCTGACGGCCGCCATGCTCACGCTCGACGAGCGCCTGCCTGCCCTGCTACTCATCCCCCTGGCAATTGGCGCCAGCGCCCTGTTCGGTGCGCTGTGGGCATTTTTGCCCGGCTACCTGCAGGCCAAGCGCGGCAGCCACGTGGTGGTCACCACCATCATGTTCAACTTTATCGCCGCCAGCCTGATGAATTTTGCGATCATCAAACTGATTCCGGCCGGCTCGCAAAACACCGCCACGCGCGAATTTGCCGAAGCAGGCGCCTTGCCGCGCCTGTCGCAATGGATCAGCGACCTGGCCGACGCGCCGCTCAACATCGCCTTTTTGCTCGCCATTGCAGCGCTGGCGGTGTACGGCGTGGTGGTGTGGCGCTCGCCATGGGGCTACAAGCTGCGCGCCACGGGCTTGAACGCCAACGCCGCCCATTATGCGGGCGTCTCGATCAGCACCATGATCATCGTCGCCATGCTGCTCTCGGGCGCGCTGGCGGGCCTGGGCGCGGTCAACTCGATCATGGGCTCGACCCACTACCTGTCGCTCAATTTCCCGGCCGGCGCCGGCTTTATCGGCATTGCGGTGGCGCTGATGGGCCGCCAGCACCCGGTCGGCATTTTCCTCTCGAGCGTGCTGTTCGGCGCGCTGATCCAGGGCGCCGGCGAACTGTCGTTCCAGAAGCCCGCCATCCCGGTCGAGACGCTGGTGTTCATCCAGGGCTTGATCATCCTGTTTTGCGGCGCGATGGAGAACCTGTACGGTCCCGCCCTGCTGAAACTGTTCAACGCAGGGAAGAAATAAGCCATGCTCGATACCCTCAGCGCCATTATCGTGTCGACCATTCACAATGCGCCGGTCCTCATTTTCGCCGGCATGGCTGGCCTGTTCGCCGAACGCAGCGGCGTCATCGATCTCGCCCTTGAAGGCAAGATGCTGGCCAGCGCCTTCGCCTCGGCGGCGGTGGCTTTCTCCACCCAGAACGTCTGGCTCGGCATCGGCGCCGGCATGCTGGTGTCGGCGCTGGTGGCGCTGGTCCAGGGCTTTGTCAGCATCACCCAGCGCGGCAACCAGCTCGTTGGCGGCATCGCCATCAACATCACCATGAGCGGCCTGACCTTCGTGCTGGCGCAGTACTTTTTTGCGCAAGGCGGGCAGACGCCGAACCTGGGCGACAACCGCCTGGCCGAAATTGTCTTGCCGGGCACTGCGGCGCTGGCCGACATTCCTTTCCTGGGCTGGTTTTACAGCCATATCCTAGGCGGGCATACGGTGCTGGTCTACATGGCCTTTGCGCTGATCCCGCTGGTGCACTTTGTGCTGTACCACAGCCGCTTTGGCCTGCGCCTGCGCGCCTGCGGCGAGAACCCGCACGCGGCCGACGCTGCGGGCGTGAACGTGCAGCGCACGCGCTACCTGGCCATGCTGATCGCCGGCGTGCTGTGCGCGTTTTCGGGCGCCTATGTGTCGATCGTGCAGAGCGGCTTCTTTTTAAAGGACATGACGGCGGGCGCAGGCTACCTGGCGCTGACGGCCATGGTATTTGGTAACTGGCGCCCGCTCTACACGGCCCTCGGCTGCCTGATGTTCGGCTTTTTTGGCGCCTTGCAGGTGCAGCTTGAAGGCGTGGACTTGCCCGTGGTGGGCACCATTCCTGGTTCGCTGATCCAGATGATTCCGTACGTGGTGACGGTGATCGTGCTGGCCGGCCTGATGGCCAAGTCGGTCGCGCCCAAGGCGATCGGAAAGCCTTTCGTCAAGTCGCGTTGAACCAGCGGGCAAAGCGCGGGGCAGTCGCTTTCGCCTGCTTGTCCGTGCTGGCCGCCGGCGCCGTGTTCGGCGCCGGCGAATATCTCAGTGCCGCCGCCCGCCATCCGGTGGGCGCTCCCCCTGCCACGCTGTTTGCCACCCCGGTCGTCATCCCAAGTGCCCAGGGCGACGTGGCCGGATGGGTCGCACGCGGCGCCGGCCACGGCGCGGTGCTGCTGCTGCACGGCGTGCGTTCGGACCGGCGCCAGATGCAGGACCGGGCGCTGTTTTTGAACCGGCTTGGCTACAGCGTGCTGCTGATCGACCTGGCCTCGCACGGCGAGAGCGAGGGCAAGCGGATTACCTTCGGCGCGCGTGAAGCGCACAGCGTGCGCGCCGCGCTCGCTTACCTGCGGCGCGGCCTTCCCGGTGAAAAGATCGCCGTGATCGGCGTGTCGCTCGGCGCGGCGTCGGTGGTGCTGTCCACGCCTGGCCAGGGCATCGATGCGCTGGTCGTTGAATCGATGTACCCGACTATTGACGAGGCGGTGGAGAACCGGCTGGCCGCGCGCCTGGGCCCTGCCGGCAGGTGGGCCGCGCCACTGCTGCTGCAACAGATCCCCTTGCGTACCGACGTGTCGCTCGCCGCGCTGCGTCCGGTGGAGGCGATGGCGCGCGTTACGTGTCCGGTGTTCGTCATTGGCGGGGCAGCCGACGTGCAAACGCCCGCCGGCGAGACACGCCGTATTTTCGCGGCGGCGAACCAACCAAAGCAGTTATGGATCGTCGACGGCGCGGCGCATGTGGACTTGCACGGGTATGCTGGCGATGAATACGAACGGCGGGTTGGCCAGTTCCTGGGGCGTTACCTGGGGCGTAAGCCGTTCATGCAAGGTCTGGCGCAGAGCGAAAAGTAGGTCGCAAAAGCGAACGCGCATTCCGCCATGAGCCGCCAGCGACACGTGCCGGATCGGAGTGAGGCCCAATCCATGCTTTATCCTCACGTCCTCGATGCGGTAACATCACTCTGCGCGCGTCGCCATCCTGGCCGAACGCTTGATGGTCCAGGCAAAACCAGCGCCGACGGAAGCGCCGGTCGAGCGCTTCATCAGCGGACTGTCGCGGTTGACGGCATTGGCGTAACTTTCGTAGCGCATGAAGGCGAACATGCGCACGTCGCGATTGAGCATGCGCGAACCGGACAAGCCCGCGCGCACCAGCATCAGCCCGGCGCTCGCCTCGTATGCCGGGCGCGCCAAAGTGGCAAATTGCGGTTCTACTTCATAAAAGTAGCGGTTGATCTTGTTATTGCCGAACACCATGCCGACATGCGCATCCACGCTCCACTTGCCGCCCGGCGCGTCCAGCTCGTAGACCAGCTTGGGTTCAAAAGTGATGCCCTGGGTGCGCACGCCGCTACGCGCCTCGATCACCGCGCGCAGCGGCAGGTCCAGCCGCAGGCCGCTGTCGGGCGTGGGTTTCAGCAGGCGCACCTTGATGCGCGGGCCAAATTCAAGCAGCGTGCCAAGGTCGTTCATGCCGGCGCGGGCGCGCACGTCGTCGGAGCGCGCCGGCAGCGAGGCCGCCAGGCCCAGGTCGAGCTCGACCCGCTTGCTTTCAAACAGGCGCATCCCGATGCCCGACTGGTCGGCGCGGAACACCTGGCCGCGGTAGATCACGAAAGGCACAAGCAGCGAGCGCGACGAGCGGTCTTCGGACCCGGGATAGGCCGGCGTGGAGGCAGTGCCGCCCAAAACGCCCACTTCCCACAGCGGCAAGTCGGCAGCGCTGGCACCGAGCGACAGTGTTGCCGCGGCGGCGGTAAAGATACAACGGTTTAACCAGGTCATGCGGTGTCCTTTTGGCATCCATTCAATTGCTCGAATTGTGCCAGAGGAAGCGGTTTGCCGTACAGATAACATTGAACAGCGCAGCACCAGTCCATCGCCACCGCCCGTTCCGGTCCGTCGACATCTCCCCCGGGGGAGGTGCTTAGGGCCAGATGGTTTGCAACAATTGCGCCAGGTGGTAGCCGCCCTTGACCAGCTGCGTGCGCGCCAGCGCCGAACTTGGCACCGGATAGTTTGGCCCCATTTCCAGCGCAAAAGTGTACACCGTCTCGCCCTTGCTGCTCACGCGCGCATCGCGCTTGCCGAGCGTGACGTCGGTGTGAGCCAGCTTGGCCGCCACCAGCGCGTCGTCGGCCCATTGATAAGGCCAGCTGGTGACCGGCCCCGTGTTCATCGTCACCAGCGGTTTGCCGTCGATCATTTTCTGGGCGAAGTCTGCCGGCGAGCGCGTGCTTGAGCGGCGCATCGCATAGTCGACCACGGTGCTGTCCCAGTAGCTGTGAAATGGCTTGCTGGGCCATTTTTTCTCGCCCGGCTGCAGCGCGCGCGCTTCGCCTTCGATCAGGCCCTTGCTCATGGTGTCGAGCTTGGCATCGTCGAGCATCAGGTTGTTGCCGCCGCGCGACTCGAACATGTTGATGGCGTCGATTTCCGCCTTTTTGCCGGGCACGACGAACTTGCCGTCGGCGCTGACGTAGGCCGCGCCCATGTGCAATGGCTGGTGAATGTCGCCCACCATATGCGCCACCAGCAGCAGCGCCTGGCGCTTGGTGAAGCCGTGCGGATTGCTGACGGGGTCGCCCTTGCCTTGCAACACGGCAATCGCTTGCTTGAGCGTTTGCACGATGTCCACGTCCGAGCCGCCGACCACGCCGTCATGGTAGTGCTCGAGCTGGAACGGCACGTTGGCGTAGTGGTATTCCTGGTGGCGCGGATTGACGGTGGTGTAGCCCAGCTGTTCTTCGGTGGCGGGCGCGTAACCGACGCCGCCCTTGGCGCTGTCGGCCCAGTTGGTGATCGATTCGAGCGTTTCGCCCGGCAACAGCAAGGCGGCGATCTGCTTTTCGGCATTGCTGCCCTTGATCAGTTTTTCGGCGATGGCGCCGACCGCGCGGTGGCCGTCGCCGCCCCAGGCCAGGGCGCCCTGCGACAGGAAAGCGCTGGACAATGCCAGTACGCAAGCGAGTTTTTTCATGGATCGGTTCCTTGTTCTGTCAGTTATTTAACGATCTGAATGCGGCCGGCAGGCATGTTCAGGCCGAACGGCGTGCCCGCCTTGTCCATCTTGACCAAGTACTCGACGAGCACGTCGAAGTCGCGCACCTGGGTGTCGAATTTATTCGGTGCGTCCTTGAAGACCGGGAAGTTGTCGCCTCCTTCGGCTAAAAAGTTATTCGCCACGATGCGATAGCTGCTTGCGTCATCAAGCGCCCTGCCGTTCAGCATCAAGCTGCCCGGCACCACGCGCGCGCCACGCGGGGCGGCCGGGTTCCAGGTGTAGGAAAAGCCGTTCGAAATTTGCAGGATCGAGTCCTCGGCCGCGCCCGGGCGCACCCATTGCTGCTCGAGCAGCGCGCGGATCTGGGCCCCGGTCAAGTCCATGGCGACCATGGTATTGCCGAACGGGACGACGATTTGCACTTGGCCATAGCTCGCCACCATGTTTTCGCCCACGTCCAGGTCCTTGCGGATGCCGCCGGCGTTCATGAATGCAATTTTCACGCCGTGGGCGCGGGTGGCGTTAAGCATCGCGTCGGCGATCAGGTCGCCGATGGCGCTTTCGCCGGCGGGCGTGGCCTTGCGTCCAATCGTGCGCGCCGACACGCGCGCCAGCGGTCTGGCCAAAGCTTGCTCGCTGCGCGCGCGCGCCGCCTTCAGATAGGCCGCCACGGCTTCGTGCGGCGGATACTGGCCCGGCTTGACCACCACGTTTTTCACGCCGATGTCGAGCACGGCGCTGGTGGCCGGATCGACCGTGAGGGCGATGCGCGAGAGCACGTGCCCGCCCATCTCAGCCTGGGTCACGGTACGCCCGTCGACCTTGCACTGGAAACCCTTGTGCGTGTGGCCCGACACAATCAGGCGAATGGCGGGATCGAGCCGCTTGACGATGCCCACGATCGGGCCTTTGAGTTCGGTGCAGTCGGGCTTGTCGAACGGTTCGCTGGTGCTGCCGCCTTCGTGGATCAGCACCACGAACACGCTCGCACCCTTGGCCCGCATGTCGGGAATGACGGCGTTGATGGCGTCGGCTTCATCGACAAACGACAGGCCCACGATGCCTGAGGCGAGCACCACCGAAGCGGCGTCCTTGAGCACCGCGCCGATGAAGCCGACCTTCACGCCCTTGACGTCGGCGATGCGGTAGGCGGGCAGGAAGGGCTTGCCGGTGGCGCTGTCGAGCACATTGGCGGCCAGGTACGTGAACCCGGCGCCTTTGAAATTGGGCGCGAACTGGCAGGCGCGCTCGGGCACGATGGACACGCAGCCGCCGTTTTGCTGGCGCAGCAGTTCGGCGCGGCCCTTGTCGAATTCATGGTTGCCCACGGAACTTGCAAACAGGCCGGCCATGGTCAGCGCCTGCAAGCTCGGCTCGTCGGCCCACATGGAACTCATGGCGGGGCTGGCGCCGATCAGGTCGCCGGCGCCGACCACCAGCAGGCTGGGATCGTCGCGCCGCCAGGCTTGCAGCGCAGCGGCGATGTTGTCGATGCCGCCGGCGAGCTGCGGCGGCGAACGTGCGCCGTCACGCGGCTGCGCGGCGCTGGTGTAGTCGAACTTGGTGGCGTCGAGGTGGCCGTGGAAATCGTTCATGCCAACCAGGTTGATCTGGATCGGCGCTGCCGGGCGCGTGGCGCAACCGGTCATCAGGCAAGCCGCCGCGAGCGCTGCGCAGAGGGGGCGGAGAAATGTAGTCATAGATGAGAGAATAACCGAAGCGGGCGCACTCGGGCGCCAGCTCAGCGGTGAAAATGGTTTCGTTATGTATCAAGGGTGGATCGAAGGCGCACTCGAACGGCCGCGCCAGCAATGAAAAAAGCGGCTGGTGTTGCCACCAGCCGCTTCGTCGCGCTTCAAGGCGACCGCGCCGCGGTCGCCGGTCAGTTCGATCAGAACTCGTAACGTGCGGTGACCTGGACGGCCCACTGCGACTCGCTACGGCCGGACTTGAGGACATAGTCTTCAACCTTGTCGCTGACCTGGTACACATACTTGCCATCTTGCATACCGGCGTAGTCGACGAAACTACGGGCATTGCCGCCAGCGCTGGTGAAGGCCACTTCGTTGATACGGCCCCATTTTTTGTTCAGCAGGTTGCCGAAGTTCTGGAAGTCGAGCACTAACACGCCCTTGTTACCTTTGAACAAACCAGGAACTTCCTGGCTCAGACGCAGGTCGATGCTGTTGGTCCACGGTGCAAAAGCCGATTGACGCTCGGTGACGCCGCCGACCGCATCGCGCAGCTGCTTGTTGGCGTTGACGGTGTTCCAGAAGCTGGTCTCGGCTGTCTTGACCGTGGCAGTGTCGCCGCGGAAGATCACTTCGCCGGAACCGAAAGCCTTCGGAATGTACATCAGGTCGTTCGATGCCGTGCCGTCGCCGTTCATGTCGTTGTTGAAGGTCCAGCTGTATGGCTTGCCGGTACGGCCTTCATAGAACGCGCCAAACGAGGTTTTGTAGCTGCCGAAGAAGCGCTTTTCCCAGGTCAGGGAAGCATTGACGCGATCTTTGACCAGGTACGACGAATTCGCCGCAATTTCTTCGTTCGGGTTAAACACGGCGCGCGCGCCAAAGTTCGAACCCGACGTCGATGAGCTCAGGTTCGATACTTCGGTAGCGTCGGTGTAGGTGTAAGCCACGTTCCAGCGCAGGTCTTTGTTCTTCGAATTGGCCAGCGACAGCGACACCAGGTTGCCGCCGCCTTTTTTCGTTTCCGTCACTTTCAGCACATCGGTGAACGCAGCGTTCGAGAGCGCCTTGCTGCGAAAGCCCGCGCATTGCGCGCCGCCGACAACGTTGCTGGTGCTAAAGCCGCCAGTGCCGTTGGCGCACGCTGCGTTGTAGCCTTGTTCGGTCCAGAAAAGATCGCGACCGTCCGGTCCCTTGCGGGTGGGGGCTCCAAGGTTGATGCTTTGGAAGTACAGGCCGGTGTTGACCTTGGTGTGCAGGTATTCAACGCCGACAACCAGGCCGAACCATGGCAGCTCATGCTCGGCGCCGAGGTTGCCTTTCCAAACCGATGGCTGCGACAGGCCAGCTGCCAGAACGTCGACCTGGGCGGCGCCGATGCCGCCAGCAGGCTGCTTGCTCGGGTCAGGGTTGAATTTGCCTACGCCGGAACAGGCAGCGAACGAACCGCCGCAGCCGACCGTGATGGCGGCCACGCCAGGGTTGGCGAATGGATTGCCGAGCCAGACATTCAGCGCTGCGCCGCCGAACAGGCCAAGCCCGCCGCGAATCTGGGTAGGACGCGAGAATTGCGGCGTGAAATTGAAGCCTACGCGTGGCTGGAACAGCTTCTCGCCGTCCACCGTTTCCTGGTTATCCAGACCGAAACCACCCGTGTTGCGCACCAGCGTGGCCGTGGTGAGGCCGTAGGTACCGGCCACGGTTGGCAGTGCGACCTGGGCGTTCTTGCGCGGACGCTGGTCGGTGCTGTACGCATCGTAACGCACGCCGTAAGTCATCTTCAGTTGTGGGCTGACGGTCCAGGTGTCTTGCAGGAACAAGCCAGTGTTAGCCAACTCCCAGACCGCTGCGGTGTCTTCCAGGGTGGTGCCCGGGTTCGGGAATTGGTACGTGTAGTTGTTGACGCGGCCGCGGGCGAAGTTTTCCAGCGCCGCTTTTTCAATCAATGCCTGCGGCGAGGTGCTGCAGTTGACGCTGCCTAAGCCCGGCGTGGTGTAGGTGATGGCGGTGCTGGTGTTGATACAGGCAAAGGTATAGTTACCCTTGTTGTTTTGCAGAAAGCCGTTGAAAATCGAGTTCTTCGAGTAGTCCATGCCACCCTTGACTTCGTGGGCGCCGTGAGTCCACGTTGCACCGTAGTACATGTCGATGGTCTTGGTGTCGAGGTCGTTGTAGTGACGGCTGCGCTCGGTACCGAAATTGATGAAACGGTTGGCGACCTTCGCACCGGCAGGCGCATCGGCTGGCAAGGTACCACCGATCTGCAGGCTCATCGCAGGCAGGTTTGCTGAGTTGACAAAGTTCTTGCCACTGTCGCGGCGCGATACCTTCGCTTCGGTCGAGAAGGTCGGCGTCCAATCGGCGAACCACTGCACCACGCTCGATTCGATCGATTTGTTTTCCAGGTAGTTTTGGGATGACAGGCCAACCCCGCTCGCGTTGTATCCGGCGATGATCGGCTCGGCCTGGTTGGTTTTCTGCCAGCGCAGGCTGACGCGGTGGTCGTCGTTGACGTTCCAGTCCAGCTTGAGCAGGCGGTCCTGTACTTTCAGCTCAGGCCCACCTGGCGTGGCGGTGGTACCTGGATCGAAGCCATAGGTGGCCTGGGCAATGCGGCGCAGTTCGTCGATCGACGACTGGGTGATCGCCACGTTGTTGGCGGCGCTGCCAATTTGGCCAAATACCGGCGCTGCCTGCGACTTGGAGTCTTCGGCGCTGACGAACAAGAACAGCTTGTCCTTGATCAGCGGGCCACCCAGGGTCAGGCCGGTGGTGCGCTCTTTGAAGTCTGGCGCCGGACCGTAAGTATCGGCCACGCGGTTGTAACGATCACCCGTCAGGCGCTGGTCACGGTAGACCTGGTAGACGCTGCCCTTCCAGGTGTTGGTGCCCGACTTGGTGACCGCATTGATGTTCGCGCCGGTGTAACCCTTTTGCGTGACATCGTAGTTCGAAATGTTGACCTGCACCGACTGGATCGAGTCGATCGAGATGGGCTGCTTGTTGGTCGGCAGGCCGTTCGCTTCCACGCCGAAGGTGTCGCTGATCGACACGCCATCGATGGTGATCGAATTAAAGCGCGAGTTCTGACCGCCAGCCGAGATTTCGCCACGCTCTTTGTCGGTCTGCGACAGGCGTGGATCGAGGCGGGCATAGTCCGACAGGCTGCGCTGGATCGAGCTCAATGCCGCCAGTTCCTTGCTGCCGATCGAGGTGCCGGCGCCCATCGAGCTGGTGTTGAACTTGCCGCCGGCTGCGCGCCCGGCAATCGTCACGGTCTGGATCGGTGCACCCAGGGTGGCGTCGACATTGGCCGTTTCGGCCAGCTGGAGATATACATTTTCAAATTTTTCCGCAACGCCGTCCTTGGTCACCGTGACGGTGTAAGGACCGCCCACGCGCAGGCCGCGCGCCGAGTAACGGCCCTGGGAGTCGGCCACGACTTTGCTGACCGAACCCGATTCCATGTGGACGATCGTGACCTGGGCGCCTGCGACCGGAGCGCCGCTGGCGTTGGAAACCCGGCCACCGATTGCCGAGGTCGTATTCTGCGCCAGGACTGGCGTCGAGATGGCCAAGGCCATGGAAAGCGCGAACGCGAGCTTAGTAAGCTGCAGCCGATTGTGATTGATCATTGTATAACCCCAAAATGAACTAAATAGTGATGTCGGAACCCGATAAAGGTCCCGTTCTGTACTTTGCTGCGATCTGCGGGGACGTCGTTGCTAACGCGGCCCTCTGTTTCAATGTAAATCTGATTTTTGATAGTGCATTTACGACAGCAAAACTTACGACGGCGCAATTTTATTCCGGCACCATGTCAGCCTGATGACATGAACTACACACACAATTTGTTACGTATTCGATCAACTATGCATGAAACGGCTTCGTTATGACAAATACCATTTCGCTTAATCATTTATACGAGAAACATATAAATTAGCTAATAGAAGTAGTTTTAATGACCTAAAAATGGGTGTTCCATAGCGAAAATCTCTAGGGCCGATTATAAATGAGCCATTCTGGAGAGAAATCCTTTCATCGTCATTTTCGACAAAGGTTGGTCCGGGCACGCAAATGTGTAGCAGGCTGACCACACACATGCACAGAGCTTAATATTTTGGGATTGGCCGATGAACATCGGCGCAGGAAAAAGCTTGTTTTTCCGGCAGCGTTGCACTGCCGGAATGCAGCAAATACTGTCAGCGCCGCGCGCCCGCCACCGCCTGCGCCGGCAGGGCAGCGATGGCAGCCTCGAATGCCGCGTAGCGCTCGTCAAGCTGGGCCGACAGGCGTTTTTTGTCCGCTGGCGGCAGGAAAGCGTAGCGCAGGCTGTTATACGAGACCTTCTTGATCTCGGCATAGCTCGGCTTGTAGCGGCTGGCGAACAGTGCATATTCCTGCGCCAGCGTGTGGCGCGTGACGCCGGCGTCGTCGGTTGCGATCACGTACGGCACGCCATACTTGCGGTACAGCGTGACGGGATGATTGTCGCCCTTGATGCCGGAGATGAACGCATTGCTGGTCAGGTTGATTTCGACCGGGATGTCGCGCTCGCGCATGGTCTTCAGGATGCCGATCGCGTTCGATTCGTGCGCCAGGTCGATGCCGTGGCCGATGCGGTTGGCGCCGGCCAGGTGCAGCGCCTGGTCGATGTGAAAGCGCAGGCCGTCCGGCGGCACGTCGCCCAGCGCCAGTTCGCCCGCGTGCAGCGCCAGCTTCACGTGCGGATACCGGGTTTTCAGGAACTGGAACATTTTCATGTGCAGCGTGTAGCCGCGCATGGAGCTCGGTGCGCTCTCCTGGCCGACGATATTGACCCCCACGATCAGCGGCGACTGGCTCGATGCCTTGAAGGCCGACAGCATCGATGAAAACACCTGGGACGGGGCGAGCAGGCGCAGCACGTAGGCTTGGTAGCGCATCGTGAAGCGCTCGTCGTCGACACCGGCATGCGCCTGGCCGACCTGGGTGACGTAGTCGGCCACGCCCTTGTTGAAGGCGGCGTCCTGCTCGAGCGCCCCGCTCCAGGCGCGCATCGCCTCGGTCAGGGCGGCGTCGTCGTCGCCCGCCTGGCTGATTTTGGCGTCAAAGCTGGCGTTGGGCGTCAGCGGCGCCAGCTTGAACATGGTTTCGATGTAGCCGACGTGTTCCTGGATCGCGCGCTTTTTCAGTTCGAGCAGGCCTTCATTGAAGTTGTTGCTTGAAACCGGGCCGAAAAAGCCGAAGGTCTGGAAGAACTGGCGGTCGGGCGGACTCTGGATGGCGCCATGGTTGTCGAAATCCTTGCTCGACCAGCGTTGCAGCAATTCACGGTAGGTGAAGTCGTCGGCCAGGATTTCGCCCGACGACAGGCAGCTGCGCTCTAGCGCCGGCTTGTCGCGCTCCTTGGCGACCGTTTCCTTGTTGGTTTCAATGCGGTAGCTGGACTTGTAGACGCAAAAGCCCTGCTTGTCGACCCAGTCGACGTATTGTTCGGCGTAGATCGCGCCTGAATAATGGTGGTGCAGGTCGCCGCCCTTGGGCATTTGCGAGAAGAACAGGGTCAACTCGGCCGATTTGGGCTCGCCCGCGATGAGGGACGCCAGGTGGCGCGCGGTGGCCGCTTCGTTCGATGCGGCAGCCGGCGGTTTGGCGTGTGCACTCGCGGCCAGGGCCAGCGCCAGGGCAATGGTCAGGCTGCTCGATTTGATGATCATGGTCTTCTTCTCGGTAAGATAATGAGGTCGCCTACGGCGGTTTTCGTCGGGCGCAAAAGCGATAGCGCATTGCGCCGAAGGTTCGCGATAACACGGCACACGCCTTTGGCGCAATGCGCTGCGCTTTTGCGCCCTACGTTTTTTGATGCACCAGCTGCCCGCAGGCGTAGGTCGCTTCAATCACGCGGTCGTCGCCCAGCAGCGCCAGCGCAAACAGCAGCTCTTCAAGGTTGTCGCAGCGCGCCGTGCGGCGCGCCAGCAGCGGCGTCGCCTTCGGGTCGAGCACGATGAAATCAGCTTCGGCGCCAACGACGAAATTGCCGATCGTCCCTTCCAGCTGCATGCTGCGGGCAGCGCCCAGCGTCGCTAGGTAAAACATGCGCGCGGCCGGCAGGTAGCTGCCTTTCAAGCGTGCTACTTTATAGGCTTCATTCATTGTTTGCAACATCGAGAACGACGTGCCACCGCCCACGTCGGTCGCCAGCGACAGCGCCACGCCCGCAGCGTCGGCTTTTTCAAAATCAAACAGGCCGCTACCCAGGAACAGGTTCGAGGTCGGGCAGATCGCCGCTGCAGCGCCCGATTCGGCCATGCGCGCAAAGTCGCGTTCATCGAGCCAGATGCAGTGTCCATACATGGCGCGCTCGCGCATCAGCCCGACATTGTCGTACACGTCCAGGTAGCTGCGCGCGCCGGGAAACAGCGACTGCACCCACTTGCATTCGTCCGGGTTTTCCGACACGTGGGTCTGGATGTAGGTGTCGGGATAAGCCTTGGCCAGCTCGCCCGTCAGGCGCAGCTGCGCCTCGGTCGACGTGGGCGCAAAGCGCGGCGTGATCGCGTACATGTTGCGGCCCTGCTTGTGCCACTTGCGGATCAGCTCTTCGCTGTCGCGCGCCCCGCCTTCGGCCGTATCGCACAAAAAGTCGGGGCAATTGCGGTCCATGAGGATCTTCCCGGCCGCCATGCGCAGGTTGCGCGCCTGGCTCGCCTCGAAAAACGCATCGACCGACTCGCGGTGCACGGTGCAGTAGACCATGGCGGTCGTGGTCCCGCAGCGCAGCAGCTGGTCGAGAAAAAACTCGGCCACTTCGCGCGCGTGCACCGGGTCGCCGAACTGGCGCTCGGTGGGAAAGGTGTAGGTTTCGAGCCATGGCAGCAGGCCGGGCGCGGGCGAGGCGATCATGTCGGTCTGCGGGAAATGCAGGTGGGTGTCGATAAAGCCGGGCATGATCAGCTTGCCGCGGTAGGCGGCCACCGGCGCGCCCTGAGGCAGCGTTTCAACCAAGCTGGCATAGTCGCCGGCAGCTTTTACCTTGCCATTTTCAACGATCAGCAAGCCGTCTTCATGCCAGGAGAAAGCATCCTGGATCAGCGCAGGGTCAGCGTGAAAGTGCAGCAAGCTTGCTCGGTAGGCCTGCACTGGTTGAGGTGTTGCGTTTGACATCAAGTTCTTTCGGATTACATGTTGGATGAGGCTACCAGTCTAAGTGGCGCAAGGCCAGCGCCGGCGTGCGCGGACGCTTCCCAGACGGTGAGCAACTGGGCGCACACCGAGGCGGCGATCACCGCCGGCGCCTTGCCGGCAATGCCGGGCAGCCCGATCGGGCAGACCATGGCGTCGATGCGCTTCCGGTCCGCGCCCCGTTCGCGCAGCCGGTGTTCGAACTGGCGCCGCTTGGTGACCGAACCAATCAGGCCGAACCAGCCGACGTCGGCGCGCGCCAGGATCGCTTGTGCCAGACGCTGGTCGAGCGCGTGGCTGTGCGTCATGACTAAATACGATGCGCCGGGCGGCGCGGATGCCACCAGCGCCTCGGGCGTGTCGCAGGCCTCGAGCGTGACGTTGGCCGGCACATCCGTCGGGAACATATCGTCGCGCTCGTCGACCCAGGTGACGCTGCATGGCAGGTGCGCCAGCGCGCGCACAATTGCCGCGCCCACATGGCCGGCGCCAAACAGCACCAGGTGCGCGCGCGGCGCCAGCACCGGGTCGACCAGCCAGCGCCGTCCGTCCGCTTCCTGCATCACATGGGTTGGTTGGCTGCGGTCGAACCTGGGCGCGGGCGCGCCGTGCAACTGGCGCGCATCGCCGTCTAACAGCGCACTGTCGGCGCGACCGTCGAGCGCCACGAGGCGCCAGCTGTCCTGGAAGCGCCGTTCATTTAGCAGTGAAGCGTGACACGGATCGGCCAGTTCGAACGCCAGGTGCACCACCCCGCCGCAGCACTGGCCCAGGCTTGGCCCCAGTGCAAACCGTTCCAGGTGGCGCTGCCGCCCGTCCTGCAGCATGGCGCGCGCGATCTCCACCGCGCGCAATTCAAGGTGGCCGCCGCCGATGGTATCGACCACGCGATCTCTTGACACCAGCATCTTGGCACCCGCTTCACGGGGGACCGAACCCTGCACGATTGCCACCGTGACCAGCATGGCAGGATCTGCGAGGATGGCTGAACGCCAGTCCATTTCAGAGAACCTTGGCCACGGCAGCTTCAACGGCAGCGATGGCATTGAGGATCGCTTCGCTGGTCGCCGGCGCGTTCAATGGCGGATTGACCTTGTGGCCGCCCACGCTGGAGACAGCGTCGCGGATGGCGAAAAACACCGAGAACGGCAGCAGCAATGGCGGCTCGCCCACAGCCTTGGAGCGGTGAATGCTGTCTTCGACATTGCTGTTCTCGTACAGGCGCACGCGGAAGTCTTCCGGGCAGTCCGACACGCCGGGTATTTTGTAAGTCGACGGCGCATGCGTCATCAACTTGCCGGCCGGGTTCCACCACAGCTCCTCGGTGGTCAGCCAGCCCATGCCCTGAATAAAGGCGCCTTCGACCTGGCCGATGTCGATCGCCGGGTTGAGCGACTTGCCGGCGTCGTACAGCGCGTCGGCGCGCAACAGCTTCCATTCGCCGGTCAGCGTGTCCACCACGACTTCGGCCACCGCCGCGCCGTAGGCGTAGTACGAGAAAGGGTGGCCGTTCATGGTCTTGGGGTCCCAGTGCAGATTGGGCGTGGCGTAAAAGCCGTCGGACCACAGCTGCACGCGCGCCAGGTAAGCTTTTTGCACCAGCACCGGGAACGGCACTTGATGTCCGTTGACGTGCACCGTATCGGCGGCAAACACCACCGCTGCCTGGTCGCCGCCATACAGCTTGACGGCGTACGCGCTCAAGCGCTCGCGGATCTGGCGCGCCGCATCCTGGGCCGCTTTCCCGTTCAGGTCGGCCCCGGTGGAGGCGGCCGTGGCCGACGTATTGGCGACCTTGCTGGTGTCGGTGGCGGTAGCGCGCACGTGGGCCATGTCCACGCCAAGTTCGTGCGCGACAACCTGCATCACCTTGGTGTTGATGCCCTGCCCCATCTCGGTGCCGCCATGGTTGACCAGGATCGAGCCGTCCACGTACACGTGCACCAGCGCGCCGGCCTGATTCAGGTGGGTGACGTTAAAGGCAATGCCGAACTTGACGGGCGTGAGCGCCAGCCCTTTTTTGAGCACCGGGCTGCTGCTGTTGTAGGCGGCAATCGCCGCGCGGCGCGCGCGATAGTCGCTGCTCGCTTCCAGTTCGGCCGTCAGCGCATGGATCACGTTGTCGACGACGACCTGGCCGTAGGGCGTGACGTTGTTGGCGTCGCGCCCGTAGAAATTGAGGCGCCGGATGTCGAGCGCATCGCACCCCAGGTTACGGGCAATTTCGTCGATGATGTACTCGATGGCGATGGCGCCTTGCGGCCCGCCAAAGCCGCGAAACGCGGTATTGGACTGGGTATTGGTCTTGCCGCAGGCGGCGCGGATATCGACGTCGGACAGGTAGTAGGTATTGTCGAAGTGGCAGACGGCGCGCGTGGCGACCGGCCCGGACAAGTCGGCCGAGTAGCCGGCGCGGCTGACCATGTCGACCTTGGCCGCGAGGATCTTGCCGCCGTCGTCGTAGCCAACTTCATATTCATAATGGAAGCAGTGGCGCTTGCCGGTGACGAGCATGTCGTCATCGCGGTCGGCGCGCAGCTTAACCGGTCGCAAGAGCCGCGCCGCCGCAATCGCCGACGCCGCAGCCCACAGCGCCGACTGCGACTCCTTGCCGCCAAAGCCGCCGCCCATGCGCCGGCATTCGACGACGATGTGATGCGAGTGCACCCCGAGCGCATGCGCCACCACGTGCTGCATCTCGCTCGGGTGCTGGGTGGAACAGAGCACCAGCATGCCCTTGTCTTCCTTGGGGATCGCGTAAGAAATCTGCCCTTCAAGGTAGAACTGCTCCTGCCCGCCCACATACAGTTCGCCCTTGAGCGTATGGGGCGCCTTTTCAAACGCGTCCTGGTAGTTGCCGCGCGCCAGATGCATGGGCGGCAGCACGTACGAGCCGGCCGCGCGCGCCGCTTGCGGCGTCAGGATCGCAGGCAGCTCGTCGTACGTCACCAGGGCGCGCCTGGCGGCGCGGCGGGCGTGGTCATGGGTGTCGGCCACGACGATGAAGATGGGCTGGCCCACGTACATGACCAGGCCATCGGCGAGGATCGGGTCGTCGTGGATGATGGGGCCGCAGTCGTTGGTGCCGGGGATGTCCTCGCAGGTGAACACCGCCGCCACGCCTTCGCTTGCGCGCACCGCTGCCAGGTCGATGGCAAGGATTTTCGCGTGCGCCTTGGACGACAGACCAAGCGCCGCGTGCAGCGTGCCTTTTACTTCGGCGATGTCGTCGGTGTAGGTGGCCTGGCCGAGCACGTGGAGCGCGGCTGATTCATGCGCGCGGGGCACGCCAATGCCGGTCCACGCTGCCACTGCTGGTACGCCTGCGTCATTCATCATGTTCTCCTTACGCGCGCACGGCGAAAACGTTGAGCGCGGCGGCGGCGAGCGGCGCATCGAGGCGCGTCTCGAACCAGAAACGGCGCAGCAGGTTCTGGGCGCTCTTCATGCGGTATGCGCTCGAGGCGCGCATGTCCGACAGGGGCGCGAAATCGTTCTCCATCATCGCCATGGCGGCGCTGACGGTGTCGTCCGTCCATGGTTTGCCGACCAACAGCGCTTCGGTGGCGGCGGCGCGTTTGGGGGTGGCGGCCATGCCGCCAAAGGCGATGCGCGCCTCGCTGACAAGCTGGCCGTCAAAGCGGAACGCAAAGGCGGCGCACACGGCCGAAATATCCTGGTCGAAGCGCTTGGCCAGTTTGTAGGTGCGAAAGTGCACGCCTTCGCGCGGCAGCGGCACGCGCAGCGACTGCACGAATTCGCCGGGCAGCATGTCCTTTTGTTGGTAGGCGAGATACAGGTCTTCGAGCGGCATGATGCGCTGGCCGGCGGCCGCCGCGAGCACCACCTGGCTGCCAAGCGCGATCAGCCACGGCATCGAGTCGCCGATCGGCGAGCCATTGGCGACATTGCCGCCCAGCGTGCCCGCATTGCGGATCGGGAGCGAGGCAAAACGCTGCCACATCTGGGTCAATTCGTCGGGATAGTGCTCCGCGAGCGCCTGGTAGGCGTCTTCGAGCGTGACGCCGGCGCCGATCTCGAGCATGGCGCCGTCCTGCGCGATGTGCCCGAGCGCGGCGACGTTGCCGAGGTAAATGATGTCGCCCAGGTCACGCATCTGCTTGGTGATCCACAGACCGACGTCGGTGGAGCCGGCCAGCAGCGTAGCCTCGGGGTGAGCGGCGCGCAGGGAAATCAGTTCGGCGAGCGTGCGCGGGGCATGGAAGTTACGGCCGGCGGCGCTGTAGGTGGCCAGCGCGCTTCGCTGCAGCGGCGCGAGCTGCGCGGCCAATGCGGCGCGGTCGAACGCGACCGGCGCCAGCTCGCCCATGCGCATGGCGGCATCGATGATGGGGCGGTAGCCGGTGCAGCGGCACAGGTTGCCCGAAAGCGCGTCGTTGATCTGGCAGCGGGTGGGCTGTTTGCCTTCCTGTTTCAGGTACATGCTCCACAAGGACATCACGAAGCCGGGCGTGCAAAAGCCGCACTGGGAGCCGTGGCATTCCACCATCGCCTGCTGGACCGGATGAAGCGCGCCGCCAGGCTGCTGCAGGTCTTCGACCGAAAACAGCGCCTTGCCGTCGAGCGTGGGCGTGAGCTGGATGCATGCGTTGACCGCTTTTAGTTCGAGCTGGCCGTCGCGCAGCGAGCCGATGACAACCGTGCAGGCGCCGCAGTCGCCTTCCGCGCAACCTTCCTTGGTGCCGGTGCAGTGCAGGTCTTCGCGCAGGTGCTGGAGGATCGTCTGCGTGGGGGCGGCGCTGGTGACTTCGCGCACGGCGCCCTGGTAGTAGAAACGTATCGGTTGTGACATTATTGCCTCGGCTTTATCCCAGCGTACAAGGTTAGCACCGCAGGGGTGTATCAGTATGGTTTTTGATTGATGTTGGATATCATTGAAAACCAATACTGTGGCGACTCTGGCGGAATGCGCTCGCGCTTTTCCGCCCTACGGAAATCGCTGTGCATAGGGCGCAAAAGCGTCAGCGCATTGCGCCATGTTCGCATCACGCAAGCAACGGAAAGCACCGTTCGTAGGGCGGAAAAGCGCAAGCGCATTGCGCCATGCGTGCGTCCCGTAAACAGCGGAAAGCACCGCTCGTGGTGCGGAAAAGCGTCAGCGCATTGCGCCATGCCCGCGTCACGCAAACGGATGCGTCGCCTTCCAGTGCCGGGCGATGTCGATGCGCCGGGTAATCCACACCTTATCGTGCCCTTGCACATAATCGAGAAATCTGGCCAACGCCGCCGCCCTGCCCGGGCGTCCCACAATCCGGCAATGCAGCCCGATCGACAGCATCTTCGGCTGGTTCAGCTCGGCCGGATCGCCCTCGGCATACAAGGTGTCGAACGCATCCTTCAAATAATCAAAAAACTGCGTCCCAGAATTGAACCCCTGCATGGCCGCGAACCGCATGTCGTTCGTATCGAGCGTATACGGCACAATCAGCTGCGGCGTCACCGCCGCATTCCCATCCCCGTCCAGATGCTCGACCTGCTGCCAGAACGGCAAATCATCCCCGTAGTTGTCGGCATCATATTCAAACCCGCCATGTTCGACCACGAGCCGGCGCGTATTGGGCGAATCGCGCCCTGTGTACCAGCCCTGTGGCGCCTGGCCCGTCAGCTCGGTGATGATCTGCACCGCTTCGGCCATGTGGGCGCGCTCGGTGGCCTCGTCCACGTTCTGATACGAGATCCATTTGAGTCCATGGCAGGCAATCTCGTGCCCAAGCTGCCGGAACGCGGCCACCGCTTCAAGATTGCGCTTGAGCGCCATCGACACGCCAAAGACGGTCAGCGGCAGCTTGCGTTCTTCGAACATGCGCAGCAGGCGCCACAGGCCAGCGCGCGAACCGTATTCATACAGCGACTCCATGCTCATATGCCGGGCCGGAAACGCCGCTGCACCAATGATTTCAGATAAAAACGTCTCTGAGGCGGGGTCGCCATGCAACACATTATTCTCGCCGCCCTCTTCATAATTGAGCACGAACTGCAGCGCGAGCCTGGCCTGGCCGGGCCACTGCGGGTGCACGGGATGGCGACCGTAGCCGATCAGGTCGCGGGGATAACTGTCATAGGTCGTCATGGGCACAGTATTGAGGCTGGTATATCCGGCATCATATAGCCACGGCACTGCCCCGGTATATGATTGACAGGATATACAAATCACTTTTCGGATATAGGAGCGGTATGGGAAAACTCAGTACGCATGTGCTCGACACGACGCAGGGCAAGCCCGGCGCAGGCGTGGGCATCGAGCTGTACCTCATCAATGGGGCGGAGCGGACCTTGCTCAAGCGCGACAGCACCAACCAGGATGGGCGCTGCGCCGTCCCGCTGCTTGAAGGCGAGCAGATGCAGCCTGGCCAGTACGAGCTGGTCTTTGCCGCCGGCGACTACTTCGCCGCGCAGGGCGTGGACCTGCCCTCCCCGCGCTTCGTCGACCGCGTGACGATCGCTTTCGGCATTGCCTACGCCGACCAGAATTACCATGTGCCGCTGGTGGTAACGCCCTGGTCGTACTCCACCTATCGGGGCAGCTAATCCAGAATAACGGGGCAAGCGAACCAAACTGCGCTATTCTTTCCCCATAGGTGTTTCGGGAGAAATCCAGGAGAAATTCATGTCCTTGCACATAGTCCACTTCATCGGCCCCATCAATCACGGTTCCGCCTGTACCGTGCGCAACCTGTGCCTGCAAGCCCTGCAAAGCGGGGCCACCGCGATCGAACTCCACATGTCGACCGAGGGCGGCAATATGACCGCCGGCTTCGCCCTGTATTTCTTTCTCAAATCGCTGCCGTTGCCCCTGACGACGTATAACGTGGGCAGCGTGGAATCGGTCGGCGTGGTCATTTTCCTGGCCGGCGAAAAGCGCTACGCCTGCCCCGGCACGCGCTTCCTGGTGCACCCGCTGCACTGGGGCTTTGGCAGCCAGGTCGCGGCCGACCACGCGCGCGTGAGCGAATGGCGCGACTGCCTCGATTTTGACGCCGAACGCTATGCCCGCATTTTCGAGGAAGCGACTTGCAACGCCGGCGTGAAGGACGAGATCCGCAGCCACCTGCTCGGCAATGCGCGCATCTTCGACGCTACCGAGGCGCTCGAGGCCGGCATCATCCATAAAGCGGCGCAGGCGCGCCTGCCTGAAATGGGCGAAACGTCGCACTGGTGGAATGGCTGACCCGCCAGCGCCGCCTGCCTGGTTGCCGGACGCAAACTACTGCGCCAACTTGCACGCAAACCGGCGTTGACTTAGAATCGCTAGCTCTGCGGTTGCCGAAGTGGCAAGCGCAACGCTCTGGTGCGGCCTGCTTTTCCGCCGTCCAGTTTCCCACGCACGTTTCTTTACGGTGAGCCTTGGATACCGTGCCACTCTGGGTGCCAGTTGCTGCGCTCATCTTCTTAATTTCCTGCTCGGCATTTTTCGCGATGGCGGAAACGGCGCTGATGGCGGCCAACCGCTACCGCCTGCGCAGCCTGGCCAAGCGCGGCCACCGCGGCGCGATCACCACGCTGTGGCTGCTCGATCGCACCGACCAGTTGCTCTCGCTGATCTTGATCGCCAATACGCTGGTCAACGTCACCGCCACCGCGCTGGCCACCGCGATTGCCATCCTCGCCTTCGGCTACGACGACAGCGCGATTGCGATTGCCATTGCACTGCTGGCCTTTGTGCTGATCGTGTTCGCCGAGATTACGCCCAAATTCATTGGCGCCAGCTATCCTGAAAACATTTCGCTGGGCGCAAGCAAAGTGCTCAAACCCTTGATGACGCTGGCTGGGCCGCTGACCTGGTTCGTCAACCTGTTCGTCAAACTGGTGCTCAAGATTATTAACGTGCGCCCCGCCAATGCGGCCCAGCTGCATCGCGTCTCGCCCGAGGAATTGCGCTCCATCGTGCTCGAAGGCGGCAACTTCATTCCGCAAAAGCACAAGAGCATCTTGCTGAACCTGTTCGATCTGGATAGCACGTCGGTCGACGATATCATGACCCCGCGCGCCCAGATCGAGGCGCTCAACCTGGCCGTGCCGGTGGCCGACATCAAAAGCCAGCTGACCACCTGTTACCACAACAAGCTGCCCGTCTACGAGGGCGAAATCAACCATATCGTGGGCATCTTGCACGTGCGCCACGCGGTGGCGCTGCTCAACGAAGACGAGGAATTGACGGTCCAGCATTTCCGCGACTTGCTCAGCACGCCGTACTACATTCCGCAAGACACCAGCGTCTTTACCCAGCTGCAGTATTTCCAGGAAAACAAGGAACGCCTGGGCATCATTGTGGACGAATACGGCGAGGTGCAAGGCTTGGTGACGCTCGACGATATCATCGAGGAAATGATCGGTGAATTTACGACATCGGTTCCCGGTGCGGCCCGCAGCGAAACCTTCAGCTGGGACGGGCACGGCGAGTGCCTGCTCGAAGGCACCACCGCGCTGCGCGACATCAACAAGCGGCTGGAACTGGATTTCCCGCTGGACGGCCCGAAAACGCTCAACGGCCTGATGCTGGAACAGTTGCAGGATATCCCCGAGGCACCCATCAGCCTGAAAATCGGCGACGTCGTAATCGAGGTTATCCAAGTCAAAAACCAGGCGATCAAGGTCGTCAAACTGCGTCGTCCGGCGCCTTCGCGCTACGCCTGAACAGCCGCTCGCGAGAAAAAGCAACATCTGTGGCGATTGTGTCTACGTGGTATGCACGCCTCTCCTCTTGCGGTAAATCCTTTACAAATTTGATGCTCCGGGGCATGATCCAAGGCAGCGCGCTGCTCCCGTGAGTTCTGGCGAGCCCTCTTGTCACTTCCTCACTTTTTAACTGACGCATTCAACTATGGCAGCTGTCCTCCCGACCCCGGCAACAGGCGCACCGATGTCCGGCCTGGCGCGCGCGCTGATGCAAGCGGGCCGCCTGTCGATGCCGCAGGCCGATGCGCTGCAAAAGAAGGCGGCAATTGAAAAGATCGCGTTCATCGATGCCTTGATCGGCGGCGGTATCATCGACGCCAAGTCGCTCGCCGCGTTTTGCTCGGAGACCTTCGGCTACCCGCTGATGGACCTGGCCACGTTCAGCCAGGCGTCGCTGCCGCCGGGCGCCATCGACAACAAGCTGATGCAAACGCAGCGCGTCATCGCGCTGGCCAAGCGCGGCAATAAAATGTCGGTCGCCATTTCCGACCCCACCAATACGCAGGCGCTCGACCAGATCAAGTTCCAGAGCGAAGCGCAGGTCGAGCCGGTGATCGTGGCGCACGACACGCTACTGGCCTGGCTCAATTCGCTGGGCAAGACGGCCGAGCAAAGCATCACCGAAATGTCGATCGGCGACGATGAAGAAATTCAGTTTGCCGACGACGCCGCCGGGCCGGCGTCGGTCATCGATGCGGCGCAAAATGAAATCGAAGACGCGCCGATCGTCAAGTTTCTTAACAAGATTTTGATGGACGCGATCAACCTGGGCGCCTCCGACATTCACTTCGAGCCGTTCGAAAAATTCTACCGGATCCGCCTGCGCGTGGACGGCGTGCTGCGCGAGCACGCGCAGCCGCCGGTCGGCATCAAGGACAAGCTGGTGTCGCGCATCAAGGTGCTCTCCAAGCTCGACATTTCCGAAAAGCGCGTGCCGCAAGACGGCCGCATGCGCCTGGTGCTCTCGCCCGTCAAGGCGATCGATTTCCGGGTCAGCACCTGCCCCACGCTGTTCGGCGAAAAAACCGTGATGCGTATTCTCGACGCGACCCAGGCCCAGATGGGCATTGACGCGCTCGGCTACGATCCGGACCAGAAGGAAACCTTGCTCGAAGCAATCCAGCGGCCTTACGGCATGGTGCTGGTGACGGGCCCGACCGGTTCGGGCAAGACCGTCTCGCTGTACACCTGCCTGAACGTGATCAACAAGCCGGGCATTAACATTTCGACAGCCGAAGACCCGGCCGAGATCAACTTGCCGGGCGTAAACCAGGTCAACATCAACGACCGCGCCGGCTTGACCTTCCCGGTGGCGCTCAAGGCGTTTTTGCGCCAGGATCCCGACATCATCATGGTGGGCGAGATCCGCGACCTGGAAACGGCCGACATTGCGATCAAGGCCGCGCAAACGGGTCACATGGTGTTTTCCACGTTGCACACCAACGATGCGCCTGCCACCCTGACGCGCTTGATGAACATGGGCGTGGCGCCGTTTAACATTGCCTCGTCCGTCATTTTGATCACCGCGCAGCGCCTCGCCCGCCGTCTGTGCACCTGCAAAAAACCGCTCGAAGCATCCACCGAAATCTTGCTGGCGGCCGGCTTCAAGCCGGAAGAACTCGACGGCTGGAAGCCGTACGGCCCGGTTGGCTGCGAGCGCTGCCTGGGCGGCGGCTACAAGGGCCGGGTCGGCATCTACCAAATCATGCCGATCACCCCGGCCATCGAACAAATTATTCTCGCTAACGGCAATTCAAGTCAAATTGCCACCCAATCAGAAGCGGAAGGCGTGAAATCCCTGCGCCGCTCGGGGCTGATGAAAGTCAAGCAAGGGCTGACCAGCCTGGAAGAAGTGCTCGGCTGCACTAACGAATAGGAATCATATGGCTACTGCACCACTAAAAAGCATCGCGCCCAAGGAAGCAATCTACTCCTGGGAAGGCAAGGACAAGAGCGGCAAGCCGGTGCGCGGCGAAATTCGCGCCGGCGGCGAAGCGATTGTCAGCGTCACCTTGCGCCGCCAGGGCGTCATGGTCACCAAGGTCAAGAAAAAGTCCATGCGCAAGGGCAAGAAGATCAGCGACAAGGATGTGTCGCTGTTCACGCGCCAGCTGGCCACGATGATGAAGGCAGGCGTGCCGCTGCTGCAATCGTTCGACATCGTCAGCAAGGGCCACTCGAACCCGTCGATGGCCAAGCTGATCCAGGACTTGCGCTCCGACATTGAAACCGGTACCAGCCTGAACAACGCGTTCCGCAAGTATCCGCTGTATTTCGACGCTCTGTTCTGCAACCTGGTGGGCGCCGGCGAACAAGCCGGTATTCTGGAAGACTTGCTCACGCGCCTGGCCATTTACAAGGAAAAGACGCTGGCGATCAAGTCCAAGATCAAGTCGGCGCTGATGTACCCGGTCTCGATCCTGGGCATCGCGTTTATCGTCACCGCCATCATCATGATCTGGGTGGTGCCGGCGTTTAAATCGGTGTTCGCCAGCTTCGGCGCCGACTTGCCGGGCCCGACCCTGATCGTGATGGGCATTTCCGACTTCTTCGTGCAATGGTGGTGGGCCATTTTCGGCAGCCTGTTTGCCGGAATCTATTTTTTCTTCCAGAGCTGGAGACGTTCGGTCAAGATGCAGCGCACGATGGATCACATCATGCTGAAAATTCCCATTTTCGGCCCCGTGATCCGCAAGGCGGCCATTGCGCGCTGGACGCGCACCTTGGCCACCATGTTCGCCGCCGGCGTGCCGCTGGTCGAAGCGCTCGATTCGGTGGGCGGCGCTTCGGGCAATGCGCTGTACGCCGAAGCGACCAAGAAAATCCAGAACGAAGTGTCGACCGGCACCAGCCTGACAATGGCGATGCAAAACGCCGACGTGTTTCCGCCGATCGTCACGCAAATGGTGGCCATCGGCGAAGAATCGGGCGCGCTCGACTCGATGCTGGGCAAGGTCGCCGGCTTTTTCGAAGATGAAGTCGACGAGGCCGTCGCCGGCCTGTCGGCGCTGATGGAGCCGCTCATCATGGTAATCCTGGGCGTATTGATTGGCGGCATGGTGATTGCCATGTACTTGCCGATCTTCAAACTCGGCTCTGTGGTCTGACCCCGTTGTTGGCATGACCCCGGTGGTCTGACCCCAATGTCGGCATGGCGGCGCAACGCCGCCATGCCGCCCCGCGCGGGCGGCAGCGCCACCGGCTAACCCTGATTCCCTGGAAACTATGCAAGAATTTCTTTTCGCCGCCCCCGGCGCGCTTGGTCCGACGCTGGTCGCCGCCGTGCTCGGGCTGCTGCTGGGCAGTTTTCTCAATGTCGTGATCTACCGCATGCCCAAGATGATGCAGCGCGAATTCGACAACGCCTGCGCCGACAACTGCGGCAAGCAACCGGTCCACACCGACACCTTCAACCTGTCGGTGCCGCGCTCGGCCTGTCCTTGCTGCGGGCACAAGATCAGCGCGCTGGAAAACATTCCCGTCATCAGCTACCTGGCACTGCGCGGCAAGTGCCGTGGCTGCAAGGCGCGCATATCGCCGCGCTACCCCATCATCGAAGCGATTGCCGGCGCGCTGTCGGCGCTGATGATCTGGACTTTCGGCAGCGGCTGGGGCGGCATGGCGGCAATGGCCTTCGTGCTGCTGCTGCTGGCGATGACGTTCATCGACCTGGACACCATGTTCCTGCCCGACGACCTGACCTATCCGCTGCTGTGGCTGGGCCTGCTCATCAACCTGAACGGCACCTTTACGCCGCTGCGCGACGCCGTCATCGGCGCCGTCGCCGGCTACATGGCGCTGTGGAGCGTGAACATGCTGTATAAACTGGTCAGGAAGCGCGACGGCATGGGCGGGGGCGACCTCAAGCTGCTGGCCGGACTGGGCGCATGGATGGGCTGGCAAATGCTGCCGGCGATCATCCTGCTGTCGTCGGCAGTGGGCGCGCTGGTGGGCATTGCCATGATCGTGTTTCGCAACCACGGGCGCGAGCAGCCGATTCCTTTCGGCCCCTACCTCACCGGCGCCGGCTTGCTGGCCATGCTGTACGGGCCCGAAATCACGAGCACGATGCAACGCTTCTTGCAGCCTTGAATACGGACCATCGCATGCCAGCAACGCCACCCCGGTTTGCCGTCGGCCTGACCGGCGGCATCGGCTGCGGCAAGACCACGGTGGCCAATATGTTTGCCGCGCTGGGCGCCACGTTGGTCGACACCGACGAGATCGCACACGCGCTGACCGCGCCCGGCGGCGCCGCAATGCCGGCGCTGACCGACGCCTTCGGCGCCGCCTTTGCCACGCCCGACGGCGCCATGGACCGCGCGCGCATGCGTTCGCTGGTGTTTTCCGACCCCGCCGCCAAAGCGCGCCTGGAAGCGATCCTGCATCCGCGCATCCGCGACGCCGCGCTGGCCGCCGCCGCGCGCGCCAGCGGCAGTTACGTCATGTATGTGGTGCCGCTGCTGATCGAGTCCGGCACCTGGCGCGCGCGCGTGGCGCGGGTGCTGGCGATCGACTGCCCGGAAGCGGTGCAGGTGGCGCGCGTAATGGCCCGCAATGGCTTGACCGAAGAGCAAGTGCGCGCCATCATGGCCACGCAGGTGACGCGCGCCGAACGCCTGGCGGGCGCTGACGACGTCATTACAAATGACGGGGCGATCAATACGCTGGAGCCCCAAATCGCCCTGTTACACGCCCAATACCTGGTTTTTTCCGAGAGATTGTCCCGATTGCCAAGCGAGCGTTTGTAATTTTGTCTCTGTTGGTTCAGAATCACGAGATTGTCTGTCGGCCAAACCATAAAGGGATGTCATTTTGATCGTCTACGAATACCCTTTCAACGAGCGCATTCGCACGTTGTTGCGGCTGGAAGACCTGTACGAAAAATTCAAGTTCTTTGTTCACCAAGAACACGCCATGCAACACCACGTTGCGCTGTCCACGATTTTCGACATGCTCGAGGTGGCCGGGCGCGCCGACCTCAAATCCGACCTGCTCCAGGAACTGGAGCGTCAAAAGCAAAGCCTGCTGAGCTACCGCTCCAATCCCAACGTGGCCGCCGAGATGCTCGACGCGGTCCTGGCCGAACTGGAAACGGTCAGCAGCGCGCTGGTCGCAGCCCAAGGCAAGACGGGCCAGAACGTGCGCGACAACGAGTGGCTGATGAGCATCCGGGGGCGCACCATCATTCCCGGCGGCGCCTGCGAATTCGACCTGCCCTCGTACTACGCCTGGCAAAAGCGCCCGGCCGAGCAGCGCTTCAACGACATCGTCACCTGGTTCGCTCCGCTCGCGCCCCTGTTCGACGCGCTCGCGCTGGTATTGCGCCTGCTGCGCGACTCCGGCGGTCCGGTTAAAATGATCGCCGTTGCGGGAAGCTATCAGCAGATGCTGCAAGGCAAGGTCTACCAGATGCTGCGCCTGACCCTCGACGAGACGAGCGGCGCCATTCCCGAAATTTCTGCAAACAAATATATGTTGTGGGTTCGCTTCACGACCCAGGGCGGCGACCTGAAACCGAAGCCGCTGGAAGATGACGTACCGTTCGAACTCACGCTGTGCAACTTTTAATGCTGTGAGGTCACCGCCATGCCCGTAGTTAGCTGTCCTACCTGTGCCAAAAAAGTCGAATGGTCCGAGGCCAACAAGTACCGCCCCTTCTGCTCGGAACGCTGCAAGCAGATCGACCTGGGCGCCTGGGCCGAGGAAAAATACACGATACCGGGCGCGCCCGCCCACGATGAGGTGTTGCCCGACCAGGACAATCACTGAGCCGTCGCGCCCTGCGCCGGTGTTGTTGCACGTTCGTGCTGATGCTCGACGCGCCGCGCCCCGGCGTCAACAATACGGACGATGTGCTGACGGACTTGAAGAAAATAATTGACAGCGGCAAGCTGGAAAAGAGCGGAACATGAAAACATCCTCCACCCTTCTCGCCGGCGCCGCGCTCGCGCTGCTGTCAGCCTGTTCCGGCCTGCAGCTCCACCCGTCGTCGCCGAGCGACGTCACCGTGCATTTTGTCGGCATTGGCGGGCACACGCAGTTCTGCACCGCCGACGGGCGCTACGCCACCGAAGAATTCAAGGACAACGGCTATCGCTCCATCAAGTTGCCAGTTGGTAAGCTGATCACCTTGTGGAGCAGCATGTCCTTCGCCGGTTACAACGTCACGAGCTCCTGCGCACCCGCGCTCGCGTTCATACCGGTCGAGGGCAAGCAATACGTCGTCAACGCCGGCCTGGTCAACGGCAAATGCTTCATCGAGATGGTGCGCGAAGACGCGAGCGTGGAGAGCGGCGTCGTATTTGACACCAGCGTGCAAAAACCGTCATGCTGATGCGCGGTGCGGTGCGGCCGGCTGCATGGCGCGCACTGACCGCGTTGACGGCCTTGACCGGATTGACCGCAATGGCCGGAGCCCACGCCGGCACACTGCCGGGCGCGGCCTGCGACGCGCCCCTGCATTCACCCCAGGCCAGGCGCTACGAGCTGCAGGGAACAACAGTGCTGTCGATGAGCGTGCTAGCCGCTGGCAAGCCCGCCGATGTCGAGGTGGCGCGCAGCAGCGGCTGGAAAATGCTCGACGCCGATACCGTCAAGCTGGCCGCCACCTGCCCAAACTCCCGCGTTCGAGACGGTGCGGGCATCGATTCGCAAAAGCGTCGTTGACAGCGCCGCACCGCTCATGGCCCCCGGGGCACACTGAAGAGCGCGCCTTGATGCGCGTCGCATTCGCCTTCTCTGGCATAATTGCCATACGAGATCAGGAGAACGCCGTGGGCATGCACACTTGGGGGAAGCCTTGAGGCTGGACCGCTTTATTCGCGAACGCATGGAAGACATTTTGTGCGAGTGGGAAGCGTTCGCCAAGACCATCGCTCCCGCCGGGGGCAACATGAGCAACCTGGCGCTGCGCGACCATGCCAAGCAAATCCTGACCGCCATCGCGCTCGACATCGAGACCGAGCAAAATCCGCAGGAACAAATCGACAAGTCGCAGGGTCTGGCGCTAGATGCCGCGCATGGCCAGAGCGCCGCCTCGATCCACGGCGCGCTGCGCCACGCGAGCGACTTTTCGCTGGTGCAGCTGTCGGGCGAATTTCGCGCCCTGCGCGCCACCGTGCTGCGCCTGTGGCTGCCCCAGATCCAGAACATGACAGAGGCCGTCGGCGACCAGATGGTGCGCTTTAACGAAGCGATCGACCAGGCGCTGGCCGAATCGGTCGTCACGTATTCGGCGCGCGCCGACCATGTGCGCGAACTGTTCCTGGCCATTCTCGGGCACGACCTGCGCGCCCCGCTGTCGAGCATGGCCAGCGCCGGCGAACTGCTCACGCACGCGCGCTTTGACGTCCAGCAGGCACCGGACGTGGGCAGGCGCGTCAAGCGCGGCGCGCGCCTGATGAGCAGCATGGTCGAAGACCTGATCGGCTATACCCGCACCCAGCTTGGGGCCGGCATGCCGACCGTGAAGCACGACGCCGACGTCAAAGACATCTGCCAGGCGGCCATTGAAGACGCCGGCGCGACCCATCCCGACACAGCGTTTGAACTGGAAACCGAGGGCCACCTGACGGGCCACTTCGACAGCGTGCGCCTGCACCAGCTGTTTACCAACCTGCTGGTCAATGCGGCCCAGTACGGCGGCAACGAGGTGCCGGTGCGCATGGTCGCGCGCGCCAGTCCCGAGCACATCATGGTCGATGTCGTCAACGCCGGGCCGGTGATTCCCGCCGAATCGCTGGAAACGATTTTCAGCCCGCTGCTGCAGCTGCCCGGCGTGGCCGAAGACGCGCGCCCGCGCACCAGTCTGGGCCTGGGCCTGTTTGTCGCGCGCGAAATCGCGCTGGCGCACGGCGGCGGCATCAGCGCCACCTCCGATGCAACCGGCACGGTGTTTACCGTGTCGCTGCCGCGCCTGCCGCTGGCCTAATAGCGCGCCATCGACAAGCCTTCCAGGCTGATGTCGGGCTCGCGGCCCGATACGATATCGGCCAGTACCCGCGCCGACCCGCACGACATGGTCCAGCCGAGCGTACCGTGGCCGGTATTGAGAAACAGGTTCGCATACGGCGTGGCGCCGATCACCGGCGTGCCGTCAGGCGTCATCGGCCGTAGCCCGCACCAGAAAATCGCCTTTGTCAGATCGCCCCCGTGCGGAAACAGGTCGGTCACCGCGCGCACCAGCGGCGCGCGACGTTCTTCGCGCAGGCGCATGTCGTAGCCGGCCAGTTCGGCCGTGCCGCCGACCCGGATCCGCTCACCCAGACGCGTGATACCGACCTTGAAGGTCTCGTCCATGACGGTGGACTCGGGCGCGCCTGCGGGGTCGGCCAGCGGCATCGTGATCGAATAGCCCTTGACCGGATAGACCGGGATCGTTAAGCCTAAAGGACGCAGCAGCAGCGGCGAATAGCTGCCCATCGCCATGACAAAGGCGTCAGCCTTCAGTTCACCCTCAGAGGTGACGACACCACTGATGCGGGCGCCGTCGGCAGTGAGGCTGCGGATTTCCACCCCGTTGCGGAACTTGACGCCCTTTTTGGCCGCCAGCACCGCCAGCGCCTGGGTGAACTTGAAGCAGTCGCCCGTTTCGTCGCCCGGCAGGCGCAAGCCGCCCAGGATGCGGCCGCGCACCAGCGCCAGCGCCGGCTCCACTTGCTCGCACCCGGCCACGTCGAGCAGCGCATGCGGCACGCCATAGCGCTCGAGCACAGCGATGTCGTGGGCCGCATCGTCAACCTGGCGCTGGTTGCGAAACAATTGCAGCGTGCCCTTGCTGCGCTCGTCGTAGGCGATGCCGGTATCCTTGCGTAGCGCGACCAGGCAATCGCGGCTGTACTCGGCCAGGCGCACCATGCGCGCCTTGTTGATCTCGTAACGCTGGAGGTTGCAGTTGGCCAGCATCTGCGCCATCCAGCGCCACATGGCAAGGTCCAGCGTGGGGCGCACCACCAGCGGGCTGTCGCGCATGAAGAGCCACTGCAGGGCGCGCAGCGGGATGCCGGGAGCGGCCCAAGGGGCAGCCAGGCCGGGCGAGATTTCGCCGGCGTTGGCAAAGCTCGTTTCCAGGCCAGCGCCAGATTGGCGTTCGATGACCGTCACGTCATGGCCGGCCCGGGTGAGGAAGTAGGCGGAAGTGGTGCCGATCACGCCACTGCCGAGGATGATGATTTTCACGCGGGGTCCTTTGAGTATTGAATTGAGCCGCGGGCACGCATGGCGCAATGCGCTGCGCTTTTAGCGCCCTACGGGCAGCGCGGAACGGAGGGCAGTGTGAAACGTTGGGCGGTGTGAAACGTAGGGCGCAAAAGCGCAGCGCATTGCGCCATGAGTCGCCGGGAACGCAGGACGCAAGATCGCAGCGCATCGCGCCACGCGTCGCCCCGAACTCAAGCCCCGTAGCGCACCATATCAAGCCACGCCAGCAACGGTATCGTCGCCGGCAACAGCGGCGCCACGCCCACCGTCCCTTGCCACGCGAGCGCTTGCCCTTCCAGGCTTTGCGGCTCGCCCTCCCACTCGCGGCTGATATAAAAATGCAGGCGCACATGCGCGTGTTCGTATACGTGCTCCACGCCGCACCATGGACTGGCGCTCAGGATATGAACGCCAAGCTCCTCGACAAATTCGCGCTTGAGCGCCTCGAGTATGGTTTCACCGGTTTCGACTTTCCCGCCCGGGAATTCCCAATAGCCGTGGTACGGCTTTCCGGCGGGACGCTGGCCGAGCAGCACATCGCCGTTCGGCTTCATCAGGATGCCGACCGCGACGTCGATCGGCGGCAACTTGGTCTCGCTCATGCGCCCTGCTTGCCCGCGTAATCCTTGGCGAACTGCCAGGCCACGCGGCCCGAACGCGAACCGCGCGCCAGCGCCCAGCGCAACGCGTCGCCGCGCGCGGCCTCGACCTGCTGCGCGTCGCAGCCGAAGTGACCCAGCCAGTGCGCGGCGATGTCGAGGTAGTCGTCCTGCTTGAACGGGTAGAACGAGAGCCACAGGCCGAAGCGCTCGGACAGCGAAATTTTTTCCTCGACCGTTTCGCCCGGATGCAAATCGCCGTCGCCGTCGCTCCGGTAGCTGGCGTTGTCGCTCATCCGCTCGGGCAGCAGGTGGCGCCGGTTCGACGTGGCGTAGATGATGACGTTGTCGGACTGGGTGGCAATCGAGCCGTCCAGCGCCACCTTGAGGGCCTTGTAGCCGCTCTCGCCTTCTTCAAACGACAGGTCGTCGCAGAAGATGACGAAGCGTTCGGGCCGCCCGGCCACGAGATCGACGATGTCGGGCAGGTCGGCCAGGTCAGCCTTGTCGACTTCAATCAAGCGCAGGCCCGCGCCGGCAAACTGGTTCAGGCAGGCCTTGATCAGCGACGATTTGCCAGTGCCGCGCGCGCCCGTCAACAGCACGTTGTTGGCGGGAAGGCCCTGCACGAACTGGCGCGTATTCTGTTCGATCTGCTGCTTTTGCACGCCGATCTGGTGCAGGTCCGACAGCGCAATGCTGGCCGCATGCATCACCGGCTGCAGGTAGCTTGCCCCGCCGCCAATCCCGCCGCCGGCTCGCTTGCGCCAGCGGAAAGCGGTGCTGCGGCGCCAGTCCGGCTCGCGCGGAAAGGCCGGCGGCAACACTGCCTCAACGCGCGCCAGGAGCGCCTCGGCGCGCAACATCAATTGCTCAAGTGGCGTCATGGCGCCAGATCAGGAACGGTAGTCGGCGTTGATCGTCACGTACTCGTGCGACAGGTCGCAGGTCCAGACGGTGGCGCTGTGGCTACCGCGGCCAAGCTTGACGCGCACCGTGATTTCGCTTTGCTTCATCACGCGCTGGCCGTCCGCTTCCTGGTAGTGGGGATTGCGCCCGCCGTTCTTGGCGACCAGGACGTCGTCGAGGTACATGTCAAGCTTGGTGACGTCGAGATCATCGACGCCGGCGTAGCCGATGGCGGCCAGGATGCGGCCCAGGTTCGGGTCGGAGGCGAAGAACGCGGTCTTGACCAGCGGCGAGTGGGCGATCGAATAGGCGATTTTGCGGCACTCTTCGACCGAATTGCCCTCGTCGACGGAAATGGTGATGAACTTGGTGGCGCCTTCGCCGTCGCGGATGATCTGCTGGGCCAGGTTGCGCGCGATGTCGGTAACCGCCGCTTTCAGTTCGGCGTATTCGCTCGAATCGGTGTTGGCAATGGCCAGGCTGCCGGTGCCGGTGGCAATCAGCATGAAGGAATCGTTGGTTGAGGTGTCGCCGTCGATCGTGATGCAGTTGAACGAATGGTCGGCCGCGTGCTTGACCAGTTCATCGAGCACCGGTTGCGCGACCTTGGCGTCGATGGCCAGGTAACCGAGCATGGTTGCCATGTTCGGCTTGATCATGCCTGCGCCCTTGCTGATGCCCGTCATGGTCACGCTGTGGCCGCAAATGTCGACCGTGCGCGACGCCGCTTTGGGCTGGGTATCGGTGGTCATGATCGCTTCGGCCGCGTTGAACCAGTTGTCAAGCTTCAGGTTCGAGATGGCTGCGGGCAGGCCGGCGACGAGCTTTTCCAGCGGCAGCGGCTCGAGGATCACGCCAGTTGAAAACGGCAGGATCTGCTGGGCCTCGCAACCGAGCAGGCGCGCCAGCGCGTCGCAGGTGGCGTGCGCGTTGGCCAGGCCCGTTTCGCCGGTGCCGGCGTTGGCGTTGCCGGTGTTGACCACCAGTGCGCGAATCGGCTTGCCGCCGTCGGCCGCCGCAGCCAGGTTGGACTTGCTGACCTGGACCGGGGCGGCGCAAAAACGGTTGGTGGTGAAGACGCCGGCCACGGTGGCCGTGTCGGCCAGCTTCATGACCAGCACATCCTTGCGATTGGGCTTCTTGATGCCGGCTTCGGCAAAGCCGATTTCAATCCCGTTGACGGGTTGCAGATCGGCGGCGACGGGAAGGGGGGAATTGACGGCCATGATGAGCTCTCTAGCGTAAGAATGCGGAGCCGCTATTGTACCGCCTGTCAGAAAAGTGTGATGTTCCCGGCAAGTTAGCCCGATGCCTGAAGCCGCGCCAGCAGCGGGGCGGGCTGGGCGGCGGTAAATTGGGTGCAGGCCGTGCCGGTCCAGGAGGTGCCGGCCGGGCAAACGCACAGCTTGCCTTCGAGGTGGCTGCCCACCGGGCACTGCTGCTGCTTTTGCGTGTCGATGCGCGGCAACGGGCGTGGCTCAAAGCGCGGCGGCAGCACCGCCCACCACAAGGACACGATCAGCCCGATAGAAACAACGATGGCGGCGTGAAGCGACTTCATGCTGTTCTCCCGGAAATGGCTAATAAGCGAGAATTACACCGCGCTCCCGGACCACGGTTGCGAATGCTCAACGATTAGCCTTCCGGAAAACTTAGCGGCGCTGGCGCAAGTCGACGGTGGTGACGTGCCGGGTCTCCGGCCCTTCGGGGCCGAGTGCGCAGGTGCCGTTGGTCCAGTTGCTGCCTTTGGGACACATGCACAGCTTGCCTTCCAGGGCAGTGCCGGGCGGGCACTGGAGCTGTTTGCTGACCTCCAGCGGTAAGCCGATCACGGGCAAGTCGCGCGGCGGCATCACCGCCCAGCCCAGCGCAACAATCAAGCCGATCGAGACGATGACGATAGTTCGGAGCGTTTTCATGGGGTACCTCAAGTGCGTGATGACACGGTTGAGAATTGCACCGGGCTCGACAGGATGATTTGCGAACGATCAATGGAAGGGCAGAGCTGGATGGTCGACGAAGTTTCATGTTTGGGGACGCGAACACTAAAAACTACATCGTCCTCGCGGGGACCCATATAACAGTCCAACTGAGCGTGGTTCCATGGGTCGCCGGGTTCGAGGGTGTTGCAAAACGCATCAGGACCAATTGGTTCCCCAAAAACTGTAACATGTGGGAGCCCGAAAACCTAAGCAACATCGTCCTCGCGCACGCGGGGACCTATAGAACGGATGCCAATCATTCCTTTCAAATCATATCGTTATAGGAACCGGATCGATTCAAGGGGAACGTGACTCGTCAGTTCTATGGGTCCCCGCGTGCGCGAGGACGATGTGACTGTGCTGCGCAGTTGCGCAGTTGCGCATTTTCAGCCGGCTTTGCACCTGGCACCATCTGGCCACGAAAAAAAAGGCGGAACTCGCGTTCCGCCTTTTTTCGCGTAAAGCCGCTGCCTTAAGCGAGCTTGCCGTGGCAAGCCTTGAACTTCTTGCCGCTGCCGCAAGGGCATGGATCGTTGCGGCCAACCTTCGGTGCGTAGTCTTCCTCCACCGACTGGCGCGCCATGCCGGCGCCGGGCGCGAGCAACTCTTCGGGCGCGGCATCGGGATTGAAGTCCGCGTGCTGGTAGCTGACGTTCTCGACGTGCAATTGCTGCATGGCCGCTTCGGCCGCGTCGATCTCCTCGCGCGACTGGATCCGCACCAGCATGATCTGCTTGCTCACTTCGTTCTTGATCATGTCGAGCATGGAGCCGAACAACTCGAACGCTTCGCGCTTGTATTCCTGCTTCGGATTTTTTTGCGCGTAGCCGCGCAGGTGGATACCCTGGCGCAGATGGTCGAGCGCGGCCAGGTGCTCGCGCCAGTGGCTGTCGACGCTTTGCAGCATGACGTTGCGCTCGAAGCCGCCGAACGCTTCCTTGCCGACGATCTCGATCTTGCTGTTGTACGAGGCGTCCGCCGCCGTCGTGACCTTCGCGACGATATCGTCGTCGGTCAGGCTGGCGTCGGCGGCCAGCATGGCCGCGAGCGGCACGTCGAGCTGCCATTCGTCGGCCAGCACTTTTTGCAGGCCCGCGATATCCCATTGTTCTTCGACCGATTCTGGCGGCACGAAGGCGCGCACGGTATCGTGGAACACGCCGGCGCGCAGCGACGCGATCAGCTCCGAAATATCGGTCGTCTCAAGCAGTTCGTTACGCTGGGTGTAGATCACCTTGCGCTGGTCGTTGGCGACGTCGTCGTACTCGAGCAGCTGCTTGCGAATGTCGAAGTTGCGCGCTTCCACCTTGCGCTGGGCCGACTCGATCGAGCGCGAGACGATGCCCGCTTCGATCGGCTCGCCCTCAGGCATCTTGAGGCGGTCCATGATGGCGCGCACGCGGTCGCCCGCGAAGATGCGCAGCAGCGCGTCGTCGAGCGAGAGGTAAAAGCGCGACGAACCCGGGTCGCCCTGGCGCCCCGAACGGCCACGCAACTGGTTGTCTACCCGGCGCGATTCGTGGCGCTCGGTGCCCACGATGTGCAGCCCGCCCGCGCCGACCACGTGTTCGTTGAGCGACTTCCACTCAGAACGCAGCTTTTCAGCTTGCGCTGCCTTGTCGGCGTCCGATAAATCCGGATTGGCTTCCACCAGCTGGATTTGTTTTTCGACATTGCCGCCCAGGACAATGTCGGTACCGCGACCGGCCATGTTGGTGGCGATGGTGATCATCTTCGGGCGGCCCGCCTGCGCGATGATTTCCGCTTCGCGCGCGTGCTGCTTGGCGTTCAGGACGTTGTGTTCGAGGCTGGCCTTGGTCAGGATGTCCGACAGCATCTCGGAGTTTTCAATCGAGGTTGTACCGACCAGCACCGGCTGGCCGCGCTCGTAGCAGTCGCGAATGTCGATCAGCATGGCGTTGTACTTCTCGGCCGACGACTTGTACACCTGGTCCTGGCGGTCTTTGCGCTGGGATGGACGGTTGGGCGGAATCACGACGGTCTCGAGGCCGTAGATTTCCTGGAATTCGTAAGCTTCGGTGTCGGCGGTACCGGTCATGCCGGACAGCTTGGTGTACATGCGGAAGTAGTTCTGGAACGTGATCGACGCGAGCGTCTGGTTCTCGTTCTGGATGCGCACGCCTTCTTTTGCTTCAACCGCCTGGTGCAGGCCGTCGGACCAGCGGCGACCGGTCATCAGGCGGCCGGTGAATTCGTCGACGATGACGACTTCATTATTCTGCACCACGTAATGCGTGTCCTTGGAATACAGCGCGTGAGCGCGCAAGGCAGCATACAGATGGTGGATCAGCGTGATGTTGGCGGCGTCATACAGCGAGGCGCCTTCGGGTAGCAGGCCCATCTTGGTGAGGATCGCTTCGGCGTTCTCGTGGCCGGCTTCGGTCAGCAGCACGGTGTGCGCTTTTTCATCCTTGGTGTAGTCGCCAGGGACCGAAATGACGCCCTTGCCGTCCGGCGTTTCTTCGCCGATCTGCATGGTCAGCATGCCGGGCAGTTCATTGATCTTGTGGTACAGATCGGTATGGCTCTCGGCCTGGCCTGAAATGATCAAGGGCGTACGGGCTTCATCGATCAGGATCGAGTCGACTTCATCGACGACGGCAAAGCTCAGCGTGCGCTGGACGCGCTCGCTCGCCTCGTAGACCATGTTGTCGCGCAGGTAGTCGAAACCGAATTCATTGTTGGTGCCGTAGGTGATGTCAGCGGCATACGCGGCCTGCTTGACGTCGTGATCCATCTGCGACAGGTTCACGCCGGTAGTGAGGCCCAGCCAGCTGTACAGGCGGCCCATCCACTCGGCGTCGCGCTGCGCCAGGTAATCGTTGACGGTAATGACGTGCACGCCCTTGCCGGACAGCGCATTGAGGTAGGTCGGCAGCGTTGCCATCAGCGTCTTACCCTCGCCCGTGCCCATTTCGGCGATCTTGCCGTAATGAAGGACCATGCCGCCGATCATCTGCACATCGAAATGGCGCATCTTGAGCACGCGCCGCGCAGCTTCGCGGCAGACCGCAAAAGCTTCCGGCAGCAGGGCGTCAAGCGTTTCGCCTTTGGCGATGCGCGCCTTGAATTCCGGCGTCTTGGCCTGGAGCTGGGCATCGGTCAATTTTTCGATCTGCGGCTCGAGAGCACTGATCTCACGTACCGTTTTTTGGTATTGCTTGAGCAGCCGCTGGTTGCGGCTACCGAAAATCTGGGTCAGTAATGACATGCTTGAATTCTTGAAAAAAACGCCGCAAAAAGAAGTCGCGATGGTATCAAAAAGATATCGCCGTGCGACCGACTATGGCAAAAAGACTGTGATTTTATCATGCGAACCATGCCCAAATGGGGATATCGCGTCCGATAACAAGTGGACATGGTTTCAAGTTTTGTTAAACAGCGCCGTTTACGCGCGCGCCTGCAGGCCACCAGACTGACCCTGCCGCTCTTGCCTGTGATAACCTGTCGCCCTCACGCAATAACTTCTTCAAGCCAATTCCGCATGCACATCTACGGCACAAAAACGCGCAAAACCTCACTGGAGGTCACGGCGTTTCTGCGTCAAAACGACAAGATGGCGGCATTGTTGCCAACCGCCATGCGCATGGCCAGCCTGCAAACCGATTGCGCCGAGGCGCTGCCGCCCATGTTTTCCAATTGCGACGTGCTCTCTTTCGAGCAAGCGCAGCTGGTGCTGGCGACGCCCAGTTCGGCGGTGGCGGCCAAGCTGAAGCAGCAGTTGCCCAAGCTGCAGACGGCGCTGCACCATAAGGGCTGGAAGATCGACGGCATCAAGCTTAAGGTGCAGGTCACGCGCAGCATCGCGCCCGTGGTGCACACGCGCCAGCTGGTGCTGCCGCAAACGGCAATCAGTGCCTTTGACGAATTGGGCGATACCCTGGCCCCCACGAGCCAGAATGCCGGCCTGATCGCGGCGCTAAAGGCGATGGCGGCGCGCCGGCGCTAGGCGCGACACGCGACACGCGACACCCCTCACTTCAAACCGGCGCTGGCGTTAAGTAAGCGCCCATTCACGGGCCATCTGCGCCACGTACGACGGCGGCGCACTGCCTGGCTTGGCAAACGAGACGATTTCGTAGCTGGCCGGATCCTTGAGCAACTCCAGCAGCAACAGGTTGTTCAAGCCGTGGCCCGACTTGTGCGCGTGGTAGCTGGCCAGCAGCGGATGGCCCACCAAATACAGGTCGCCAATGGCGTCAAGGATTTTATGGCGCACGAATTCGTCTTCGTAGCGCAAGCCATCCGAATTGAGAATGCGGTATTCGTCCATGACGATCGCGTTTTCAAGCGAGCCGCCGCGCGCCAGGCCCATGCCGCGCAAGCTTTCCACATCCTGCATGAAGCCGAAGGTGCGGGCGCGCGCCACATCGTGCACGTACGAGACGTCGCCAAAGTCGACCAGCGCGCGCTGGGTGGTCCCGTCCACCGCCGGATGATTGAATTCAATGAAAAAATCGAGCTTGAAGCCTTCATGGGGCGACAGGCGCGCCCACTTTTCATTGTTGCCCGTGCCTTGGCGCACTTCAACGTCTTTCAGCACGCGGATGAATTTTTTGGCCGCTTCCTGTTCCTGCACGCCGGCCTGCTGCAGCAGGTATACGAAGGACGAGGCCGAACCGTCCATGATGGGGATTTCTTCGGCCGAGACGTCCACATACAGGTTGTCGATGCCAAGGCCGGCGCAGGCCGACATCAGGTGTTCGACTGTGGACACGCGCGCGCCGCCGGCGATCAGCACCGAGGCCATGCGGGTGTCGCCGACCACGCCGGCGCTGGCGGGAAACTCCACCACGGGATTGAGGTCGACGCGGCGAAAGACGATGCCGGTGTCCGCTGCTGCAGGGCGCAGCGTCAGTTCGACCTTGGTGCCGGAGTGCAGGCCGACACCGGTCGTGCGCACCTGTTGTTTGAGGGTTCGTTGTTTAAGCATCCGCCGATTATATCGGACTTGAAACCAGGACGCCCCCGGCTCTGCTAAGGATGCTCGGCCGTTGCGTGGTGGTGTTCGTGGCCGATCAGGTACACGCCGCTGGCGATGATGATGGCCGCGCCGAGTAGGGTGAAGCGGTCGGGCAGCGTTTGCCACAGCAGCCAATCCAGGCCCACGCCCCATGCCAGGGCCGAGTATTCGAGCGGCGCAATGCTCGACGCTTCACCCTTGTTGAAGGCTTCCGTAATGGCCAGCTGGCCCAGGAAACCGGTCACTGAAAGGGCGCACAGCAGCAGCATCTCGCTTGAGCGGATCGGCACCCAGCTTGGCGCGGCCAGCGCGCAAGCGCCCACCGACATCAGGATCATCAGCCACAGCACCATGTGTTCGCCGCTGTCGGTGCGCCCGAGGATGCTGCCGGCAATGCTCGAGACGGCATAAAACGCTGCCGCCCCCAGGATCGCCAGGCCGCCCAGCGTCAGCATGCCTTCGCCGGTGGGGCGCAGCACCACGATCACGCCCACCAGGCCCACGCCAATCGCAGTCCAGCGCGCTGCGTTGACGCGCTCTTTCAGGAACACGACGGACAAGGCCGTGATCAGGGCTGGTGCGATGAAAAAGATGGTGTAGGCCTCGGCCAGCGAGAGCTTCTTGAGACCGAAGGCGAACAGCGACAGCATCGCCACACCCAGCACGGCGCGCAGCAGATGCAGCGGCCAGCGCACCTTGAACATGCCACGGAAGGCGCCGCGCCAGCCGATGTAGGCCAGCACCAGCGGCAGCGAGCACAGGGCGCGCAGCGCGGCCACCTGCATGGCGGGGTAATGCACGGTCAGCAGCTTCATGACCGTGTCCATCAGCGAAAAAAGGGCGACCGCCAGCAGCATTGCGTAGATGCTGCGCAGATTGCCGCGCCTGCGTGTCACAGAGGCCGTTCCATGAAGAGCGAGAGCGGGGCGCGCTGATACAGGCCGATGGCTTCGGGCTGGCTGATGCCGGTGTCGAGTTTCAGGCCGGCGAGACCGGCTGCGGTGGCGTTCAGCAGGGCGATGATGTCGGGCTGGTTGGGGGATTCTTGGATGATGATCATGACTGGGGGGCGCGACATTGGAGAAGCAGTGGCCCAAATCCACGTCGTCCCCGCCTGCGCGAGGACCACGTGGTGTCGGGGTACTTACGCCAGCTGCTTGAGCATGGTCTCGGCGTTCGATACTTCAAAGCCGCCGCCCTGCTCCACGTTCAACTGCTTGACAACGCCGTCTTCCACCAGCATCGAGTAGCGCTGCGAGCGCGTGCCCATGCCGAACTTGGAAAAATCAGCATCCAGGCCCAGCGCCTTGCTGTAGGCGGCGTTACCGTCGGCCATCATGCGCACGATGCCGGTCGACTTCTGGTCGCGGCCCCAGGCGCCCATGACGAATGCGTCATTGACCGAGATGCACCAGATTTCATCGACGCCGGCCGCCTTGAATTGTTCGGCGTGCTTGACGTAGCCTGGCACGTGCTGCGCCGAGCAGGTCGGCGTGTAGGCGCCTGGCAGGCCGAAGATGGCGATCTTCTTGCCCTTGGCGATATCGGCCACCTGAAAGTTGTTCGGGCCGAGCGAGCAGCCGGCGGTTTCGGTTTCTACGAATTCTGAAAGGGTGCCTTCGGGAAGGTGATCGCCGATTTTGATAGTCATGGGAGGCTCCTGAGTGGGGAAGTTTATCGGACGAATAGTATGCCTGAAGCTTGACGTTCTTGCACCGGACGGAAAAATTGCGCTACCGCGCCTCCACGCGACGTAAAAAAACCGGGGCAAGCCCCGGTTCTTGTTTTACCAAGCAAACTGATTAGTCAGCCTGCTTGCGCAGGAATGCCGGAATGTCGTAGGTCTCAACGCCATTCCTCTGCATCGCCTGCACCTGCTCGGATGCCTGCTCGCGGCGCCACACGGCCGGCTGCTTCATGCCATCGATGCCATTTCCAAGACCGGAGGCCGCGCCCATCGTCACGCCCTGCGATGCAACACCGCCCGCGCCGGACGCCATCATCGGCCCGTTGTGGGTACCCGTGCGCAGCATCGGCGTTTGCACCAGCTGCATCGCCTTCTTGGCTTTGCCCAGGCCGGTGGCCACCACCGTCACGCGGATGTCGTCGCCCATGCTGTCGTCGTACGCGATACCTTGCGCGATCGATGCATCGGGCGCGGCGAATGCGCGCACTGCAGCCATGACTTCCTTAATCTCCTTACCCTTCAGGCCACGGCTTGCGGTCACGTTGACCAGCACGCCGCGCGCGCCCGACAGGTCGATCCCATCGAGCAGCGGCGAAGCGACTGCCTGCTCGGCGGCGATACGCGCGCGGTCCACGCCGGACGCCGTCGCGGTGCCCATCATGGCCTTGCCCTGCTCGCCCATGATGGTTTTCACGTCATTGAAGTCGACGTTGATGTGACCGGGCACATTGATGATCTCGGCGATACCGGCAACGGCGTTGTTGAGCACATCGTCGGCATGCTTCATCCAGTCGATCATGCTTTCGTCTTCGTAGATCTCTTCCAGTTTTTCGTTCAGGATGATGATCAATGAGTCGACGTGCTGCGACAGTTCCTCAAGGCCGCTCTCGGCGATGTCCATGCACTTCTGGCCTTCGTACGAGAACGGCTTGGAAACCACGGCCACCGTCAGCGCGCCCATCGACTTGGCGATTTCAGCAACGATGGGTGCGGCGCCGGTACCGGTGCCGCCGCCCATGCCCGCTGCAATAAAGACCATGTGCGCGCCGCGCAATGCGTCTTCGATGCGCCCGCGCGACTCTTCGGCCAGGGCGCGCCCGACGGTCGGCTTCATGCCGGCGCCCAGGCCCGACTCGCCGATCTGGATGATGTTGTGCGCGGACGAGACGGCCAGCGCCTGCGCATCCGTGTTCGCTGCAATAAACTCAACGCCGGACACGCCTTTGTTGATCATGTGCTGTACCGCGTTGCCGCCTGCTCCGCCGACGCCGACGACTTTGATGACGGTACCGAGTGCTGCGTTATCGACCATATCAAACTCCATGATGTAACTCCTAATCAAAGTGCGGTTTCCAAGCGCCAGGACTCATAGTCATATGAAACCTGGAGATTGAAAACTGCGGGGTGAATATTAATAAAAATTGGATTCTCTTCCACTGCAAGAGACTTAAAAATTCCCTAAAAACCATTCCTTCATACGCTGCCACACCGCCTTCACCGAGCCGTCCTGCCGTGTCACGATGTGGCCCCGCAAATACTGTTTTTTTGCTTCCAGCAACAGGCCGAGCACAGTGGCATAGCGCGGACTGCGTACAACGTCGGCCAGCTGGCCGCGGTAATCCGGCGTGCCAAGGCGCGCCGGCTTCAAAAATATGTCTTCCGCCATTTCGACCATGCCCGGCATGATCGCAGTGCCGCCGGTGAGCACGATGCCCGACGAGAGCACGCCCTCGTAGCCGGACTCGCGCACGACCTGGTGCACCATCGCAAAAAGCTCTTCCACGCGCGGCTCGATGACAGCAGCGAGCGCCTGGCGCGACAAATTGCGCGGACCGCGGTCGCCCAGGCCCGGCACTTCGAGCGACTCGTGCGGGTCGGCCAGCACCTGCTTGGCCACGCCGTAGCGGATCTTGATTTCTTCGGCTTCCGAAGTCGGCGTGCGCAGCGCCATCGCAATGTCATTGGTGATCTGGTCGCCGGCGATCGGAATAACCGCCGTATGGCGGATCGCGCCGTCCGAAAACACGGCGATGTCGGTGGTGCCCCCGCCAATGTCGATCAAGACCACGCCCAGTTCCTTTTCGTCGGCCGTCAGCACCGCGTCGGCCGAGGCCATCGGCTGCAAGATCAGGTCCGACACTTCCAGGCCGCAGCGGCGCACGCACTTGACGATGTTTTGCACCGCCGACACCGCGCCGGTGACGATGTGCACGCGCACTTCAAGGCGGATGCCGCTCATGCCGATCGGCTCGCGCACGTCTTCCTGGCTGTCGACGATGAATTCCTGCGGCACCGTATGCAGCAACTGCTGGTCGGTCGGGATGTTGACGGCCTTGGCAGTTTCGATCACGCGCGCCACGTCGGTGCTGGTCACTTCCTTGTCCTTGATGGCGACCATGCCGCTCGAATTGAACGAGCGGATATGGCTGCCGGCGATGCCTGCGTAGACATTGCGGATCTTGCAGTCGGCCATCAGCTCGGCTTCTTCGAGCGCGCGCTGGATCGACTCGACGGTCGCCTCGATATTGACGACGACGCCTTTTTTCAGGCCCCTCGATTCATGCTGACCGAGTCCGATCACTTCGTGGCGTCCGTCGGACATCACTTCGGCCACCACCGCCACCACTTTCGAGGTGCCGATATCGAGGCCGACGATCAGATTTTTCGCGTCTTTTGTCATTTTGCTGTCGCCTACCGTAACTTTGTTTTAACGCGGGTTGATTTGATTACTTTTTTCACTGTGGCGCTCTTGCTCACGCCAACAGGCTTGCTTGCATCCTGCGGAATCGTCAGGCCGGCGGAACTGAGCGCCAGGCCATTCGGGTACCGCATGTCGATCGTCTGGATCCCGTCCGGCAGCAGCGCCGCCAGTTGGGGATAAATATTCACCAGCCGGTCCACCCTCTTCTTCAACGTCGTCTTGTCCTGCTCGCGCCCCAGCGCCACGCTCATCCCGTTATCAAGCATGACGGTCCACGCATAGCGACTCGACAAGCTCAATTTGCCAGGCGCCAGGTGCAGCGGCGCAAACCACGCCCGCAATTCTGCAAACCGCGCCAGCACTTCCTTTTCGCTGCCCTCCGGCCCATCGAGCGCCGGCAGTTCGCGATCCTCGTCCGCCTCGGCCAAATTAGCGGTAAACACATCGCCCTTGACCGACAACAGGCGCCCATCTTCGCCCCAGGTGCCGAGCGCCTCGTGCTCGTCAACTTCCACAATCAACTGGTCTGGCCATTCGCGCCGCACGGTTGCCTTGCGTACCCACGGCACCGATTCAAACGCGACCCGCACCTGCTCCAGATTGGCCGTGAAAAAATTTCCCTTGATGCGACCGACCACGCCGTTACGCAAGGTCAGCTTGTTCACGTGCTGCAACTCCCTGCCGAACATGCTCTCGACCGTCACTGCGCGCAGCGTAAACATCGGGCGCTGCGAGACCCACCACACGCCTGAGCCAATGAAGGCCAGAACCACCGCGGCCACCAGGGCGCTGGCGATTGCATTCAATGCTCGGACGTCATGCCACATCAGTTACTCATTCCTTGGTCAGCTTGCTCGGTTTGGTCAACTTTAAACGCGCGGAAGCGACGATCTCCACGCACAAATCTTCGTAGCTCATGCCGGTCGCGCGCGCCGCCATCGGCACCAGCGAATGACCCGTCATGCCGGGCGATGTGTTGACCTCGATCAGGAAAGGCTTGTTGTCGCGCTCGCGCAGCAGGATGTCGACCCGGCCCCAGCCCTCGCAGTCGAGGGCGCGGAACGCTTCCACGGCCAGGCGCCCCATTTCGGCGTTGGTGGCGGCGTCAAGCACGGCCGGGCAAAAATACTCGGTGTCGTCGTTGAAGTACTTGTTCTGGTAATCGTAGTTGCCATCGGGAGCGACGATCTCAACGATCGGCAGCGCGCGCGCGTTGACACCACGGCCCAAAACGGCGACGGTAAATTCGCGTCCGGTGACAAATTCCTCGGCCAGCACAATGTCGTCAAAGCCCGCTGCCAGTTCATAGGCCGCTTTCAGTTCGTCCGCTGCGCGCACCTTGGTAATGCCGATGGTCGAGCCTTCGTGCGGCGGCTTGACGATCAGCGGCAGGCCCAGGTCGGCCACCACGGCAGCCAAGTCGGTCGTCTCTGTCAGCGAAGCGTAGCGCGGCGTTGGCAAGCCTTTCATCAGCCAGATCATCTTGGTGTAGATCTTGTCCATGCCGATCGCGCAGGCCATGACGCCGCTGCCGGTGTATGGAATGTTGAGCTGCTCGAGCGCACCTTGCAAGCTGCCGTCTTCGCCAAAGCGCCCGTGCAGCGCAATGAACACGCGGTCAAACTTTTCAGCGGCCAGTTCGGCAATGCTGCGCTGCCCCGGATCGAAGGCATGCGCGTCAACGCCCTTGGACTGCAAGGCGGCCAGCACGCCGCTGCCGGACATGATCGACACATCGCGCTCGGCTGAACGCCCGCCAAACAGCACGCCGACCTTGCCCAGTGCTTTCACATCGATGGTTGGAAATGCGCTCACGTTCAAGCCTCCGTAAAAGAAGTCAGTTTGGCCGGCACGCCGCTGATCGAGCCGGCGCCCATGGTAATGACGACGTCGCCGTCCTGCACCAGGTCCATGATGGTGGCCGGCATGTCGGCAATGGCTTCGACAAAAATAGGTTCGACCTTGCCGTTCACGCGCAGCGCATGCGCCAGCGAACGGCCGTCGGCCGCGCGCACCGGCGCTTCGCCGGCGGCGTAGACTTCGGCCAGCACCAGCACGTCGGCTTTGCCGAGCACTTTGACGAAGTCCTCGAACAGGTCGCGCGTGCGGCTGTAGCGGTGCGGCTGGAAAGCGAGCACCAGGCGACGGCCCGGGTACGCGGCGCGCGCGGCGGCCAGCGTGACTTCGGTCTCGATCGGGTGGTGGCCAAAGTCGTCGACCAGCGTAAAGGCGCCGCCCTTGGCAATGGCGATGTCGCCGTAGCGCGTAAAGCGGCGGCCCACGCCCGAAAACTGCTCAAGGCCTTGCTGGGTGGCGCTGTCCTCGACCCCGATTTCGCGCGCAATGGCAATTGCCGAGCAGGCGTTTTGCACATTGTGCAGGCCGGGCTGGTTGAGCACGAAGTCGGTGTCCGAATAGCCGTCCTGGATCACGGTGAAATGCATCTGCAGGCCGATGGCGCGCGCATTGACGGCGCGCACTTCGGCTTCTGCGGAAAAACCGTAGGTCGTGATCGGCTTGGTGACATGCGGGATGATGGCGCGCACATGCTCGTCGTCGATGCACAGCATCACCCGGCCATAAAACGGCAGGCGGTGCGTGAAGTGGACAAAAGCCTGCTTGAGCTTTTCGAAATCGTGCTCATAGGTTTCCATGTGATCGGCATCGATGTTGGTGATGACTTCGATCATTGGGGACAGGTTCAGGAACGACGCGTCCGATTCGTCCGCTTCGGCCACGATGTAGTCGCCCGTGCCCAGCTTGGCGTTGGCGCCGGCGCTGGTCAGACGTCCGCCGATGACGAAAGTCGGATCGAGCCCGCCTTGCGCCAGCACCGACGCCACCAGGCTGGTGGTGGTGGTCTTGCCATGTGTGCCGGCGATGGCGATGCCGCGTTTAAGGCGCATCAATTCACCGAGCATGATCGCGCGCGGCACGATAGGCGTTTTGTGGGCGCGCGCGGCCACCACTTCCGGATTGTCATCCTTGACCGCAGTCGAAGTGACCACGACATCGGCGCCGTCGACGTTGGCGGCCGCGTGGCCAAGCAATACGCGCGCGCCCAGGCTTTCGAGGCGCTGGGTGGCGGCATTGCTGCCCAAGTCCGAGCCGGACACGGTGTAGCCCAGGTTGACCAGCACTTCGGCAATGCCGCTCATGCCGCTGCCGCCGATGCCGACGAAATGGATATTCTTGATTTTATGTTTCATGTCTTGGTTTCAGTCTTATTCAACGATCCTGCCGGCGATCCCGCCAATACTTCGAGTACTGCTGCAATTGCTTCATTGGCGTTGCGCTTGCCCACGGCCAGTGCCGCCTCGGCCATGTCCAGACAGGTGGCGCGCTCGAGCGACGCCAGCAGCGTGGCCATGCTGGCCGCGCTCAATTCACCTTGCGGCACGTGGATGGCCGCCTTTTGCGATGCCATCCAGGTGGCGTTGTCGCGCTGGTGGCTGGTGGTGGTGGCCACGAACGGCACCAGCACGCTGGCCACGCCGGCGGCGGTCAGTTCCGACACGGTGATGGCGCCCGCGCGGCAGATCACCAGATCCGCCTTGGCATAGGCTGCGGCCATGTCGTCGATGAAGTCCACCACGTCCGCCGCGACGCTGGCCTCGGCGTACGACGCGCGCAACGCATCGATGTTTTTTTTGCCCGACTGGTGCGTGACGTGCGGGCGCGCAGCTCGCGGCAGCAGCGCCAGCGCGGCGGGAATGCTGTCGTTGAGGATCTTGGCGCCCAGGCTGCCGCCCACCACCAGGATGCGCAGCGCGCCAGTGCGCCCTTCAAAACGCGCACGCGGCGGCGCCATGTCCAGGATTTCCTGGCGCACAGGATTGCCGGTGACCATGGCCTTGCCGGCGGCGCGGCCAAAATCTGCCGGAAATCCGAACAGCACGCGCTGCGCCAGCGGCGTGAGAGTTTTGTTTGACAGCAGCAGCGCGGCGTCGGCGTTGACCAGCACCAGCGGCACGCGGCGCAGGCGCGCCATCATCCCGCCCGGCACGCAGACATAACCGCCCATGCCCAGCACTACATCCGGCTTGCGCTGGCGCAGGTAGCGCAGGCAGGTGACAAAACTGGCAGTCAGCTTGAAGGCGCCCCGCAAGGTATGTTGCAAGCCTTTGCCGCGCATGCCCTGGAAGTCGATGGTGTCGATCGCGATGCCCGCTTTGGGCACCAGATCCTGCTCCATGCCGTGGGCGGTACCTAGCCAGCTGACTTCCCAGCCGCGCGCCTGCATGGTGCGCGCAATCGCAATGCCCGGAAAAATATGCCCGCCGGTTCCGGCCGCCATGATCATCAGTCGCTTCATGCGCGCCCTCCCCGCATCAGGACGCGGTTTTCATAATCGATGCGCAGCAAGATCGCCAGACCGACGCAATTGAACAGTACTCCGGAGCCGCCATAGCTCATCAAGGGCAGCGTCAAGCCCTTGGTCGGCAGCAGGCCCAGGTTGACACCCATGTTGATAAAGGTCTGCACACCGATCCAGATGCCGATGCCCTTGGCCGCCAGGCCGGCGAACACCTGGTCAATCGCGATGGCTTGGCGCCCGATGTCGAAAGCGCGCTTGACGAGCCAGTAGAACAGGGCGATGACGACCAGCACGCCGGCCAGGCCCAGTTCTTCACCGATCACGGCCATGATGAAGTCGGTGTGCGCTTCCGGCAGGTAGTGCAGCTTTTCGACGCTGGCGCCCAGGCCCACGCCAAAAAATTCGCCGCGGCCAAAAGCGATCAGCGAATGTGTCAGCTGATAGGCCTTGTCGAGCGAATTGGCTTCGTCCCAAGGGTTCAGGTAAGCGAACATGCGCGCGCGCCGAAACGGCGAGAGCCAGATGATCATTCCGAATATCACCCCGAGAAGACCCGTAATGCCGCCGAACCAGATGATATTGATCCCGCCCAGGAACAGGATGCCCATGGCGATGCAGACGATCACGCCAAAGGCGCCCAAGTCCGGTTCGAGCAGCAGCATCAGGCCCACCAGGCCGATCGCGCCGGCCATGGGCAAAAAGCCCTTGGTCAGCTTGTGCATGTATTCCTGCTTGCGCACGGTGTAATCGGCCGCGTACAGGACGGCGGCGATCTTCATGATCTCGGACGGCTGCAGCTTGAACACGATCAGGTTGAGCCAGCGCGTGGCGCCGTTGACCGATACGCCCACGCCCGGCACCAGCACCAGGGCCAGCAGGACCAGGGAGCCGACAAACATCATCGACGAATATTTTTGCCATACCTCGATGCGGATGCGGAAGACAAACAGGCCGGCCAGCACCGAAATCCCGATGAACATGGCTTGCTTTTGCAGGAAATAGACGTGCTTGTAGTTGGCGTATTTCGGCGAATCGGGCAGCGCGATCGAGGCCGAATAGACCATCACCAGCCCGAACAACATCATGAGCAGCGTGATCCAGACCAGCGGCTGGTCGTATTCCATCATTTTTGAGGCGCGCGCGCGGGAGCTGGTCAAAGCATCCTTTGACGAGCCGCTAAATTTGAATGGAATCTGGAGCGCCATCAGATGTCCTGTCCCTTTGCCAGCGCCAGTTCGCGCACGGCGCCGCAAAACACTTGCGCGCGGTGCGCGTAGTTGGTGAACATGTCCATGCTGGCGCAGGCGGGCGAGAGCAGCACGGCGTCGCCCGTCAAGGCCAGCGACGCGGCCTTTTCGACTGCTTCAGGCAGCGTGGCGCAGTCGAACATGTCGACGCCCGCCTCTTCAATGGCAGCGCGCAGCTTGGGTGCGTCGCGCCCGATCAGCACAATGGCGCGCACGTAGCGCGAGCACGGCTCGGCCAGCGGCGAAAAATCCTGGCCCTTGCCGTCGCCGCCGGCGATCAGCACGATGCGCTGGGTGGTACCCGACTGCCCACCCGACTGCGCTCCGGCAAAAGCCTTGCCCAGGCCGTTCAAGGCGGCCACGGTGGCGCCGACATTGGTGCCCTTGCTGTCGTCGTAGTAGTCGATGCCTTCAATGGCGGCCACCAGCTCCACGCGGTGCGGCTCGCCATGGTAGTCGCGCAGGCCGTGCAGCAGCGGCGCGAACGGCAGGCCGATGGCGCGGCACAGGGCCAGCGCGGCCAGCGCGTTGGCAGCATTATGCAGACCGCGGATGCGCAACGCGTCGGCCGGCATCAGGCGGCTGATCGTGCTTGGCACGACTTCAGGCGCTTCATTTTTCTTGCGCTTCTTTTCGCTTTCCTCGCCGGCGAGCGCCACGGCCAGCCACAGCACGCCGCGCTCGCTTTGCAGGCCGAAGCTTCCGGCGGCATCCGGTTCGTTGGTCCCGAAGGTGACGTTGTTGCCGGTGGCGGACGCCATCTGCATCACAGCCTGGTCGTCGCGATTGAGCACGCGCACCGTATTGGCGCCGAAGATGCGCGCTTTGTCCGCGCCATAGGCAGCCATGTCGCCATGCCAGTCGAGATGGTCCTGCGACAGGTTGAGCACCGTCGCGGCATCGGCTTGCAGGCTGAAGGTTGCGTGCAACTGGAAGCTCGACAGCTCGAGGATCCATGCCTGCGGCAGCGGCTCGCCATCGACCGCGGCGTCCAGCACTTCGCGCAGCACGTCGAGCGCCGCCGGGCTGATATTGCCTGCCACGCGCGTGCGCAAGCCGGCGCGCTCGCACAACAAACCAGTCAGGCTGGTGACGGTGGTCTTGCCATTGGTGCCAGTGATCGCGATGATCTTTGGCGCATAGCCGCGTTCCACCTTGAGCGCGGCGAGCGCCTGGGCGAACAGTTCGATCTCGCTCCAGAGCGGGATGCTGCGTACGCCCGCCTCCGGCCCGATCTCGGCCAGTTCGCGCTCAGGCATCAAGCCCGGGCTGACGGCGACAAAATCGATGGTGTCGAGCAGCGCAATATTGAAGGGCGCGCCGACAAATTCAACACCGGGGACGGCGTCGCGCAACGCTTGCAGGCGCTGCGGCTCTTCACGCGTGTCGGCAACGCGCACGCGCGCGCCGCAGCGGGCCAGCCATTGCGCCATTGCGAGCCCGGTTTCCCCGAGCCCCAGTACCAGTGCGTGTTTGCCGTCGTAGTTCATCGGTCAGCGCAGCTTCAGGGTTGACAGGCCAACTAACACCAGCATCATGGTGATGATCCAGAAACGCACGACAACCTGCGTCTCCTTCCAGCCTTTTTGTTCAAAATGGTGATGCAAGGGCGCCATCAGGAACACGCGGCGGCCAACGCCGGTGCGCTTCTTAGTGATCTTGAAGACGACCACCTGGATCATCACCGACACCGTCTCGGCGACGAACACGCCGCCCATGATGAACAGGACGATCTCCTGGCGCACGATGACGGCGATGGTGCCGAGCGCGCCGCCAAGCGCGAGCGCGCCCACGTCGCCCATGAACATCTGGGCCGGATGCGCGTTAAACCACAGGAAGGCCAGGCCGGCGCCAGCCATCGCGCCGCAAAAGATCAGCAGTTCGCCCGCGCCTTCAATATGCGGAATGAACAGGTAGCCGGAATACTTGGCGCTGCCGGTCAGGTAGGCGAACAGGCCAAGGGCCGAGCCGACCATCACGGTGGGCATGATGGCCAGGCCATCGAGGCCGTCGGTGATGTTGACCGCGTTGCTGGTGCCGACAATGACGCAATAGGTCAGCGCGATGAAACCCCACACGCCCAGCGGATAGCTGATGGTTTTCACGAACGGCACGATCAAGTCGGCTTTTGGCGGCAGGTTCATGGCAAAGCCGGACTGCACCCACGCGAAGAACAACTCCCACACCTTGGCCGGCGTGGGCGCGGACACCGAGAACGCCAGGTACAGTGCCGCGGCGACGCCGATCAGGGACATCCAGAAGTATTTTTCGCCCGAGCGCATGCCGTTCGGGTCCTGGTAGACCACCTTGCGGTAGTCGTCGGCCCAGCCGACGGCGCCGAAACCGAGCGTGACGACCAGCACCGGCCAGATCAGGCGATTCGACAGGTCGCACCACAGCAGCGTGGACACGCCAATGGCGATCAGAATCAGCACCCCGCCCATGGTTGGCGTGCCATGTTTTTTCAGGTGCGTTTGCGGGCCGTCCAGGCGCACGGCCTGGCCAACCTTGAGCTGGACCAGCTTGCGGATGACCGCAGGGCCTGCGAACAGGCCGATCAGCACCGCCGTGATGGTGGCGAACACCGCGCGAAAGGTGATGAAGTTAAAGACGCGCAGCGGACCCAAGTCCTGCTGAAAATATTGTGCGAGCCAGAGTAGCATGTCAGTGAGTTTCCTTGCTAATGTTGCTAGTGTTGCCAATGTTGCTAGTGTTGTCCAGGCCCAGAAGGTGCTGGACCACGCGTTCCATTTGCATGAAGCGCGAGCCCTTCACCAGCACCGTCGCGTCGCAATTGCTGCCAAGGCGTGCGTCGAGTGCGGCCAGTAAATCGTCAAACTGTTCAAAATGGCGGGCACCAAGGGCGACCATGTGGCGCGTCAGGTCCCCGGTGACAAAGACTTCGGCGATGCCGCAGCTGGCCGCGTAGGCGGCGATCTCTTCGTGGAACTGCTGGCCCTGGGTGCCGACTTCGCCCATGTCGCCCAGCACCAGGATATGCGGCAAGGATGACTGCGCAAGCACGTCGACCGCGGCGCGTACCGAATCCGGGTTGGCATTGTAGGTGTCGTCAATGACGGTGGCGCCGCACGCCGCGCTCTTTTTTTGCAGGCGGCCGCTAACGGGCGCGAACGCGGCCAGGCCGCGCTCGATGTCTTCGTCGGCCACGCCGGCGGCCACGCAGCAGGCAATCGCGGCCAGCGCGTTGCGCACATTGTGCATGCCGGCGGCGGCCAGGCGCACCGGGAACTGGCGCGCATCCTCGCCCGCTTCGCGCACGACGACCAGCAGGTCGCTGCCAAATGCGGTGGCGTGGTGGGTGCAGGTTACGCCGCACGAGGCGTCCAGGCCAAAGGTGATCGTGCGCCGTCCGGCGGCCAGGTCGTGCCACAGCGGCGTATAGGTGTCGTCGCCCGGGAACACGGCCACGCCCTCAGGCGGCAGGCCGGCCAGCACCGCGCCGTTTTCCTGCGCCACCGCTTGCACGGTGTGCATGAATTCCTGGTGCTCGCGCTGCGCGTTGTTGACCAGTGCAATGCCGGGCGCCGCGATGGCGGTCAGGCGCGCGATTTCGCCCGGATGGTTCATGCCCAGTTCAATCACGGCCGCTTTGTGCGCGGCGTCCAGGCGCATCAGCGTGAGCGGCACGCCAATTTCATTATTCAGGTTGCCGCGCGTGGCCAGGCGCGCCGGTTCGCCAAAGGCTGCGGCCAACACGGCGGCGACCATTTCCTTGACCGTGGTCTTGCCGTTGCTGCCTGTGACGCCAATCACGGGAATGGCAAACTGCGCGCGCCAGGCGTGGGCGATGTGGCCCAGCGCGGCCAGGGTATCCGGTACGATCAGCGCGGGCAGGGTCCAGCCTGGAGGCAGTTCTTCAGCCACCACCGCCGCCACGCCCTTGGCGGCGACCTGCGCCAGGAAGTCATGCGCGTCGAAGTTCTCGCCGCGCAGCGCGACGAACAGCGCGCCGACGCCGGCGCTGCGGCTGTCCGTCGATACGCTGTCAAACGCAGCGTCGCCCGTCACGGCGGCGCCGGGGATGGATCGTGCCAGTTGTGCCAGCGAGCCGCGCATCAGTGCGTCCTCATCATGGTGGCGCGCGCGGCCAGGGCCAGCGCCGCGTGGTCGGCGTCCGAGAACGGCATTTTGCGGCCCTTGATTTCCTGGTACGGCTCGTGGCCTTTACCGGCCAGCAGGATCACGTCAGCCTTGGCCGCGTGCTTGATGGCCGACAGAATCGCCGCGGCGCGGTCTTCGATGGCCTGGATGGTGGAGCCGGCGTGGCTCGCATCCATGCCCGCGACGATCTGGGCGATGATGGCGCCCGGCTCTTCGCTGCGCGGATTGTCGCTGGTGACCAGCACGTGCTCGGCCACCTGCGCAATGGCGCCCATTTGCGGCCGCTTGCCCGGATCGCGGTCGCCGCCGCAGCCGAACACGCACCACAGCGCCCCGCCGCGCTCGCGCGCCACCTGGCGCAAGGCGCCCAGCGTTTTTTCCAGCGCGTCCGGCGTGTGGGCGTAGTCGATGACAACCATCGGCGCATCCTGGCCGCCGACCTGCTGCATGCGGCCCGGGGCCGGCGTCAAGGCCTCGATCGCATCGAGCGCGCTGCGCAGCACGACGCCTTTGGCCAGCAGCGCGCCCAGCACGGCCAGCGCGTTGGAAACATTGAAATGACCGACCAGGTGGGTCTTGACGCTGGCGCCGCCAAAAGGCGATTCGAGGTGGAAATCGGTGCCCGCGTGACGGCTCTTGAATTGTGAGGCGCGCAGCATCGCCACGCCATCGATATCGGGCTGGGCCGCAACATCGCGCAAGGTGTAGCCGATCAGGGGCAGCGCACTGCCAAAGCGGGTTGTGAGGTGGTTGACCAGGCGCATGCCTGCCGGGTCGTCGAGGTTGAGCACTGCTGTTTTTAATCCTGGCCACTCGAACAGCCGGGTTTTGGCTGCTTCGTAGCTTTCCATGTCACCGTGATAATCAAGGTGGTCGCGCGTCAGGTTGGTGAAGATCGCCACATCGAAATGCATGCCTGAAGTACGTTCTTGTTCAAGGCCGATGGAGCTTACCTCAATCGCCAGTGCCGTGGCGCCCGCTTCGCGTACTTGCGCCAGCTTTTCAGCCAGCAGTACCGCGTCCGGCGTGGTGTAGCCGGTAACGTCGTAGTCAACTTCGCCACGGCCCTTGAACATGCCCACGCCAAGCGTGCCGATGACGGCGGCCGTTTCGCCCAGGCGCGCAAAGGCCTGGCCCAGCCACACCGCGCAAGACGTCTTGCCGTTGGTGCCGGTCAGGCCCACGGTAAACATGGCGGCGTCGGGCATGCCGTTGCAGGCGTGAGCGATGGGGCCGGCGTTTTTTTTCAGGTCGGCCACGGCCAAGTGCGGCACGTTCCACGCCGCGTCCCAGGCAAAGTCACGCCCGTCGAACAGCACGGCGGCAGCGCCCTGCGCAATGGCGCGCGCGATGAAGGCGCGCCCGTCGGCGGTGTCGCCCGGATAGGCAAAAAACACGTCGCCGGCCTTGATGCGGCGCGAGTCGGACGCCAGCTTGCCGCCCGGGGCATTGGCTGCGATCCAGCTGCAGATGTCGTGCATGTGCGCTGCCGGCATCATCACATTACCTCCTCGGCGTCGTCGGTCCCGACGATTTGGGTGACGGTGGAATCGGGCGGCACGTTCAGTGCGCGCAGCGCGTTCGACGCCACTGCGGCAAAAGTAGGCGCTGCCACCTGGCCGCCGAAGTGCTCGCGCGTGCCCGGCTCGTCGATCATGACGGCGATGATGAAGCGCGGATTGGACATCGGCACCATGCCCACGAAAGAACCGATGTACTTGCGCGGCATCGCGTAGCGGCCGTTTTCAACCTTGTACGCGGTGCCGGTCTTGCCGCCCACGCGGTAGCCGGCGACCTGCGCCTGCTTGGCCGTGCCGTCCTTGCCGGACACCACGCGCTCGAGCATTTCGCGCATATCGCGCGCCGTCTGCGGCTTGATCACCTGCTGGCCGACCGGCGGCTCCGTCACTTTTTGGAACGACAGGGGAATCATGTCACCGTTGCGGGCAAAGATCAGGTAGCCGCGCGCCAGCTGCAGCAGCGAGACCGAAATACCGTTCCCGTAGCTCATGGTGGCCTGCTCGATCGGGCGCCACGATTTGTACGGACGCACACGCCCCGCCACCGCGCCGGGAAAGCCGAATTTTGGCTGCTGGCCGAAGCCCGCTTCCGTGAACATTTCCCACATCTCTTGCGCGGGCATGTTGAGCGCAATCTTGGAGGTGCCGATATTGGACGACATCTCGATAATCTGCGCCACGCTGATCACATGGTGCGGCTTGGTGTCGTTGATCGGCGCGCCGTTGATGACGAAGCGCCCGGGGCCGGTGTCGATCAGGCTGGTCGGCTTGACGCGGCCGGTGTCCATTGCCAGCGCCACCGTAAACGGCTTCAAGGTCGAGCCGGGCTCGAAAGTGTCGGTGATGACGCGGTTGCGCAGCTGGGCGCCGGTCAGCTTCTTGCGATCGTTCGGGTCGTACGTGGGCCAGTTGGCCAGCGCCAGCACTTCGCCCGTTTTCACGTCCAGCACCACGGCGGCGCCCGCCTTGGCCTTGAATTTTTCAACCGCGGCCTTGACCTGCGAGAAAGCGATGTACTGAATCTTGCTGTCGACCGACAGCGTCAAGTCCTTGCCGTCGTGCGGCTGCTTGGACTGGCCCACGTCCTCGACGATATTGCCGCGCCCATCCTTGATCACGCGCCGGCTGCCGGTTGCGCCCACCAGATTCTTTTGCTGCGCCAGCTCCATGCTTTCCTGGCCCGCGTCTTCAACGTTGGTAAAGCCCACCAGGTGCGTCATGACTTCGCCCTGCGGGTAGAAGCGCTTGTATTCCTTGCGCGTGTCCAGGCCCTTGATGCCAAGCTTGTTGATTTCGGCTATCACGTCCATCTCGACCTGGCGCTTCAAATACACGAAGGTGCGGTCCGAGTCGAGCTTTTTGGCCAGGTCGGCATTGCTCATCTCGAGCAGCTTGGCCAGGTGAGCGAGCTTTTCCGGCGACGACTTGAGTACGTCCTCCGGAATGGCCCACACCGCCTTGACCGGCAAGGACGACGCCAGCACCTGGCCGTTGCGGTCCATGATCTTGCCGCGCGTGGCCGGCAGCTCGATGGTGCGCTCGTAGCGATTTTTACCCTGGGAGATCAGGAATTTGTTGGCCGGACTGCCCTGCAGCCACAGGGCGCGCCCGGCCAGCACCGCAAACGAGGCAAACAGCACGAACAGCACCACGCGCGAACGCCAGGTCGGCAGGCTGACCGCCAGCACCGGGCTTTTCGAGAACGACACGCCTTTGGAGGCGGCGACCCGCGAACCTGTCACGCCATGACCGCCGCGCTTCATTTTGCACCTTCCGTCAAATACTGCGTACGCGCCGCCGACAGCGGCGCCATGTTCAAATCGGTGCGCGCGATCTGTTCGATGCGCGCGTTCTTGCCCAGCGTGGACTGGTCGAGCTGGAGCTGGGCCCAGTCGATGTCGAGCTGCTTGGCCTGATGTTCGAGCTTGCCCAATTCAATGAACAGGTTGCGCGCTTCGTACTGCGCGTTCACCAGCGACAGGGCGGACGTCACCAGCACGGCGGCCAGGATGATATTGATCTTGCCGTTCATGAGCGCGCTCCGGCCAAGCGTTCGGCGACCCGCATCACGGCCGAGCGCGAACGGGGATTGGCGTCAACCTCCAGCTCGGACGGCTTGGATTTCGAAATAAGCTTCATCAACGGCTGCGGCAGATCGACCGCGCGGATCGGCAGGCGGCGGTCGGGCTGTTCGACCTTCGCTTTACTGGCCAGGAACTGCTTGACCATGCGGTCTTCCAGCGAATGAAAGCTGATCACGACCATGCGCGCGCCGGGCGCCAGCATGGCGTAGGCTTCGTTCAGGCCTGTTTCCAGGTCTTCAAGCTCTTTATTGATGAAAATCCGGATAGCCTGAAAGGTACGGGTGGCCGGATCCTTGCCCTTCTCGCGGGTCTTGACGACACGCGCCACGAGACTGGCAAGCTGTCGTGTGCTTGAAATTGGCTCGACTGCCCGGCCAGCAGCAATCGCCTTTGCAATCTGAAAAGCAAACCGTTCTTCCCCATATTCGCGTATCACCTTTTCCAATTGTTGTTCCGGCACACTGGCCAGCCATTGCGCGGCCGACACGCCGCGCGTGGTATCCATGCGCATGTCGAGCGGACCGTCGTTGCGAAAGCTGAAGCCGCGCGCCGCGTCATCGACCTGGGGCGAGGAAATGCCCAGGTCGAGCAGGATGCCGTCAACCTGCTGCACGCCGCGCTCGGCCAGCGCGCTGCGCATGGTGGCAAAACTGTCGTGCACGATCTCGAAACGCGGGTCGCCCACCTGGGCGGCGGTGGCGATCGCCTGCAAATCCTTGTCGAAGGCGATCAGGCGCGCGTTGGGGCCGAGCTTGGACAGGATCAGGCGACTGTGACCGCCGCGCCCGAAGGTACCGTCTATATAGATACCGTCGGCGCGCACGCCATCCAGGCTGAGCGCATCGACCGCTTCATCGAGCAGCACCGTTCGATGCTGGAACTCCGGCACCGCCACATTCGTCATTGGCGGGTCCTAGAAAGAAAAATTGGAGAGGACATCGGGCATGCCGCCGGCGACGGCTTCCTGCTCGTTGTCGGACAGCTTGGCGGCATCCCAGATTTCGAAATGGGTGCCCATACCGAGCAGCATGACGTCGCGCGTCAGGCCGACGGCGCTGCGCAGCTCAGGGGAAATCAGGATGCGGCCGGCCGAATCCATCTCGACATCGCAAGCATTGCCGAGGAAAATACGTTGCCAAGCCTTGGCCGACATGGGCCACGCGGCGATCTGTTCGCGGTGCGATTCCCACACCGGGCGCGGGAAAAACAGCAGGCAGCCGTGGGGATGCTTGGTGAGCGTAAGGCGTCCTTCGCACTGAACGGCGAGCGCGTCACGATGCTTGGCGGGGATTGACATCCTGCCTTTTGCATCGAGATTGATTGCGGAAGCGCCTTGAAACACGAAAGTACCTAGCTTGAGAGTTTTTATGACTGCGCTGTTTTGACGCCAGGAGTTGAAAAACCTCCCACAAAACGACACTTTTTCACACTGTCGCCCACTTTAGATGAAGCAATTCCTATGGTCAAGCGAATTCAAACGTGCGAAATGTGAATTTTGCCAATGAAGTCAAGGACTTAGCGAACAGTGTTCAAGCGGTCTCAAGGGAAAATACGCCGATAATCAGACACTTATAAAACACATTGAATGTGCTACCTCATCTATTCACACAAGTTTTGCATGTTCAGCAATAATTAAATAAATTGTATTTGGTTGACATTGGGCAACACTTACCCAAATTCCACCCGGGGTCAGTTCCCCCATTACGACACGGCCTCATCTGTAAACGAGGTTACAGATGAGGCCGTGTCGTAATGGGGGAACTGACCCAGCGTGAGATTTTGGTGATGGAAAATATTTGGGAAGCGCTGGGAACGATGGGCGCGGTGGGGTGCGCGATTTGGGCCGTTGGCCTGGGGGTCAGGCGACCCAGTTCCGTGAGCGCGCGACCGCTTCGGCCCAGCGCGCCATCAGCGATTGGCGCCGATCGTCGGTCATCGCCGGCTCAAAACGCCGTTCCGCCTGCCATTGCGCGGCGATCTCTTCTTGCGACGCCCAAAACCCCAGCGCCAGGCCGGCCAGGTAGGCCGCACCCAGCGCCGTGGTTTCGGTCACCTTGGGGCGCACTACCGGTACGCCCAGCAAGTCGGCCTGGAATTGCATCAGCATGTCGTTGCGCGCCGCCCCGCCATCGGCCCGCACTTCGGCAACCGGACAGGCGGCATCTTTTTGCATCGCCAGCAGCAGTTCGGCGCTTTGGTAGGCGATCGCTTCGAGCGCCGCGCGCGCAATGTGGCCGCGGTTGGTCCCGCGCGTCATGCCCACCAGCGTGCCGCGCGCGTACGGGTCCCAGTGCGGCGCGCCCAGTCCCGCAAAGGCGGGCACCAGATATACGCCCCCGTTGTCGGGCACGCTCGCGGCCAGGGCTTCAACGTCGCTCGACTTGTCGATGATGCCCAGCCCGTCGCGCAGCCACTGGACCGTGGCGCCGCCCATGAAGACGCTACCCTCCAGCAGATAGTCGGTCTGCCCGCCCACCCGCCAGCCCACGGTGGCCAGCAACCGGTTGGCCGACCGGGGCGCGTGGTTGCCCGAATGCATCAGCATGAAGCAGCCCGTGCCATAGGTGTTTTTGACCATGCCGCGCCGATGGCAGGCTTGCCCGAACGTTGCGGCCTGCTGGTCGCCGGCAATGCCGGCAATCGGAATCGGCCGGCCGAACCACTGCCCGGCAGTGCTGCCCACCTCCTCTGCGCTGGACACCACGTCGGCCAGCATCGCGGCGGGAATACGGAACAGGTCGAGCAAGTCCTGGTCCCAGCGCATCAGGTGAATGTTGAACAGCATGGTGCGCGAGGCGTTGCTCACGTCCGTCACATGGCGCCCGCACAGCTTGAACACCAGGTAGCTGTCGATGGTGCCGAAGGCGAGCTCGCCCCGTTCCGCCCTGGCGCGCGCGCCGGCCACGTTGTCCAGCAGCCAGGCCAGCTTGGTGGCCGAAAAATAAGCGTCCAGCTCGAGTCCGGTAATGGCTTGTATCAGCTTGGCGTGGCCGTCCTCGCGCAGCTGGTCGCAGGCGGCGGCCGCGCGCCGGTCCTGCCAGACAATGGCGGGGGCGATCGCTTGCCCGCTCTTGCGGTCCCACACGACGGTGGTCTCGCGCTGGTTGGCAATGCCGATACCGCAAACGTCGGCAACATCGACGCCGTGATCGACCAGCACGCGGCGCGCCACGGCCAGCTGGCTTTCCCAGATGTCGGTGGCGTCATGCTCGACCCAGCCGGGCTGGGGAAAATACTGGGGGAACTCTTGCTGCGCGCTGCCGCATGGCTGGCCCTGGCGGTCGAACAGGATGGCGCGCGAACTGGTGGTGCCCTGGTCGAGGGCGAGGATGTACTTTTTCATGAGTAACCTCAAGGCCGGGCGCAAGCGCCGCAGTGAGCTGGCAAACAGGTGCTGCCGGAAGCTGTCGAACGCTTTTGCGCACGCTTGCGCGCCCCTGCGCAACGGGCCTGCCTTGCGAGGCAGGCTTGGCCCATGTCAGCGGGCCGAAATCAAAAAGTGAAGCAGGCCGATAGGCCGGATTTTGTTACGGCAGTCGCCCTTGCGGGTCCCTGCTATGACAGCCATTCCTCTAGGCGCCGAATTACTCCGGCGCTCAAGCTCCCTACCCGCACGCTCCGCGAGCCGCCTCAACGCGTGCCTATTTGGGATTGCTCCAGATGGAGGTTACCGCGTTTCACCGTAACTTAATACGCTCGTCTCTGTGGCCCTATTCCTCGCCTTATACTCCCCGGCCATACAAGTACGGCCGGTCGGCTTTCAGCGGACGGCCATTAACCGTCATCCTGCTCTATGGAGTCCGGACCTTCCTCCCGCCGACGCATTACGCGCCAGCCAGCGACTGTCTGGCCTGCTTCACGGACGTATTGTACCGCGTTGGCGGCGCGCCAGGGGCGCGCTGCCAACGCGCCGGTCCGCCAGGCCATTCTTGAGCAGTTGCGCGTACTGCTCACCGGCAAGCGGGCGGCTAAAGTAAAACCCTGCCCTTCATCGCACTTCAGTTCGCGCAGGAGCTTGCATTGCTCCTGCGTTTCCACGCCTTCGGCGACCACTTTCAAGTTCATGCTGCGGCTCATGCCGATCACCGCCTTGACGATGATGCCTTTGTCCTGCGGCGAGACCAGGTCGCGGACCAACGACTGGTCGATCTTGAGCACATCGACGGGAAAGTTTTTCAGGTAACTCAGGCTCGAGTAGCCGGTGCCAAAATCGTCCACCACCAGCTGCACGCCCAGCTGCTTCAAGTCGCGCAAGATGGCAAAGCTCGATTCGGCATTTTTCATGAGCACGCCCTCGGTCAGCTCCAGCTCCAGTCGCGCCGGATCAAGACCGGTTTCGTCGAGCACGTCGCGCACGCCGTCGAGAAAGCCCGGCGCACGAGATTCGCAAGCCGAGACATTGACAGCGATGGTGCCCGGATCAAGCCCCGCATCCTGCCACTGGCGCGCCTTGCCGCACGCCTCGCGCAGCACCCAGTGGCCGATCGCTTCAATCCAGCCGCACTCCTCGGCGATGCGCACAAAGCGGTCCGGCATCATCAGGCGCTGCCCGGGCAGGCGCCAGCGCAGCAATGCTTCGGCGCCGGTGATGACCCCGCGGCGCAGGTCGATCTTGGGCTGGAAATGGAGCACCAGTTCGCCGCGGTCTTTGGCGTAACGCAAGCGAGCTTCGAGCATCTGGCGCTCCAGCGCGCGCCGATTCATGTCGCGGTTAAAAAACTGCACCCTGCCGCGCCCCGCTTTTTTGGCGTAATACATCGCGGCGTCGGCATTGCCGACCAGCGTTTCGGCGTCGCGACCGTCTTCCGGATACATGCTGATACCGATACTGCCGGTAATGTGCAGGTGGTGCCCTGCCACCAGATGCGGGCGCGCGATGTCGGCCAATATTCTGCTCGCCGTCAGGGCGATGCCGGCCACCGACTCGTCGTCGCCGCTGATGATGATGAATTCGTCGCCGCCCTGCCGCGCCACGGTGTTGCTGGTGCGGTTGTGGGCGCTCAAACGCTGGGCCATCGATTCGAGCAGCTTGTCGCCCACCACGTGGCCAAGCGAATCGTTGACCAGCTTGAAGTTGTCCAGGTCCAGAAACAGCACCGCCAGTTGGCGCGACTGGCGCGCCGCCAGCGCAATGGCGTGCGCCATGCGCTCGTCGAGCAGCAACCGGTTGGGCAGGCCGGTCAGAACGTCGTGCTGGGCCAGATAGGCCATGCGCGCCAGCATGGTCGCTTGGGCAACACTGGCATCGTACAGCACGATCACCGCGCCGCTCAAGCCCCCGCTGCGTTCGTGCACGGGCGCGACCGACAGTTCGATCGCGGTGGCGCTGCCGTCGGCGCGCATGAGCATCATGCCGGCCGCGCCGCGCACGGGCTTGTCATGCAGGATCGCCTGGCGCAGGTGATCGCAGATGGGCGTATTGGTGAGCGCATCGAACACACAGGCGACTTCGGAAAACGGCCGGCCGTAGGCAAACGCGCGCGGGCAACCCGTCATGCGCTCCGCCACGCTGTTCAGGTAGCCGACACTGCCGTCGAGATCGGTGCTGATGACAGCCTCACCGATCGACTCCAGGATCACCCGGGTACGCTCTTTCTCGACATACAGGTCGGCCTCGACCGCCTTGCGGTGGATAATGTTGGCCAGCGCCTGGGGTATCAAGCTATTGTTGAAATAGCCGTGGAGCAAATACCCCTCCGCACCCAGCGTGACCGCCTCGAACGCCAGCGCCTCATCGGCCTGGGGCACCAGCGCCAGCACCGGCATGCCGGGCGCTGCCGCCAGCAATTGCTCGATCACGGCCACGCCGCTGCAGTCGGGCAGGCAAAGGTCGGCGAGAACGATATCGATGCGTTGCGTTGCGTGGCAAGCTCGCTAAGCGAAGCGGCCAAGGTGCCGGCCGCAACGATGTCGAACGGGCCATCGCGCGAACGCAGCAGCAGACGGCGCAAGTCGGACGCGTCAGCCGCGTGCGCGGTAACAATTAACACGACAGCATTCATGAGTTGGTCACCGGTGGCCCGCTATGCCCGCATCAATTGCAGGCCAACAACCAATATAGAACTGTTTAGGCCGTTGTCAAATTGCGAACTGAGCAATGGTTTGGCATTACAGCGCCGCCACCAGCACCCGGTCGATCCGGTGGCGGTCCATATCGACCACTTCGAAGCGGTAGCCATTCCACTCCAGATGCTCGGCGGCGCGCGGAATATGGCCAAGCTGATGCAACAGGAAACCGGCCAAGGTGTGGTAGGCGCCGCCTGCCTCGTCCGGGAACACGACGGCGGTGCCGAGCAGTTCGCGCAGGCATTCCAGCATGCCGCTGATTTCCTGATGGGTGGGCGCCTCGTCGCGCCGCTCGTGCAGGCCCAGCAGACGCATGATCAAGTCATTGGTAAAGGCGAGCACCGCAACAAACGGGCGCATGAGGCGCGAGAGCTGGCGCAGCGGGCGCGCGACCAGCATCGCCACCCGTTCCGGGTGCTGCATGGCGATGCTTTTTGGCACCAGCTCGCCGAATATGAGGGACATGAACGTAATGCCGGCAATGACAACGGCCAGCGCCGCTTCGCGCGCGTAGGGCGCCAGGGCCGGCACCTGCGCCAGCCACGGCGCCAGGCGCGCGGTGAGCGACGCTTCGCCGAAGGCGCCATTGAAAATGCTGATCAGGGTGATGCTGATCTGGACGGTGGAAAGAAAGGTGCTGGGATTGTCGGCCAGGTCAAGCGCCACGCGCGCGCCCGCGCTGCCGTTGCGCTCGGACTCTTCCAGGCGCAGGCGCTTGGCCGATGCGATGGCAAGCTCCGCCATGGCAAACACGCCGTTGAGCAAGATCAGGGCAAGAATAATCAGTAGATCGGTCATCAAGGCGGCCCATGGGATCACGAAGGTCCAAGCTAGCCCGCACGAAGGGCGTTCGTTTGATATGCACCAATCGCGCGCATCTCACGCGCATCTCGCGCGCAAAACGGCCTTGCGGCCTGTCCAATTCTGAAATTTTCTGTCGTATTTTCAAAAGCTCCGTGGAAACACCTCGCATAGAATGGCTGACACTCCATCCTAGAGGCTACAGACTTATGACGCTCCCTTCCCGCAGTGGCGGCCAGATCCTGGTCGATGCGCTCAACATCCATGGCGTCGACACCGCCTTTGGCGTTCCGGGCGAAAGCTACCTCGACGTTCTTGACGCCCTGCACGATTCGGACATCCGCTTCATCATCAACCGCCAGGAAGGCGGCGCCGCCTTCATGGCCGAGGCCTACGGCAAGATGACCGGCAAACCGGGCATCTGTTTTGTCACGCGCGGGCCGGGCGCAACCAATGCATCGATTGGCGTACACACCGCCTACCAGGACTCGACCCCGATGATCCTGTTCATCGGCCAGGTCGGCAACGACTTCACGGACCGGGAAGCGTTCCAGGAAATTGATTACCGCCGCATGTACGGCCAGATGGCCAAGTGGGTGACCCAGATCGACCGCGCCGACCGGATTCCCGAATATTTGGCGCGCGCCTTCCAGGTGGCCACCAGCGGGCGGCCGGGCCCGGTGGTGCTGGCCCTGCCCGAAGACATGCTGGTCGACGTTGCCAGCGTGGCCGACACCAGGCGCTACACGCCGGTGCAGGCGTCGCCGTCAAGCGCACAGATCGAGACGCTGCGCAACATGCTGGCCGAATCGAAGCGCCCGGTCGTGCTGCTGGGCGGCGGCACCTGGAACGCGCAAGCCTGCGCCGACCTGGCCCGCTTTGCCGAAGCGAACGCGCTGCCGGTCGGCTGCGCGTTCCGCTTCCAGGATTTGCTCGACAACGCGCACCCGAACTACATCGGCGACGTCGGCATCGGCATCAATCCCAAGCTGGCAGCGCGCGTGCGCGACGCCGACCTGCTCATCGCCATCGGCCCGCGCCTGGGCGAAATGACCACCAGCGGCTACTCGCTGCTCGCTTCCCCGGTGCCCAAGCAGCGCCTGGTGCACTTGCATGCCGACGCCGAAGAACTGGGCAGCGTCTACCAGGCCGAATTGATGATCAACAGCGGCGCCCCGCAAGCGTGCGCGATGCTCGCGGCGATGGCGCCGGTGGACGCGCGCGCATGGCAAGACAGCGTTGCCGAAGCGCGCGCCGAACTGGCCGCCTACCAGGAGCAGCCGCCGATCTTCAAGGACGGCACGGCGCCGCTCGACCTGTGGCAGGTGGTGCAGCAACTGCAGGCGGCGGTCCCGAAGGACACCATCATCACCAATGGCGCGGGCAACTACGCGTCGTGGGCGCACCGCTTTTATCGCTACGGCGGCATGCGCACCCAACTCGCGCCCACCAATGGCGCGATGGGCTACGGCGTGCCGGCCGGCGTGGCGGCAAAAATCATCGATCCTGAGCGCACCGTGATCACGTTCGCGGGCGATGGCGAATACATGATGAACGGCCAGGAGCTGGCCACCGCCGTGCAGTACAAGGCGGGCGTGCTGATCATCGTCTTTAACAACAGCATGTTCGGCACCATCCGGATGCACCAGGAGCGCGATTATCCGGGGCGCGTGTCGGGAACGACGCTGCACAATCCCGATTTTGCAGCGCTGGCGCAGGCCTATGGCGCGCACGGCGAAGTGGTGAACACGACCGCCGAGTTCGGCCCGGCCTTGGCGCGCGCGCTGGCCCATACCAGGGAGCAGTCGCTGCCTGCGATCATTGAGTTGCGCTATGACGGCAATTTGATTACGCCAAATGCAACGTTGGAGACGATTCGCAAAACGGCGCAGGCGCAGGGGAAGTGACAGCGATTTTTTAACGTTGGCCAAAGACGGCCGCAGAATGCTTGCCGGTCCGCGATGTCCGCATCAATCGCAGTGAAGCGCAGAAAGAAGTAATGAAACTATCTCTATCTGAAGATCAGCAAAATGAAATGCGCCACGCCTATTATGATGGCGCCCCAGGCATGCTGGTATCGGGTCTCGTCTGGATTGCCGCCGCACTTGTGTGTGATCTGCTTGGCCTGCGCCAGGCCGTATGGACGCTGCTCTTGGGTGGCGCGCTCATTTACCCGATCAGCGTCCTTGTAACGAAGGCGGCAGGACGGGCGGCAAAGACAAGCCCGGACAACGCGCTGAACCAACTTGTCATGGCGTCGACAATTTGGCTGATCCTTGGCTGCGCGATGGCCTATGGTCTTTTTCTTTTCAATCCCGCGCTATTTTTTCCAGCAATGATGGCGACGATTGGCAGTCGCTACCTGGTCTTTGCAAGTGTTTATGGCAGAGCGATTTTCTGGACCATGGGAGCAAGCCTTATTGTTGCTGGAAATGTCGTTTTCTTTCTCGCGATCCCACCCGCCGTCGCGGCAGGACTTGGCGGAGCGATGGAGATTGCCTTTGCGTTCTTCGTGTTTTCAAAAGCGTCCAAGCTCGCGGCCTGAAACTGGAACAGGCCGTCTGCCAAACGGCCAGGACGAGCCGACCAAGCGCACAGACACAGTTGGCGCCAACTATTTGGCGCCAACTATATGGCGTTTTCAATAAAGAGGTGTCGCGCCGCATGCTGACACCGGCGAAAGCTGCGCATTCATTCGCCACCCCAATGCCAGGCGCCGGGGTGGCAGCGCCATATTACTTGTTCGCGGCGCGCTTGAGCCAGCGCATCAGGCTGCCGATCAGCGGCAGCTTTTCATACAACTCCTCGGCCGCATCCCAGTAATCCCGGTGCACCGCCACCTTGCCGTCGGCATCGAAAATAATCTGCGTGGCGCCCACGATGGTCTGCGTTTCCTTTGAAAACCGCTTCATTTCAAACAGGAATTCCCACGTCAAGAACGCCTGCGGCCCCTGCAGCACCTTGGTCGTCACCACGAAACGGGGCGCCTTCACCTGTTCGAACATGTGCTCGAAAATGCGCGCTATCTCGCCCAGCCCGCACACCTCGTTGAACGGATCCTTGAACCTGGCATCGACCGCATACACCTGCGCCAGCCGTTCGTGCAAATCGTCGCCGCTGATGGTTTCAAAAAAGCGCACCAGGCGCTCGAGCTCTGGTTCCCGGTTCATAGCTTCGTCACTTTATGGATCAGCCAGAAGTACAGCCGATACGGCAGCAGCCGCGCCAGGCGCATGCTGTTGGTAAAGCGCCTGGGAAAGTGAATATGAAACTGCCCGCGCTCGATGCCGTCCACCAGCTGCGCGGCGGCATCCTTGGCCGTCATCAGCGCCGGCATCTCAAAGTCATTGTGCGCCGTCAGCGGCGTATCGACAAAGCCGGGGTTGATCTGGTACACCGCAATCCCCTTGGGATGCAGGTCCAGGTACAGCGACTCGGTCAGGTTGATCAGCGCCGCCTTGGTCGGCCCGTACACCAGCGCCTTGGGCAGCCCGCCGTAACCGGCCACCGAGGCCACGATCCCGATCCCGCCCGTCCCCTGGCGCAGCAGTTGCGGCAGCACCGGCGCCAGGCAGTTGAAGACGCCGCGCAAATTCAGGTCGATCAAGCCGTTGGCCAGCGCCAGGTCAAAGCTATCGGCCCGCATTTCGTTGTAGCCGCCCGCCACCACCAGCACCAGGTCGATGCCGCCCCATTCGGCCACCAGCTGCTTGCAGGCGGCGGCCACAGCGGCGCTGTCTGTCACATCCAGCGGCAATGCCATCGCGCCTGGCGTGTTGGCGGTGGTTGCCGCCAGCTTTTCCACGCTGCGCGCGGAAAACGCCACCCGCGCCCCGCCATCGACCAGCAGGTGCGCGCACGCTTCGCCGATGCCAGTGGAAGCGCCGATCACCCAGACCCGCTTGTCCTTCCAGCTGGTAATCGCCGGATTCATTGCGCGCGCCTGGTGAACGACAGCGTCACGTTGCCCAGGTTGAAACCATACTTGCTCATCGCGGTCCGGTTCAGCATGACGTTCTGGTCGATCAGGAACATCCAGTCATCCATGTCGACGTTGATGATCTTGCCGTCGACGGGCAGCGCCAGCACATATTTCCAGTTCAGCGAATTGCCCGAGACGACACCGCGCGCCGTGCCCACCACGTCCGGCGCGGTGGCGGTAAAAGCGCCCTGCCCCGTTTTCTTGAGCGTCCAGACGCGCTTTTGCTTGGTGCCGTCGGCATAGGTAAAGTCTTCGTCGAGCGTACCGGTATCGCCCTGCCACGAAGCGCGCATCACGACAACGAAGCGCTTGATGACGGCGCCCGAGCGGTCCTGGAACATGCCGTGGGCGTCGAGCGTGCCGCTGAAATACTGTTCCACTTCCAGGCGCGGCTGCTCTTTCGCGTAGAGATCCGAGTTCGGCGTGCTGCAAGCTGCAAGCAAGGCAAAAACGGCGCCGCAGGCGATGTTATTAAATAGTTTCATGATAGGTTCCTTTATAAATGCCGCAGCGGCGCGCGCCACAACAGGGCCGCGGCCAGCAGTTTCAATGCGCACGGCAGCAAGGCGTAAGCTGCCACCAGCGCGCTCGTCGCGCCGCCCGAGCCGGGCACAAAACCCAGCCACGCGAGCAGCGGCAGGGCAATGCCGGCAGCGAGCGCCAGCGTCATTTGCACGCCCCAGTTCCACACGCCGAAGTACGCCGCCTCGCGCGAGCCGGAGTGGCCCGCGCCATGGATCACGCCGGCCAGCAGCGCGGGCGGCAGCGCCAAGTCAGCGCCCACGGCCAGGCCGGACAGCACGCAGATCGCGCCGAATCCCAACGCCGCGCCCGGCCCCAGCCCGAAAGCCCAGACAAACACCACGGCCGCCAGCAGCATGCCGCCGACCCAGGCGCGGGCCTCGCCAAAGCGCACCGCCAGCGCGACCCAAAATGGAATCGAGATGGCGGCGGCGCCGAAATACATGATCAAGAACAGGCCGGCATAGGCGCCAAGGCGCAAATGGTCGGTCGCGAAAAACAAAAACAGTGTGGCGGGAATGGCCGAGGCCACGCCATTGACCATCAATACCGCGAACAGCGCCCGAAAGCGGGCCTGGCGAAACGGGATCGCCATGGCGCGCCAGCCAAGGGCGTGGTTGCCAGCGACCGCCGGCGCCGGCCGCGGCGCCCTCCACAGCAGCAGCGCCGCGCCCAGCAGCAGCGCCAGCGCAAACGCGATCGACAGGGCGCCGTAGCCGGCCGCGCCGGTCACGCCGGCGGCCAGCACCACGCCCGCCAGGCCGCACGCTTCGCGCACGCCCGACACGCGCGCCCGTTCGGCCGGCGCCTGCGTGAGCGCCGCGCCCCAGCTCTGGTGCGCAATGGTCGCGATGCCAAAGCCGACATACACCAGCATCAGCGTGGCCAGGAACCAGGCGAGCGACGCAGCCGGCCCCAGTGCGGGTGGATGGAACAATGCCACAAAAGAGGCCAGCAGCAGCGGCAGCGCCAGCGCCACGTAGCGCGCATACGCGCCCTGCCCGCGCGCGATCCACAGCCCGAGCAGCGGGTCGATAAAGGCGGCGGCCACGCGCGCGGTCAGCAGCACCGCGCCTATCATGGCCAGCGACAGGCCGGCGCGCGCCGCGTAAAACTGCGGCAGGTAGACATAAATTGGCAAGGCGACCATCGCCAGCGGCAGACCGAAGACGCCGTAACTGAGCAGCGTCCTCAGCATCAAGGGCGGCAGCAAAGGCGAGGCCGCCAGCTTCATCGGGGCGCCGCGTCTTTAAGCAGCGCCCCGCGCAAGGTTTTGGCGCTGGTTTGGGGATCGAGCCAGATGGCGAAAAAGGCGCGCGCAAATGCCGGATCGGAAATCGTGGCGAGCGGCCGGCCATCGAGGTAAAAGCGCGCGCCGGCGGTCGGCAGGAACACGCCGCCGATGCGCGAACCCTCCTTCACATCCGGGAAAATTTCCTTCATGCGCGCCAGCCAGGCGGCCCGCTGCACGGCCGTGCCGGCGCCGATCTTTTCCATCTGCTCGGCGCTCGCCTCGGCGATCTTGACGCCATCGAGCTTGCGCGCATAGCGCAGCTCCAGCACGAAGGGTTGGTCCGGCTGGTAGCCTTTATCGCCCACCCACAGTTCGGCGTCGTAGATCTTCAGGCCAAACCAGGTGAACGGCCCCTGCCCTGCCAGGTGCGCCCGCGTCAGATGGCTTTCGATGTGCGCGGGCGCGGCCGGTGCAGCCGTTGCGGCTGGTGCGGCTGGTGCGGCAAGCGCGGCATGGGCGCCGGCCAATGCAAGGAGCATGACGAACAGCGTGACAAGGCGCGTGATCATGTCATTCCTTGACCAGCGTGAAGTGCATGACGTCGGTATTGCGCTCCCTGAAGGCGGCCTCGCAGTAGCACAGGTAAAACTCCCAGGTGCGCACGAAGCGCTCGTCGAAGCCTTGCGCACGCACCTGGTCTAGGCGCGCGTGGAAGGCGCGCCGCCAGGCAACCAGCGTGTCGGCGTAGTCAAGCCCGAAACCGGACTTGGCCGTCACTTTCAAGCCGTATTGCGCGGCCATCTGCTCGAACACGGCCGGCGAAGGCAGCATCCCGCCCGGGAAAATATACTGCTGGATGAAGTCGGTGCTCTTGCGATAGCGTTCGAACAATTCGTCGGCAATCACGATGGTCTGGATGCATGCGCGCCCGCCCTGCTTGAGGCTGCGCGCAACGCACTCAAAGTAGCTGGGCCAGTAGCTCTCGCCTACCGCCTCGAACATTTCGATCGAGGCCACCGCGTCGTACTGGCCTTCGCTGTCGCGGTAGTCGCACAGGCGCAGGTCGCTGCTGTTGGCCAGGCCCGCTTCGAACAGGCGGCGCTGGGCGTAGGCCAGCTGCTCGGTCGACAAGGTCAGCCCGGTGACGTGCACGCGCGCTTCGCGCGCGGCCAGCTCGGCAAAGCCGCCCCAGCCGCAGCCGATCTCGAGCACGTGCTGGCCGGGCGCCAGTTCAAGCTGGTTGACGATGGCGCGGTACTTGGCTTGCTGCGCCTTTTCCAGGTCGCCGCCCGACTCCTTGGTGTACAGCGCGCTCGAGTAAGTCATCGACGGGTCGAGCCACAGCTTGTAGAAGGCGTTGCCAATGTCGTAGTGGGCGTGAATATTCTTGCGGCTGCCGGACTTGGTATTGCGGTTCAGGAAATGCTTGACGCGATAGAACAGGCTGCCCCACCAGCTGCCGTACACCAGCGACTCCATGGCATCGCGATTGCGCACCATCAGCGCGATCAGGCCGGTCAGGTTGTCGGTACTCCAGCTGCCGTCGATATACGATTCGGCAAAGCCGATGTCTCCCGAGCGCATGGCCGCCGTGAACAGGTCCCAATTGTGCAGCTCCAGCGTGACCACGCCCGGGCCATTGCCGAACATGAGCGATTCGCCGCTTGGCGTGCGCAGCTTGAGCGTGCCGTACTGCAGCCTGGCCAGCAGCTTGAGGATGATCTGGGCCGAGGCCGGGACCGGCTGCGCCGCTCCACTGGTCTCGGCAAGTGCGCTCAGGGATGGCATGGATTCGGAGCTCATCGTGTTACCTCTTGATTAGGTGCTGCAGGTTTCGAGAAAAACGGCACACGCTTGAGCCACAGGCGCAGCGCTTGCACATGGATGCGCAGGACGACGCCAACCGTCATCAGCGGAAAACAGAAAAAAGCGCGCGCCACGCTGGCATTGCTGACGTCGGCCGCCACGCCCGATACGCTCGTTTGCAGCAGCGCGCCGTCGGCGTCGTCGTAGTCGATGCAGGCCAGCGTGCGCTCGCGCCCGTCGCGAAGGAGCTTGGTGAAGCGGAAGCGATAGCCGCCTTCCACCTTGCAAAAGGGCGAGACATGAAACACCTTGCGCGCGGTCAGTTCGCTGCCAAAGTCGATCTCCCAGCCGGTGTCGAGCAGGTAGAAGTGGCGCTGGCCAAAGGTGTTGCGCACGTCGCACACGATGGCGCGCAAGCCGCCGTCGCGACGGTGGCAAAAATAAAAAGAAACCGGATTGAAGACGAAGCCGAGCACGCGCGGCATGGCTTGCAGCCAGACTTCGCCGTCGGCGTCGGCCACGCCTTCGCTCTTGAGCAGCGCGTCGATCCATGCCAGCAGCGGCTGCTGGCCGTCACCGTGGTCGCGGTCGACGAACGATAGAAGATTGAAACGGTTGCGCGAAAACAGCGCGCAGCCGAAGTCCTTGCTGCCGAGCGAGCGCAGCGGCAGACGCAGGTAGTAGTTACCGTAGGCGAAAGCGTTGCGCACAGGCCGCAGGCGCGTGTGGCGCACTGTGCCAAAGCACAGTTGCGGCTGGGACGCGGGCACGTCAAGCGGCAACATTGGCTTGTCCGTGCATCAAGGCCGTCAAAGCGGCGGCGGCCGCCAGACCCGATTTCAAGCCGTCTTCATGGAAACCGTAACCGGTCCAGGCGCCGGCGAACCAGGTGTTGCGCGCGCCCTGAAAGGTGCCAAGGCGCGTCTGCGCGGCCACGGCGCCGGCGTCGAACACCGGATGCGCATAGTCGAAACTGGCCAGCACGGTGGCCGGATCGGGTTCGTCAAGCGGGTTGAGCGACACGATCACGCTGGTGCGAAACGGCAGCGGCTGCAGTTGGTTGAGCAGGTAGTGCACGCACACTTGCGGCGTGGGCGCCGCGTTGCTCTGGTAATTCCAGGCCGACCACGCCTTGCGCGAGCGCGGCAGGCAGCTGGCATCGGTATGCAGCACGGCGCGGTTGGGCTGATAGCGCACCGCTTCGAGCACCTGGCGCTCGTCGGCGCTGGCCTCGTCGCCCAGCAGCGCGAGCGACTGGTCGCTGTGGCAGGCCATCACGACCTGATCGAACTGTTCAATTGCGCCGGCCGTATGCACGCGCACCGAACGCGCGCCGCCGATGCCGCGCGTCACGCGCGTGACCGGGGTGGCCAGGCGCTTGCCGGGAATGGCGGCGAGCAGCTTGGTGACGTAATTGCGCGAGCCGCCGACCACCGTGCGCCACTGGGGACGGTCGCTCACTTGCAGCAGGCCATGGTTGTGGCAGAAACGAATAAAGGTCGACACTGGAAACTCAAGCATCTGGTCGGACGGGCAAGACCAGATACAGGCGGCCATCGGCAGCAAATACCAGGCGCGGAACTGGGCGCTGTAACCGTGCAGGTCGAGAAAATAGCCGAGCGGCATGTGCGGGATCGTGCCGTCGGTTGCCAGTTGCGTGGCTTGCTTGTTAAAGCGCAGGATGTCGCGCACCATGCGCAAAAAACGCGGGCGCAGCAAGTTGCCGCGCTGGGCGAAGACGGTGTCGAGGTTGCTGCCGGCCCATTCGAGAACGCGCGCGCCGGCAGCTTCGCCCAGCGGCATCTTGACCGAGAACGACATATCGCTGGGGGCCGTTTCCACGCCCAGCTCGGCGAACAGCGCGATCAAGTTGGGATAGGTGCGGTCGTTAAAGACAAGAAAACCGGTATCCACGCCATGGGTGACGCCGTCGAGCGTCACGTCGACAGTGTTGCTGTGACCGCCAAAATAGTTGCCTGCTTCGTACAAGGTCACATCGGCCCCGCCCTGGACAAGACGGTAGGCGCAGGACAGTCCGGAGATGCCGGCCCCAATCACAGCTACTTTCATCATTTCACCTCAATACCAAGTTTGTCTAGGACAAATGCTTTACAAGAAGCATAATCCGGGAAATAATGCGTCTTGTCAATCGTTTGTCCACGACAAACTTTGCGCATATAGATTTATACGTGGCAGCGTGACAAATGGATTCAAAGTGAAGAAATTCCGGTACGGGAATATTTTGAGACGCCGCATCCTGCCTTCCCCTCTTATTGGGCAGGCCGATACTGCTATATCGGCTAGTAGGAAAGCGATGCGCTATGATTACAATCAGATTAGTGTCCTGAACAAACCTTGGAACCACCATGACGACCGCCCAGATCACGACCGTGCTCAGTAGTATTAGCGACGTCGAACGCGACACCGGCATCCCGAAAGAAACGCTGCGCGTTTGGGAACGGCGCTACGCCTTTCCCCAACCGGAGCGCGACAGCAATGGCGAGCGGCTCTATCCTGCCGACCAGGTGCAGCGCCTGCGCGTGGTGAAACGCCTGCTCGATGTGGGCTACCGGCCCGGCAAGATCATGCACATGGAGACGCCGGAACTGACCGAGCTGGCCAACAAGGCGGGCGCGGCTTGCCCGCCCCCGGACGCGGACGACCCGGTGCTGCGCCAGTGCCTTGCGCTGATCAAGGCGCACAAGATGCCTGAACTGCGCCAGCGCATGGCGCAGGCGCAGCTGGAACTGGGCTTGCGCCGGTTTGTGCTCGACGTGGTGGCGCCGCTCACCACCATCGTGGGCGACACCTGGGCAGCGGGCAACCTGGCCGTGTTTGAAGAACACTTGTTTGCTGAAACGCTGCAAAGCGTGATGCGCAATGCGATTTTTTCAGCCCACCAGCAAATTGGCCAGGCGGCATCGCGCCCGCGCGTGATGCTGACCACGGTGCCGCAGGAAAGGCACGGCCTGGGCCTGCTGATGGCCGAGGCGCTGTTTGTCCTGGAAGGGGCGCATTGCGTCTCGCTGGGGGTGCAGACGCCGCTGGCCGATATCGTGGCCGCGGCCAAGGTGCAGCAAGCCGATATTGTTGCGCTGTCGTTTTCCAGCGTGATGTCGCCGCGCGCGGCAATCGAGAACGTGTCGGAATTGCAAACCAGGCTGGGAGCGGACGTGCAGGTGTGGGCGGGCGGCAGTTGTGCGGCGCTGGCGCGCAGGCAGCTGGGGCCGCAGTGCGTGCTCGATCTGTTCGATATCAGCGGGGCGGTGGCGCGCTGGCGGGGGCAGCAAGAGGCGCCGGCGGCCTAATGGCGTCGTCATTGCCACAAACTTGGGTCTGCCAGCGGAGTCAGGACCTCAGTGATTCGGCCGATACCCAGGTTGTCGTGTCAGGAAATAATACCCACAGCGTCTTCCAGGCGCTGCGCCGAATGCCGCCGGCGGCATTGACGAATTTGCTTGGCGATACCTCAGCCCCCTTGTAGCGAATGCAATCGTCTTCCACCACGCAATGATGATTGCGCCCGCTGACAAGCGTCCGTAGCAGAGTTCCGTGGGGAAGGAACACGTGCTTCCATTGATAGCCGGCCGTTGGCGCCGAGAATGAATCGGGATGATGGCGCACCATCCAGTCCCGGATAGCTGACTCGCCAATTTCCCAGAACTCTTTTTGAAACCCTGTTTCCCCCGCAGCGGACAAAAGTTGCTGGTAGACTTCGATGGAAATGGGCAAGTCCATGCGGTGGTTGGGGTGACGCTTCATGAACTACTCCTTTATACGATAGTGGACGATATGACCCGATTCCGCCCGATTTCGGTCCGAAAGTGCCCGATTACGCGGTGAAAACTCGCGATTTTTTGACGAATTGGACAGAAAAGCGCACGAAAAGCACCGAAAGCAACGCGAAAACGCGCGATTTTTTTGGGCTTATTCGTTAGACATTGAATCTGGGAAGCGTTCAGATACCGGAACAAAAAATCGGGTGATTTCGTTTCCAAATCGGCCGATTTCGGCCCGAAATCGCGCGTTCTCGTCTCGAAATCGGGCAATTTCGCCAGCATTTCGGCCGTTTTCGTGCCGAAATCGGGCGAAAGCGGGCAATATCATCAGCAATCGCGAAATTTGCCGCCGTGGGCATGGGGCCAGGCTCCGGGCGTAGCGAATTCCGAAACATCAGCGAATCGGACGACCCCTTTGTACTGGCAGGCAAATCGTTGGGCTTTGACATTTGCCGTCGCCATTAACACAAAGCTTGTCGATGTGGCATCCATAGGCGGGATTGCGCCCCTCCTCTGGTAAAATACCCGCCATCCATTTGATCGTGCCCGGCGCCGCCGGGCGTGTGCATGCAGCCCCTCCCAACACATACCAATGTTTAGTTTTTTTAAGAAAAAACCACCTGCTCCGGTCGCGCCGCCGCCCCCTCCAGCGCCGGTAGAGCAAGCTCGGGCCGCGCCGTACACCGCACCCGTTGCGCCAGTCCCAGAGCCACACGTTGCGCCCCCGGCGGTAGCTTCGCCTATCGCCGAGCCTGCACCGTTCGCCCAAGCTGCGCTGTCCGCGCAAGCTTCGCCCGTGCTCGTCCCGGCGCCCGTTGAAGCAGTTCCTGCCCCATTGGCGCCGGATGCGCCGTTCCCATCTGCGCCAAGGTTCCAGGCGCCGGTAGCGTTCGAACCGGTGCCGGCGGCAGCGCCGCCCGCGCCGGTTGCCCAGCCTGCGCTGGACGTCCAGCCCGCGCCAGTTCTCGTCCCGGCGCCGGTTGAAGCGATTCCTGCGCCACTGGTGCCGAACGCGCCCTTCCCCGCTGCCCCCGCGCCAGAGGTTCAGGCGCCGGTGGCGTTCCAACCGGCGCCAGCCGCGGCAGCGCCGCCTGCGCCCGTCGCCCAGCCTTCGCCAGTGTTCGTCCCGGCACCTGCGGAGCCGGTGCCTGTGGCACTGGCGCCGGACGCACCCTTCCCGGCCGCCCCGGCGCAAGCGCCACAGGCCCCGGTGACGTTCGCGCCAGCGCCGGCGCCTGGCGCCGCAGCGGCCCCAACACTTGGCGCGCGCCGTTACGGCACCACCTCGACCTTCGTGGCACCACCACCGCCACCGCCACCGCCGCCGCCGCCATCGCCAGTGTTCGTGCCGGCGCCGGAACCGGCCGTCGAACTCGCCCCGCTGATTCCCGAGACTGCCGAACGCCTGGGCCGCTCCGACTCCGACCGCAAGCGCTCCTGGATGGAACGCCTGAAAGCGGGCCTGTCCAAGACCTCGAACAACCTCGGCCTACTGTTCGTGGGCGCCAAGATCGACGAAGACCTGTACGAGGAACTGGAAGCGGCGCTCTTGATGGCCGACGCCGGCATGGACGCCACCCAGTTCCTGCTCGACGCGCTGCGCAAGAAGGTTCGCGACGACAAGGTGCAAGACGCGGCCGGCGTGAAAAACGCGCTGCGCTCACTGATGCACGCGCTGCTGCTGCCGCTCGAAAAACCACTCGAACTGGGCCGCCACGAGCCGCTGGTGATGATGATCGCGGGCGTCAACGGCGCCGGCAAGACCACCACCATCGGCAAGCTGGCCAAGCACATGCAAACCTACGATCAATCGGTGCTGCTGGCCGCCGGCGACACCTTCCGCGCTGCCGCGCGCGAACAATTGATGGTCTGGGGCCAGCGCAACAACGTCACCGTGATCGCGCAAGAGTCGGGCGACCCCGCCGCCGTCGCCTATGACGCAGTGCAATCGGGCAAGGCGCGCAAGATGGATGTCGTCATGGTCGACACCGCCGGGCGCCTGCCCACCCAGTTGCACCTGATGGAAGAACTCAAAAAGATCAAGCGCGTCGTGGCCAAGGGCATGGAAGGCGCTCCGCACGAAATCGTGCTGGTCATCGACGGCAATACGGGCCAGAATGCGCTGGCCCAGGTCAAGGCGTTCGACGATGCCTTGGGCTTGACCGGCCTGGTGATCACCAAGCTCGACGGCACGGCCAAGGGCGGCGTGGTGGCGGCCATTGCGCGCACGCGTCCGATCCCCATCTATTTCATTGGCGTCGGTGAAAAAATTGAAGACTTGCAGCCATTTAATGCGGCAGAATTCGTCGAAGCATTGCTCGGATAAGGCCACATGATTGAATTCAAGAATGTATCAAAGCAGTATTCTCCGGACGCCATTGCACTGCGCGACGTGTCGCTGACCATTGCCAAAGGCGAACTGGTCTATCTGGCCGGGCCATCCGGCGCCGGCAAGTCGACCTTGCTCAAAATGATTGCCGCCATCGAGCGCCCGACGTCCGGGCAGATCCTGGTCAATGGCCAGGATATCTGCAAGCTCAAGAAGGCAAGCGTGCCTTACCTGCGCCGCAAGCTGGGCTTGATTTTGCAGCAGCAGCGCCTGCTGACCGACCGCTCCGTGCTGGCCAACGTAATGCTGCCGCTGATGGTGCTGGGCGACGCCAAGGGTGAAGCAGAGCGCCGCGCGCGCGCCGCGCTGGCCCGCGTCGGCATGGAAGAGCGCGCCTTGGCGCGGCCGCTGGAATTGTCGGGCGGCGAACAGCAGCGCGTGGCCATTGCGCGCGCCATTGTCAACCGGCCCCAGATCATCCTGGCCGACGAGCCGACCGCCAACCTCGACCGCGCCGCCGCCGACAAGGTGCTCGACGCGCTGCGCGCCTTTAACGCTGCCGGGGTGACCTGCATGATTTCCACTCACGACGAGTACGTGCTCGACGGCGCCGCGCGCGTGATCCATCTCGACCACGGGCACGTCACGGGAGAAGCCGCATGAAGAACTGGCTGCGTCAACACCGCTTTGCCGTCGTGGCGGCGCTCGATAATGTGCGCAAGGCGCCGGGCAGCTTCCTGTTCAATGTCTTCGTGGTTGCCATCGCCCTCACGCTGCCGTTCGCCGGCCTGACTTTGCTTGAAAACATACGGCCGATGTCGCAGCAGCTGTCGGTCGATCCGGAAATCAGCATGTTCGTGACCCCGGCCACCACGCGCGAGCAAGCGCAGGCCCTGCAGCCGCAGATACAGGCGCTGCTCAAGGACCGCAAGGCGCGCATTGCCTTTGTGCCGCGCGAGGAAGCGCTGGCGAGCCTGAACGCCAAGGGCAGCCTGACCAACGTGATCGATACGCTGGGCGACAATCCGCTGCCCGATGGCTATGTCATCAAGCTCGACAGTTTTGGCACGGCGGCCGATGCCGGGAGTGTCGATGCGGTGGCGGCGCAGTTGCGCATGCTGCCCGGGGTGGAGGCGGTGCAGGTGGATTCGGCATGGGTCAAACGCCTGGCCGCGCTGATGGGCGTGCTGCGCACCGTACTGTTGTTGCTGGCGGTGACGCTGGGGATGGTGGTGGTAGCGGTGGTGTTCAATACCATCCGCCTGCAGGTGCTCACGCAGCGCGGGGAAATTACCGTAAGCAAACTGCTGGGCGCGACCGATAATTTCATCCACCGTCCGTTTTATTACACGGGCATTTTGCTGGGTCTATGCGCCGGTGGCGTGGCGCTGGGGGCCGTGGCGCTGGCGATTCAGCCCTTGAATACGTCGATTGGGGAATTTGCGCGCTTGTATGCGTCGCAGTTTCAGCTGTATCCGCTGCATCCGCTGGCGATGGCGGGCTTGCTGGCCATCAGCGCAGGTTTGGGGCTGGTTGGGGCGATGCTGTCGGTGCAACGCCACCTTGCGCGCCTGAATTAGGCCGGCGGCAGCGCCGTGGCGGAAAAGGGGGCCGCCGAGGTCTGCGCTTTTGCGCCCTACGGTCAGCGCAGTGGCGCGCAAAACGACGTTGATGAGTTGCGGCAAGTAGGGCGGAAAAGCGTAGCACATTCCGCCATGTCCGCGTCCCGTTAACGCATGCATGGCGCAAAAGGGGCCCGCCGAGGCCTGCGCTTTTGCGCCCTACGTCAACGCGACATTTGGCAACCAGAAACCTGAATAACATCGTCCTCGCGAACGGGGCGGTGCGCGGAGGATGTAGTGCTGCTGCACCATCGCCACTTTCCGACAGCCCCCTACGTGCGGGAACGAACAGTTAGTCGCCCCATCAAAGCGTATTCTTTCGATTCCCCCGTTCGCGCAACAGTCTTGCGAAATATCAATAATCGTCTTGTGCGCTGCACTAGAGTGAGATTTGCCCGGATTAGTGACGTGTTGCAATACTTCCATTACCTATCAGACCCATATAACGGGCCAATTGGCACTCTGCGCGGGAGAGTGCTAATATACGCAAGTGTATGGCGGGGCAACAATATTCCGCCGCCAGCATCAGGTACCAACTGTCGCGCCGGGGTGTCTCCTGCCTGTGGCGCCACCTTATGCAGCAAGCTACTCTAGAGGAAACACATGACTACGTTGTCCGCACAATCCGCATTGATCCCGAGCGCCAATCGCAATCTGGGACTCGGCTTTACTGGCAACCTTGGCAATATCGACGCCTACATTTCGGCAGTGAACCGCCTGCCGATGCTCACCCACGCCGAAGAAATCTCGCTGGCTACGCGCCTGCAGGAAAGCAACGACTTGGCTGCAGCGCAAGAGCTTGTGCTGTCGCACCTGCGCCTGGTGGTGTCGATCGCCCGTGGCTACCTCGGCTATGGCTTGCCGCATGCCGACCTGATCCAGGAAGGCAACATCGGCCTGATGAAAGCGGTCAAGCGCTTCGACCCGGACCAGGGCGTGCGGCTGGTGTCGTACGCGATGCACTGGATCAAGGCCGAGATGCACGAGTACATCCTGAAGAACTGGCGCCTGGTCAAGGTCGCCACGACCAAGGCGCAGCGCAAGCTGTTCTTCAACCTGCGCAGCAACAAGCAGGGTCTGGACGCGATGTCGCCGACCCAGATCGATGCGCTTGCCAAGCTGCTCGACGTCAAGCGCGAAGAAGTGATCGAGATGGAAACGCGCCTGTCGGGCCGCGACATCGCGCTCGAAGCGCCGACCGACGACGAAGACGACAAGTTCTCGCCCATCGCCTACCTGTCGTCCGACCTGTCGGAGCCGACCAAAGTGCTCGAGGCCGAGCAGGTTACGCGCCTGCAGTCCGAGGGGCTGGAAACGGCGCTGGGCAAACTCGATCCCCGTTCGCGCCGCATTGTCGAAGCGCGCTGGCTGGCCAACGACGACGGCTCGGGCGCCACGCTGCATACGCTGGCCGAAGAATTCGGCGTCTCGGCCGAGCGCATCCGCCAGATCGAAGCGGCAGCGCTCAAGAAAATGAAGGGTGCGCTCGCCGCATTCATCTAAACGCCTCTGGCACGATCGAATGCCGTTCAGCCTGCGCCGAGCGGCATTTTTTTCATGCGTCCGTCATTTCGGGGCCGGGCAAGCAGCGCGAGCCGGGGCGCGTATGATGGCGCATGAACTACCTCGCCCACATCTACCTCGCCCGGCACAGCGACGACGCCATGCTCGGCGCCCTGCTCGGCGACTTCGTCAAGCCGCATGGCGGTGAGCGCTTCAGCGCCGAGATCGAGGCGGAAATTGTCACCCACCGCAAAGTCGACTCCTTTACCGACAGCCATCCCATCGTCCTTGACGCCAAGGCGCTGTTCGAAGGAGCGCACCGCCGCTACGCCGGCATCTTGCTCGACGTGTTTTACGATCACCTGCTCGCCACCCATTGGGCGCGCTACGCCGACGTTGCGCTGCCTGTGTTCATCGCCCGCTTTTACGCGGCCCTCGCGCGCCGGGCCGACACGCTGCCGGCCAACCTGGCGCGCGCGGCGCCCTATATGATCGAGCAGGACTGGCTCGGCTCCTACCTGCGCTTCGAAGGCGTGGAAACTGCGGTGTGCCGCATTTCGACACGCCTGTCCAAAAACGGCCATCTGCTGCGCGAGGGACTGGCCGACCTGCAGGCCAACTACGCGCAACTGGAAACGGGCTTTCACGCCTTTTTCCCCGAGCTGATCGCCTTTGCCGAGAGCCGGCGCACAACAGGGCCATGAAACGGCGCAGGTAGGCGCATCACGCGTCCCGGGCGGCCCGAACTGGCCATTTTGCTATGATCGACCTTTCAACTCAATGCGGAGCATGAACCGATGACCCATCTCATATCCACCCTTGCAGCGGCAGTTCTGCTGGCCGGCTGCAGTGCAGCTCCCGCCACCCCGTCCATGTCCACGTCCACGCCGGCACCCGCCACTGCCCCAGCCCAGGAGAGTTCCATGACTTCCAGCGCCACCCTGCTTCCCCAGCGCACCGTGGCCGTCGGCCCGGCCGCCACGCTGCGCTACGATGGCGCGGCCGACAGCCGCTGCCCGCCCGATGTGCGCTGCGTCACCGCCGGCGAAATCAGCTACAAGTTCACACTCTCGGGCGCCGCCGGCACCGAGTCGTTCGACCTGACGAAAGCCAAACCGGCCTTTGAAGCGAGCACCTTCAAGGGCGTGCGCGTGGCCCTCGGCCAGACGGCCGAACCGCCGCTGCGCCCATCGACGGCGTCGGCGCCAGTCGTTATCATGCCGGTGACAGTGAACATCACCAGCCCATAATCCATCATCCATCCACGCCAAACATTCATGTCCAACAACGCGCCGCGCCATCTTGCCCTCACCCTTCTACTCCTGATCGTCATCCCCGCCGGCGCCAAGACGCCGGTGGCCAGCGGCACCGGCGGCGCGGTCGCCACCATCAGCGAGCAAGCCTCGCAATCGGCCATGACGATCCTGAACCAGGGCGGCAATGCGATTGACGCGGCGGTGGCGGCAGCAGCCACGCTCGGCGTGACCGATCCCTTCAGTTGCGGCATTGGCGGCGGCGGCTTCATGGTCATTTACCTGGCGCGCGAAAAGCGCGTGATCACGATCGACCACCGCGAAATGGCGCCGGCCGCTTTTACGCCGACCGTGTTCCAGGAAAACGGCAAGGAGCTCGACTTCGACACCGCAGTGGCCAGCGGCAGCGCAGTGGGCGTGCCCGGCACCGTGCGCGGCTGGCACGAAGCGCTCAGCCGCTATGGCAGCATGTCGTTTCGCCAAGTGCTCGCGCCAGCCATCGGCGTGGCCAACAAGGGCTTTGCCGTCAGTGAAACATTCAATCATTTGACACGCGAAAATGAAAGAAAATTTCAGCTTTTTACCAGCACCAGCGCACTCTATCTGAAAAACGGCAAGGCGCTGCCCGTGGGAACGCTGCTCAAGAACCCCGGCATGGCCAAGGCTTACGGCGAAATCGCCGCGCGCGGCCAGAAGGCCTTTTACAGCGGGCCGATGGCGCGTGCGATGGTGGCCGCCGTCAACCAGCCGCCGGTGGCGCCCGGGGTCAAGGTGCGCGCCGGCAGCATGACGCTGGCCGACCTGTCCAACTATGAAGCGCGCATCCGCCAGCCGCTCAAGAGCACCTACCGCGGCTACGAGCTGTATGGCATGCCGCTGCCGTCAAGCGGCGGGGCAACCGTGGCCGAAGCGCTCAACATCCTCGAAGCCTACGACCTGGGCGCGATGCCGCGCGCGAACGCCGAACACTTGTATCTTGAAGCGAGCCGGCTCGCCTTTGCCGACCGCAACGCCTACCTGGCCGATCCCGAATTCGTCGAGGCGCCGCTGGCCGGCATGCTCAGCAAGGAATACGCGACCAAGCGTCGCGCGCAGATCAGCGCCCAGCGCGCTGCCGGCAAAGTGGCCGCCGGGGACCCGTACCCATTCCAGAACGACGTCAGCGTGCCGCTGCGCCCGCCCCAGGCGCGCGTGATGGCCGAAAGCGCGCACACCACGCACCTGGCGGTGTCGGACAAGGAGGGCAATGTCGTCGCCTACACCTTCACCATCGAAGCATGGGGCGGCAGCGGCATCGTGGTGCCCGGCTATGGCTTCGTGCTGAATAACGAAATGACGGACTTCGACTTCAGCGGGCCGCACCCCAACGTGCCTGAACCCGGCAAGCGGCCGCGCTCGAGCATGGCGCCGACCATCGTGCTCAAAGACGGCAAGCCGGCCTTCACGGTGGGCAGCCCGGGCGGCTCGACCATCATCACCACGGTGCTGCAGACAATCGTCAACTACCTCGACTTCGACATGACGATGGATAAGGCGATCAACGCGCCCCGCCTTAGCCAGCGCAACGACGTGACCACCGACACCGAGCCAGGCTACATCGGCGGCGCGGCCGCCAAGGGGCTCGACAAGCTTGGCCACAAGTGGGGCGCCCAGCCCGAAGAAATCGGCGCGGCCAATGCCATCGTGTTCAATGCCGACGGCACGGTGACGGCGGTGAGCGAAGGCGCGCGCCATGGCAGCGGCAGCGCGCTGGTGCAAAAAGCGGGGCACTGATCACCCTTCAGTAGCCGAAGCCACTAGCCGAGGCGCCCGGCGGGAAACTGCACGGGTGCGCGGGCCATCTTGTAAAAGCGCCGGGCCAGCAGCGCGGCGGTCAATGCGAGCATCAAGACAAACACGCCATCCCACAGCGGCTCGTTGGCGCGGGTAAAAAACAAGGCCATGACGCCGACCAGCGCCAGCACCGGAGACACGAGATTGCCAACGCCCCAGTTCTTTGCCTGGTGCGAATAGTCGCGCAAGATCCAGCCGATCGCCGCCAGGCAAGGCAGCGCCAGCGACAAGATGCCTTTCGCTTCGTACCAGCCGCCGCCAAGCAGCGCCACCACGCCCAGCGCGAAAATGGTGCAGGTCATCCATTCGCCAAGCGCAATGGCGAGCAAGCGTCGCGCCAACACGCCAGAGAGCACATTGGCGTCCGGCGCCAAGGGCGAGAGCCGTACCAGCGCCTGTTCGCGCTGCGTTACGTACATGCTCAGCACGAACCGTTGCAGCGCGACTGCCTGCAACCCCACGGCACCGCCGAACGCGCCCGGCATGATCGAGGACAGTACCTGCGCGGGCACTGCCGGTGCGCCCGACCACAAGTAGCCGGCCCTGGCCAGTAGCGCCGCCACACCGAACACGAACAGTGGCCATACTGTACTGAAGCGTTGCATGTTCGGCCCCAGGGCGTGCATCAGCAAGTTGGCGCGCTTGGCGCCGCTGCGCAGGTCGCGCTTGAGTAGCCATGCGTAGAAAGGCAGGCGCGCGCCGCTGCCGCGCCTGAAACGCTGCAGCACGAGCATATCATTGTTGGCGCCTTGCTTCACCTGTTGCCGATACAGCTTCCAATGCCCTTCGCCAGCACAGGGAAAGACCACCCGCAAACCGTGCCAGGCCAGCGCCAGCGTGCACAAGCCTGCTGCCAGCAGCGCGCCGGGATGCGAGAACTTTGCCAGTAACGCCGGGCTGTTGTGGGCGTAAGCGACAAAGGCGACCAGCGCGGGCGCGAGGACCTTGCCATCCCTGCGCGCGCCGCATGCGATGCCGACCGCGGTCAGTTGGGCCGCCAGCGCGATGAACGTGAGCTCCGGATTGCCCATGGCCGACGCCAGCAGCGCCATCGGCGCCAACGACACCGCCCACACCAGCAAGGTGGTGCTGCGCACGGCGCGGTACAGGTGCGGAACCAGGCCTGCGTTGACCGGCGTGTGCTGCCGGATCACGCCAAGCACGTAGCGCATCCACAGAAACAGCGACAGCATCGACAAGGGCACGCTAAACCCGATTAGTCGCGCCGAATCGGGCGCCGGCATGAACGCGGCGGCGCCGGCGGCCATCAGCGGCGCGAGCACGAGCAGCAGCGCGGAATACACCTTCACCATCGTCGGGCGTGCGCCATAGACGGCAGTGCGCCAGATCGCGAAGCAGGTGCGCCAGGACGGGCTCATTGGGTCACCTCGGCGAACAGTTCTTCCAGGTTGAGCGCTTCAACCCGCAGCGCCGGCTCGCGCGCGGCCAGCGCCAGCGCCGGCGCGCTTTCGCGCACGATGATGCTGGTGCGTCCGTCGCGCCCTGTGCTGCGCCGCAGCTCTCCCGGCAGCACCGCGCCGGCCAGCAGCAACTGGGGGCCCACCACGCGGCGCGCGTTTTCCATCAAATCGTCGAGCGCGCCCTGCAGGACGATGCGGCCATCCTGCAGAAATGCGACATCGAGCGCCACCCGTTCCAGGTCGGACAGGATGTGAGTCGAGAACACGACCGTGGTGTCGCGCTCGATCACGCCGTCGATCAGCTCGCGCAGAAATTCGCGCCGCCCCACCGGGTCGAGCGCGGACACCGGTTCGTCGAGAATGAGCAGGTCCGGCTCGTGCGCCAGCGCGCGGATGATCGACAGGCGCTGCTTTTCGCCGCCCGACAAGGTGCTGATCGGCTTGTTGCAGGCACGCTCGTTCAAGCCCCAGCGGGCCAGCAGCGCATCGGTCTTCTCGCTGTTCCAGCGCGGGTACAGCGCCTTGAAATAAGCGAGCAGCTGGCGCGCCGTGAGCCACTCGAACAGGTCCGATTGCTGCGGCACATAGCCGATACGCGCGCGCACATCCTCAGACAGGTTGCGCACGTCGTCGCCGAAGATGGTGACGGTGCCGGCGTCGGTTTCGCGCAGCCCGAGCAGGCATTCGATCAGGGTCGACTTGCCGGCGCCATTGCGGCCCAGCAGGCCCACCACCTGGCCGGGCGCGATCTGCCAGTCAAGCTGCTTGATCACCGCGCGTCCATCGAACTTTTTGACGATGGCACTGGCATCGATGACAGGGTTGGTCATGGTTTTTCCTTCAGAATGTGGGTGAACAGGGCAAGTACGGTGTCGGGATCGAGTTCGAGCTGGCGCGCCTCGAGGGCGGCGCGTTCCAGCGTCGGGCGCAGCAGGTCGGCGCGGCTGGCCAGGCTGTGGGTTTGCTTGGGAGCGTCGGCCACGATCATGCCCATGCCGCGGCGGCGCGTCAGCGCGCCTTCCGTTTCAAGCATGCCGTAAGCCTTGGAGACGGTCATGGGATTGAGTGCGAGCGCCTGGGCGATTTCGCGCACCGAGGGCATGGCGTCGCCGGGGGCGAGCTGGCCGCCGGCGATCAGGCGGCGCGCCTGGTCGACCAGCTGGCGGTAGATCGGCTCGGAAGAACCGGTCGCGATGGAAAACAGATTGGGAGGGTGGGTTGTCATTTTTTGTCCACTGTATTAATTAACTAATACAGTAAACACATAATGAGGGCCAGTCAAGCGTTTTGTCGGGGATGCCGAGTCCGTCGGGTCCAGTCCGTCCGGTCCGTCCGGTTTGTCCGGTTCGTCGGTTTGTCGATTCGTGGGATCGTGGGATCGTGGGATCGTTGGGCGGAAAAGCGACAGCGCATTCCGCCATGAGTCGTCGGCGGCTCATGGCGGAATGCGCTGCGCTTTTCCGCCCTACGTGTAGATGACGCGGGGGTTTAGACCGCGTCCGTTTTATAGATGACGCGGCGTTTTCGGCCGCGTCCGTTTTTCTTACAAGTGCGGCACGATCTGGCGCACCAGGTCTTCAATGGTACGCCCGCTGCCGTTCTCGCCAATCGCGTGCATCTTCCACTCGCCGTTATGGCGATACAGCTTGGTCATGATCTGCGCCGTGTGCGAGCCTTGCACCGACAAATCGTAGCGCGCCACTTCCTTGTTGTCGGCCGCATTGATGATGCGGCAAAACGCGTTTTCGATCTTCTCGAAACTCTGGCCCGTGAAGCTATTCACCGTAAACACCAGCGACTTGACGTTGGCCGGTACCCGCGCCAGGTCCACCACGATCTGCTCGTCGTCGCCATCGCCCGCGCCCGTGCGGTTGTCGCCCGTGTGCACGATGCTGCCATCCTTGCTTTTGAGCTGGCGGAACCACACCGTATCGATCTGGTTGTTCGCTTCGTCGAACAGCACGCACGACGCATCCAGGTCAACCGTTTCGCTTTTTGCCCCAAAGCCGAACAAACCCTTGCTCTTGATGGCATCCCAGCCGAGACCCATCGTGATCTTGGTCAGCGTGCTACCGGCTTCTTTGTCGAGCGAGATTTTCTGGCCCTTGCTTAAATTGACTGACATGCTATTGACTCCTTGATTAGCGCGACTGGGCCGCGGACTGCACCCAGGTGCGGAACGATTCGCGATTGCGCGAACAGACATATACCTTGCCATTGCCGGAAAACTTCAGCACCACGCCTTCGCCGCTGGTCTGGCTATTGATCAGGTTGCCGATAAAGCCCCCACTCTGGCCCGTTGTGATCGAAATTTCATAACGCAAGGTGCTGTCCCAGCACACCACGTGCGAATTGTCGATCGTAATATCCTTGCCCTGCTCGACGACCAGTTCGGACATCGAGCCAAAACCCGATACCGCCACCTGGCCGCTGCCGCTGGTCTCGGTGACAAAAAAGCCCCCGCTGCCGGCGAACAGTGCGTTGCCGATGCTTTGCGTGCGCACCTTCAAGTCGACCTTCTGGCTGGCGGCCACAAAGGCGCCGTCGCTCAGGATGTAGTTGCGCGGGCCGACGTCGATGATCTGCATCGCACCCGGCAGCGTGGGCGAGAGCAGGCAGTCGCCGTCGCCGCGCACCGCTTCAATGTGCTGCTGGAAAAACGATTCGCCATTCGCAAAGCGGCGCATGATGGCGCTGCCGATGCCGCCTTGCATCTTGCCCTTGAGGTCAAGATTGGCTTCCATCATCACCATCGCGCCGGACTCGCAGTAGATGGTCTCGCCGCGCGTGAGCGACACGTGGAGAAAGGGATCGACATCCCCTGTGACTGTAAAAACTGGCATGGCTTTTCCTTTCGTCGGAGGGCCGGCGCACCGCGCACCGGCCCACGATCTGTGTGTCAACCCTCAGTGGAGGCGCTTAAACGTTGACACCGTAGCTCTTGGCCAGTGGGCCCAGGCCGCCCTGGAAACCCTGGCCGATGGCCTTGAATTTCCAGTCGGCGCCGGCGCGGTAGACTTCGCCGAAAATCATCGCCGCTTCCGTCGAGCCGTCTTCCGACAGGTCGTAGCGGGCGATCTCGGCGTTGCCATTGGCATTGATGCAGCGAATGAACGCCTTGGACACCATGCCGAAGTTTTGCTTGCGCGTTTCGGCGTCGTGGATCGTCACGGCCAGGATGACCTTGTCGATGTCGGCCGGCACGGCGGCCAGGTCGATGGTGACGGTTTCGTCGTCGCCCGCGCCGTCGCCGGTGGTGTTGTCGCCCGAGTGGACCACCGAGCCGTCGGTGGATTTGAGGTTGTTGTAAAAGACGAAGTCGGCGTCGGAACGCACCTTGCCGGCGGCGTTGACGAGGAACACCGCGCCATCAAGGTCGAATGCGGCGCCGTCGGTGGCGCGCGTATCCCAGCCCAGGCCGATGGTCATTTTCGACAAGCCCGGTGCTTCCTTGCTCAGGTTGAGGTTGCCGCCTTTTTGCAGACTGATAGCCATATGTAACTCTCCAGATAAATGAATGAATAAAAACTACCAATGAACACCTGCTCCAGCAGGCGCGGCAAAGGGGTGTTCAGCCGCTTGCCGCGCGTTTTTTTGCTCGCTTGTTGCGCTGTTTATGAAGCGCCTACTGCGTGACGCTTTCTGTGGCGAATCGACGACCATAACGAGGCAACGATGAACGCCACACCGATCAGACCGGTGAACAGTTCCGGGATGTGGTATTTCATGCTTGCCAACATGATCAAGGCCAGGATACCGATTGCATAATGGGCGCCGTGCTCCAGATACACATACTCGTCGAGCGTGCCGGTCTTGACCAGGTACACCGTCATCGAACGCACGAACATGGCGCCAACGGCCAGGCCCAGCATGATGATGACAACGTCGTTGGTGATCGCGAAGGCACCGATCACACCATCGAACGAGAACGACGCATCCAGCACTTCCAGATACAGGAAGCCTCCGATGCCGCCACTCTTGACGATCGCACCAATATTTGCGTCAGTCTCTTCTTCCTTTTCCAGCAGCCCGGAAATCATGTCCACGCCAACGTAGACCAGGATGCCCCACAGGCCGGACATCAGCACCACCATCTTTTGCGCCTCTTCGACCATCGTCATGGCGCCCATCAGCATGGCGATCGAGATCATGACCGAGATCGAGGACACCTTGCCCAGCGACCCAAGCTTTTGTTCGACGTGGCCGAGCCAATGCAGTTCCTTTTCATCGTCCAGCAGGAAGTTAAGGAACACCAGCAGCAGGAACATGCCGCCAAAGGCTGCCACTTCCGAGTGGTGCGCCGTCAGGTGGCCCGAAAACGCTTTCGGATCGTTTAGCGCCAGCGTCCACACGTCGCCCATGCTCAGGTCGGCGGCCACAGCCACGATCACCAGCGGAAAGACCAGCCGCATGCCGAACACGGCAATGATGATACCCACGCCCAGGAACAGCTTTTGCCAGAAGTCGTCCCAGGTCTTGAGGACCGAGGCATTGACGACCGCGTTATCGAACGACAGCGACACTTCCATCACTGCCAGAATCGTGGCGATGCCCATGAAGGTCACCGCCTTTTCCATGCCGCCATGGGTGTAGCCCCAATACCCCGCCAGAACCAGGCAGACAATGCTGACCAGGATGGACCATCTGAAATGCTTCATTGCAGCTTCCCCTCATTGAAATTAACTAGGCATAGTGTAGACCCAGTTGATCAATTTAAAAATAGGAGATAATAAGACCGTTACTTCTGAAAAACAGAACAATGAAAACAACAGGAATGAATTTTCGCCACCTTTATTACTTTTGGGTCGTCGCGAAGGAAGGCTCGATTACCCGCGCCGCCACGCGGCTCGGACTGGCGATCCAGACCGTCAGCACGCAACTGGCCCAGCTCGAGCAATCGATCGGCAAGTCGCTGTTGATGCCGCAGGGGCGCAGCCTGGTGCTGACCGAGGCCGGTCGCTTGGCGCTGGCCTACGCCGACCAGATTTTTTTGCTTGGCGAGCAGCTGCAAGAAGCGCTGTCGGAAGCGGACAGCGGGCGCACCCGGCTCACCGTCGGCATTTCCGATTCGCTGCCCAAGCTGACCGCCTTTCGCCTGCTTGAAACGACGCTGCACCTGCCCACCCCGGTGCGGCTGGTGTGCTACGAAGATAATTTCGAGGCGCTCTTGGCCGACCTGGCGCTGCACAAGCTCGACGTGGTGCTGACCGACCGCGCGGTGCGCTCCGGCACCACCTTGCGCGTGTTTAGCCACATGCTGTTTGAAAGCGCCACCATTGTCGTTGGCGCGCCGCAGCTGGCCCAGGCTTACACGGCGGGGTTTCCAGCTTGCCTGAACGGCGCCCCGTTCCTGCTGCCCACCCGCAATAACGCACTGCGGGGCCGGATCGACGAGTGGTTCGAATTGCACAATGCGCGCCCTGACGTGGTCGGCGAATTCGAAGACAATGCGCTGCTGAACACGTTCGGGCGGCGCGGGGCGGGCTTGTTCTTCGCCCCGGCGGCGCTGGCGGCCGACCTGCAAGAGCAGTTCGGCGCGGTGCTGGTGGGCCAGGTGCCGCAGGTGCGCGAGCAAGTGTACGCGATCTCGAACGAACGCAAGATCAAGCATCCGGCGGTCGAGGCCATACTTTCTTCAGTGCACGAGGGTGTCTTCAGCAGCGCCTGAACGGTACAATGGGCGTTCCGGCTTTTGTGGCCAAGCAAAAAACAACAACATTTCTATGACTAATGTACTTCTTGTTCTGCTCGCCGTCTTCCTGGTCGTGCTGAACGGTTTCTTTGTGGCCGCCGAGTTCGGCATGGTTGCCTTGCGTCCCACCCGCGTGCGCGCAATTGCCAAAAGCCAGGGCTGGCGCGGGCGCATCCTGGGCAAGGTGCACGGTCAGCTCGATGCTTACCTGTCGGCCTGCCAGCTGGGGATCACCCTGGCCTCGCTGGGCCTGGGCTGGGTCGGCGAACCGGCATTCGCCGGCTTGATCGCGCCGCTATTTACCGCCATCGGCATGGGTTCGCAGGCGCTGATTCATACGGTCTCTTTCCTGTTCGCCTTTAGCGTCATTTCTTTCCTGCACATTGTGGTGGGCGAACTGGCGCCCAAGTCGATGGCGATCCGCAATCCGGAAGTGGTGGGCCTGTGGACGGCGCCGGCGCTGTACGGTTTTTACTGGAGCATGTATCCGGCCATTTACCTGCTCAATGCCAGCGCCAACGCCGTGCTGCGCCTGGCCGGTCTGTCGGGCCCGGGCGGGCACGACGCGCATTATTCGACCGAAGAATTGAAACTGATTTTGCGCACCAGCCAACCGGGCGAAAAATTCACCCGCGACGAGCGCCACATCCTGGCCCAGTCGCTGGACTTTTCCAAGTTGACGGTCAGCGAACTGATGCGCCCCATCAATGAAGTGATCGCGCTGCACGCCAACAAGTCGCTGGAAGACAATTTGCAGACCGTGGTGCGCAACCGCTTCAGCCGCTATCCGTATTTCGACGCCAATGGCGAAGACGTGCTCGGCGTGATTCACTTGAAGGATTTGTTTTTCGCTCAGCAGGCAGGCAAGAAAATCAGCGACCTGAAGCCATTTTTGCGGCCGGTGGAAACCATGTCGGCACGCACGGCCGCGCAAACCATGTTTCGCCGGTTTCGCGACGGCGCACCCCACTTTGCGCTGATCGGCGAAAAGGGCAAACGGCCGGTGGGCTTTCTCACGCTCGACAATTTGCTGGGCGCAATGGTCGGCGAAATCCGCGATGAATTCCGGTTGAACGAAAACGATTGGCTGCGCCAGCCGGACGGCACACTGGTCGGCAAGGCAAGCTTGCCGATCTTCTCGCTCGAGCGTATTCTGGGTCTCGATATCGATAACGAGACGCTGGGGCTGGACGAAGTGGAGTCGGTGGGCGGGCTGTTGATGGTCAAGCTGGGCGATATACCCAAGCAGGGGCAAAAGATCGAATTTCCCTACTTTGATATCGTGGTCAAGAAGATGAACGGGCCGCGCATTGTGCTGGTGAAGGTGATTCCACAAAAGGGACGCGCAAGCGATCCGGACGAGCACGACTAAAAAAACAACACCGTCGCGCACATGGCGCCGTACGGCCGCAACCGGATGGGCTAGCCTGCTCTTTATCTTTTTACCTGAAGTGTTTTTTATAGAAACTTTAGTTTCTCGGTGCTATAGTTCATTACTCGAAAACGTGTCACCCGATATTCGCCCTGGACAGGCTCGGCTTCCTTGCCGTGGACGCCGATTATTCGAAAAACTGGCAGAACACATGGCTGCGAACGATATAAAGAAAATCAGCGTAAGCGAACTGCGGCTGGGAATGTATCTGGTCGGGTTTGACGGGAACTGGCTGTCCAATCCGTTCTGGACTTCGCGCTTCCTGCTTGCCAGCGCCGACGAGCTGCGCCAGGCGCGCGCCAGTGGCCTTGCCGAATGCTGGATCGACACCAGCTTGGGCGCCGATGTCGCGCCCGTCGCGCCCGCCCGGAGCACCGCCGGCGCTGCCCCGGTTGCGAAGCGGCGCCGGGCGCCTCCCCAGGCGGCAGGCGCGCTTAGCATGGAAGAAGAGCTGCAGAACGCGGCCCGGCTGTGCCAGACGGCGCGCGCATCGATTTTTTCCATGTTCTCTCAGGCCCGGCTCGGCAAGATCGCCGACACCCATTTTTGCAGCGCCCTGGTTGACGATATCGTGCGCTCGGTGGAGCGCCACCCTGGCGCCCTGATCAGCCTGTCGCGCCTGAAGTACGAAGACGACTACACCTATATGCATTCGGTGGCGGTGTGCGCGTTGATGGTCGCGCTGGCCAAGGCCATGAAATTGTCCGACCCTGACATGCGCGAGGCGGGCCTGAGCGGCCTGCTGCATGACATCGGAAAAGCCAGGATTCCGCTGGAAATCCTCAATAAACCCAGCAGTCTGAGTGACGACGAATTCGCGACCGTCAAACGGCACCCGGAACACGGCTTTGAAGCGCTGCGTCACGGCGGCGTCAGCGACAGCGTGCGCGAGGCTTGCCTTCACCATCACGAGCGCATGGATGGCGCTGGCTACCCCCACCGGCAGGCAGGCAAGGCAATTTCGCTGATGGCGCGCATGACGGCCGTGTGCGACGTGTACGACGCCATTACGTCCGATCGGCCCTACAAGCGGGGCTGGGATCCGGCGGACGCCCTGTCCAAGATGATTTCCTGGAAAGGGCACTTCGATCCGACCGTGCTGTCCGCGTTCATCGAAGTGGTGGGTATCTATCCTACCGGATCGCTGGTGCGTCTCAAATCGGAAAAACTTGCCGTCGTCGTTGAACAAAACAAACAAAGTTATACCCGGCCTACGGTGCGGGCCTTTTACTGCATCGCATCAACACGGGCCATACCGGCCGAGCTGATCGATTTGTCCGGCACCGAGGAAGATTGCGTCGTCGGTTCCGAAGACCGGGAACGCTTGCCCACCGCCGTCATCGAAAAACTGTGGGCGGGCGAGCTGTATCGCGAGCGCTGAGCCCTCCCGCGACAATTGTCCGGGACCCCAACTAGGTCTTCATCACCGCCGCCGGCTGCGCCCCGGTCCACTCGCGCAGCAGCGAGTACCCCACGGCCAGCAGCACGGGGCCGATAAACAGGCCCACGAACCCGAACGCCATTACCCCGCCCAGCACACCTAACAGCACCAGCAGGAACGGCATGTCGCTGCCCCGGCTGATGAGCATCGGCTTGACCACGTTGTCGACGCCGCTGATCAAAATCAGTCCCCACACCAGCATGAACACGCCCCACCCCGTCTTGCCCTCGCTAAAGAGCCAGATCGCCGCGCCGCCCCAGATGATGGGCGGGCCGACCGGCACCAGCGACATGACAAAGGTCGCAAAGCCCAGCAGCAGCACGCCCGGCACACCGGCGATCGCAAAGCCGAGCGCGGCCACCAGCGCCTGCGCCAGCGCCGTGCCCAGTAAACCGTACATCACCCCGCGCACGGTCTGGCTGACGGTGCTGGCGATGCGCGGCGCGCTCTCGCCGATGATGCGCTCCATCGCCACGCGCGTGGCGCGCAGCAGCGCCTGACCGTCGCGGTACAGGAAAAAAGCGACAAAGGCGGCCAGGCTCATTTGCGCCACGCCGGCGCCCAGCACAATGCCTCCGCCCAGTAAATAGTGGCGCGCCGGCTCGAGCATCTGCTTGGCCACTTCCATCATCTGTTCGCGGCTTGACACCAGCGTGCGCACATATCCATGGAGCCAGTCGCCCACCAGGGGCACGCGCCGGATCCAGCCGGGCGGCTCCACGTGGCCCGTTTCCACGGCCAGCTTGATCTGGTCATACAGGCGGCCCACGTCGTCGGCCAGGTTGTAGGCCACCAGGCCGATGGGCACGATCACCAGCAGCGTGAGCGTCAACGTCAGCGTGAGCGCGGCGAGCGAGCGGCGACCGTTCATCCGCCCCAGCAGGAACAGGTACATCGGCCAGGAAGAAATGACGACGGCGGCGGCGAACAGGATCGCGGCCAGGAAGGGGCGCAGCACGTACAGGCAGCCGATCACCAGGAAGGCGACGGCGCCGATCGAGGCGAGGTTCTTGCCGATGCGTCGTTCCATGGTGGTCTGCCGAAGATGTTTGCTTAGTGTATGACCTAGTGTATGAACCTAGTGCAGCAACAGCTTGATGTCTTGTGCAATCGGCGTGGCGCCCTTGCCGTGGCGGACGAACAGGCGGATCTTGCCCTGCTGGTCGAACACGTAGCTGCCCGCAGTATGGTCCATCGAGTAGGCGCCGGGCGTGGCGCCGGGTGACTTGGCGTAAAACACCTTGAATTCCTTGGCCACTTTGGCGGTCGCGGCCGCGTCGCCGTACAGGCCGATAAAGCTGGTGTCAAAAGCGGGCACGTACTGCGCCAGCAGCTCTTGCGTGTCGCGCTCCGGATCAACCGTCACGAACAGCACCTGCACCTTGGCCGCATCCGGACCGAGCTGCTTGCGCACCTCCGCCATTTCAGCCATCGTGGTCGGGCACACGTCGGGGCACTGGGTGTAGCCAAAGAACAGAAACACCACCTTGCCCTTGAAGTCGGCCAGCGTGCGCTGTTTGCCCGTATGGTCGGTCAGCGCAAAGTCGCGCGCATACTCGGCGCCGGTGATGTCGACGTTGTTGAAGACGGGCGGCGCGGCCGGCTTGGCGCAGGCCGCCAGCGTCAAGGTCAGCGCCACGGCGCACAGGGCAAACAGATTTTTCATCTTAGAATGGGAAGTAATGGTCGACCAGCAGCGCGGCAAACAGCAGCGACAGGTAGATGATCGACCAGGTAAAGGCCTTGCGCGCCACCTGGTCGGAATAGTGCTTGTAGACCTGCCAGCCGTGCCACAAAAAGACCGCATTGAGCGCGACGGCGGCCGTGAGGTAAATCAGGCCGCTCATGCGCACCACGAACGGCAGCAAGGTGGTGGCGGCGAGCACGATGGAGTACAGCCACACGTGAAAGCCGGTGAAGTTCATGCCGTGGGTGACCGGCAGCATCGGCAGCCCGGAGCGCGCATAGTCGTCGCGCCGGTACATGGCCAGTGCCCAGAAGTGCGGCGGGGTCCAGACGAAAATGATCAGGACCAGGAGCCACGCCTGCATCGGCACCGCGTCGGCGATCGCGGCCCAGCCCAGCGCCGGCGGCATCGCGCCCGACAGGCCGCCGATGACGATGTTTTGCGGCGTGGCCGGTTTCAGAATCAGGGTGTAGATGACGGCGTAGCCGACGAAAGTTACCAGCGTGAGCCACATGGTCAAGGGATTGACCAGCGCGTACAGCACCCACATGCCGGCCCCGCCAATGACGGACGAAAAGGCAATGGTCTGGGTCTTGGTCAGTTCGCCGCTGGCGGTGGCGCGGCGCGCGGTGCGCGCCATGCGCGCATCGATTTCGCTCTCGAGAATGCAGTTGACGGCAAAGGCGGCGCCGGCCAGCAGCCAGATGCCAACGGTGCCGAAGAACACCTTGTGCATGTCGGGCAGCCCCGGCGTTGCCAGGAACATGCCGATGACGGCGCAAAACACCGCCAGTTGCGTGACGCGCGGCTTGGTCAGGGCCCAGTATTGGGCGATGCGGCTGCTCGATTTTTGTGTAGCGGTCTGGGTTGTCATGTAGGTGGTCTTGCATGCGCTGCTGCGCTGAATCGGTGCTTGATCTGGTAGTTTAACATGGCGACCAGCGCCACTAGCAGGGCGGCCCCCGCGTTATGCAATACGGCGATGGCAAGCGGGAAGGCGAAATACACGGTTGCAATGCCCGCCGCCAGCTGCAGCGCGAGCACGATGGCAATCTTGCGCGCCGTGCCGCGCAGGTCCGGCATTGCCATCGCGCGCCAGGCGGTAAAGCCAAGGATTGCGGCTGCGACATACGCAAAATGGCGATGCACCCAATGAATGGCCGTGAGGGCCGAGAACGGCAGGTAATGCCCCGCCGCCGTCTTACCCAGTTCGCGCCACAGCGTAAAACCATGGCCGAAATCCATGTCCGGGAAAACCTGCCCCGCGCACAGCGGGAAATCCGCGCAAGCGAGCGTCGCGTAATTGGTACTGACCCAGCCCCCCAATGCAATCTGCACGCCCAGCACCAGCGCCGAAACAAGCGCCAAGACGCGCAGCGATACCGTCGATACCGTAGGGCGCAAAAGCGCAGCGCATTGCGCCATCTCTGGCCGGCCACCAACGGCAGCATCCTGGCGCGCCCCCAGCCAGCAAAGCATGAACAGCAAGCCCATCGCCAGCAACAAATGCATCGTTACAATGACCGGCTGCAGTTTCATGGTCACGGTCAGCGCCCCGAACGCTCCCTGCACGCAGACGGCGACAAACACCGCCGTCGGCAAGAGCGGCCTGAACTGCACGCTGTTCGAACGGCGCCACTGCAGCCAGGCAGTTCCCATCAAGGCCATGCACAAGAACCCCACGCCCATCGCCAGGTAGCGGTGAATCATCTCGATCCACGCTTTCACCACCGTTACCGGCCCGGTCGGCAATAAGGCTTGCGCGGCGCTAATCTGCTCATGCGCAATAAACGGATTGGCCGCGCCATAACATCCCGGCCAATCCGGGCAGCCAAGCCCGGAATCGGTCAGGCGCGTGAACGCGCCGAACACGATCAGGTCAAAGGTGAGAAAGGCGGTCAGCCACACCAGCTTGCGGTATTTGTGCGGATCGGACGACATCCACACCATGGCCAGCGGCAAGGTTGCCGCCAGCAAGCCCGACAGGGCCAACTGCACCAGGGTTGACGACTGCATGATCAGCCGATCGCGGACGCTTTGAGCAGCTTGCCGATATCCTTGGTCACCTTGTTCGGCTCGGCATCCTTGGGAAAGCGCATCATCAGGTTGCCCAGCGGGTCGATCAGGTATAAGTGGTCGGTCACGTCGCCGCCCGGCTCCACCGGTAGCCACGCCTTGACCGCATCGGGCTTTACGCGCAGCATGCGCACGCCGTCGATGACTTTCATCAGCTCGATGTCGAGCGGCGCATTGTCGGTAATGAGCCAGACGCGCTCGATGCGTTCCATGCCCTTGCCCTGCATCAAGCGCAACTGGCGCACCTTGACCAGCTGGTCTTTGCATGCTTGCGGGCAGTCGCCCGGCTCGACCTGCAGCATGATCCACTTGCCCTTGTAGGCGTCAAGCGCGAGCGGCTTGCCGTCCAGGCCAGTGGTGCCCAGCGCGGGAAACGGATGGGCGCGCGGATCGATCAGCGTGCCGTAATTGGTGCGCCCGCTCGGCTTGATGACGTAATACGTGAGGTAGGAAAAGATCAACGGCGAAGCGCACACGGCCAGTACGGCCAGCAGCTTCCAGCGTCCGCTGGTTTGATTCGGTTTATTTTGTTCCACGTCGAAATCCTGTCACTACGAAAAATAAGAGCGCCATCCCTGCCAGCGCGTACCACTGAAATGCATAACCCTGGTGCTTTTCGACGCCCAGCGCGGGCGCCGGCCAGTCGCGCACCAGGTTGTCGCCCGCTTCGGGCGGCCCGGTCTGCTCGATAAAAAATGGCTGCACGGCCAGCTTGCTGGCGTCGGCGAACTGGTCGGGTGTGAGGTTTTGTAAAATCGCGCCGGGCTTGACCATGGCCGGGTCGCCCAGCTGCATCACCTTGCCCATACCCGCCTTGGCAACGCCGGTTACGATCACCGTGCCGGGCGGGGTGGAAAATTCAGGCAGGCGATCGTGTTCGCCGTTGTAGCGCGGCAACCAGCCGCGCGCCACCAGCACATGGGTGTTCGATCCGGCAATCTTGAATGGCATCAGCAGGTAAAAACCCACCTTGCCTTGCTGGGGCCGGTTGTCGAGAAACAGCGGCCACCCGGTGACGAATTCGCCGGCCACCGACACCGGCCGGAACGCGACGTCTTCCTTGCCAAGCAGCTTCGGACCGAGCACCAGCGGCGCCTGGACGGCGCGCTCGGCGAGCGTGGCCTGCAAGGCGATTTTTTGCGCGGCGCGCCGGTCTTGCCACTGCCCCAGCGAGACGCCGAGCGCCACCAGCAGCACGGTGGCAAAGAAAGGGATAGCACGGAAACGGAAGCGCTTAAGCATTACAATGAAGCCTTGTTTAACGGAGCATTGTTTAAGTACATCGAAAGCCTATGAAAATCCTCGTCGCCATCGCCTTCATCATGATCCTGGGCAGCCTGGGCTCGGCCCTGTTTTTCCTGATGCGCGACAAAGGCAAGAGCAATCGTACCGTACATGCGCTGGCGCTGCGCGTGGGCTTGTCAGTGACGCTGTTTCTGTTGTTGCTGGGCGCCCATTACATGGGCTGGATCCAGCCGACCGGCATCAGTTGATGAACTGCAGCTGACCGCCTGCCGCGGCTCAACGTTGGACTGCGGCTGACCGACTGCAAAGCTTTCTGGCAAAAAACCGGGGACAGGCCCACCGCTTGATGGTCTGTCCCCGGTTTTTTTGCTTGAGGGATCAGCCCCCTCGTATTACAGCCAGTAGATGACGACGTACAAACCAAGCCAGACAACGTCGACAAAGTGCCAGTACCACGCAGCGCCTTCAAAACCGAAGTGATTGTCCGCGGTAAAGTGGCCCTTCAAGACGCGATACAGGATCACCGACAGCATGATCGCACCCATCGTCACGTGAAAGCCGTGGAACCCGGTCAGCATGAAGAAGGTCGAACCATAGATGCCCGACGTCAGCTTCAAGTTCAGTTCGCTGTAAGCGTGCATGTACTCATACACCTGGAAGCCCATAAAGGTTGCGCCCAGCAAAATGGTCGCCGCCAGCCATACCGCGGTCTTGGCGCGATGGCCGGCACGCAGTGCATGGTGGGAAATGGTCAGCGTCACGCCCGACAGCAGCAACAATGCCGTGTTGATCGTTGGAATTGGGAACGGACCCATCTTCGCAAACGGCTCGATCGTGCCGGCCGGGCTGTCGCCCCACTGCGCGGCAAAGTCTGGCCAGATGAATTTGTGGTCCAGGTCGCCCAGCCAAGGCAGTGAAATCGTGCGGGCGTAAAACAAGGCACCGAAGAAGGCACCGAAAAACATCACTTCCGAAAAAATGAACCAGCTCATCGACCAGCGGAACGACAGATCGATGCGGCTGTTGTACTGGCCCGATTCCGATTCGCCGATGGCGTCGCCGAACCAGAAATACAGCACCAGCAGCATCGACAGGATGCCGCCGATGTTCAGGATCGGGCCCCACGAGGCGCCGTTGACCCAGCCGGAAGCGCCGATCATCGTCACCAGCAGCGACATGCCGGCAAACAGTGGCCATTTGGACGGACCCGGCACGAAATAATACGGCGCGGCGGCGTGTGGTGAACTCATCTTCATCTCCTAAATCAAAACTTTTATGCGGTGAATTTCGTGCTGCTCATTTTACGTGATCTATTACTTTGCTACGGCAACGCGCACCAGCATGATGATAACGCCGATAAACAGCGCCACGCCAATCAGGGCGGCAATAACCACATGAATGGGATTCAGGTTCGCTGAATCGCTTTCGTAGTCGCTGCGCTTGCGGATTCCGAAAAACGACCAGAACACCGCCTTCATCGTGGCCCCGAACGACGCTTTGCGTCCGGTGGGTTTGTCGCCCTTGTTTTTTACGTCATTCATTACTTCACCTTCGTCGCTGCCGCCTGCGGCGCGGCGGCCTGAGCGCCGGCTATTTCAAAAAACGTGTACGACAGCGTGATCGTCGAAATCTCGCGCGGCAGCTTGGGATCGATGAAAAACACGACCGGCATCTGCCTGGCCTCGTTCGCCTTCAGGGTCTGCTGCTTGAAACAAAAGCATTCGACCTTCTTGAAGTGCGGCGTGGCCGACTGCGGTGCATAACTGGGAATTGCCTGCGCCTGTACCGTGCGCGCCTGGGTGTTGACCACTTCATACATCACCGTGGCCAGTTCCCCCGGGTGCACCTTGATGCTGCGGGTGGTCGGGCGAAAGCGCCACGGCCCTTGCGCATTGCCGTCGAGTTCGACGGTAATGGTACGCGTCTTGTCGACCTGGCTATTCTTGTCGTACTCGACGAAATTACCTTCTTGCCGGCTCAGGTTGTTAATCCCGAGCACTTCGCACATCTGCCGGTAAACCGGCACCAGCGCGTAGCCAAAACCGAGCATCCCCACGGCGATGACGATCAGCTTGACCAGCATCTTGCGGTTCCGGGCCAGGCGTTCGGTTTGCTCAGTTGCCATTTAGAGCCAAATTCGCTTGATGAAGACGATGGCGAAAAAAAACAAGGCCACGCCGCCAAGAATCAGGCCGGTCTTCGCGTTATTCGGTTTCTTTGGATCAGACATATTCAACCTGCAAGTTTCATTTCATCCGGGCAGCAACAGCTGCCCGGATGACGGCATTACTTGACCGTCGGTGGCGTTTCGAACGTGTGGAACGGAGCAGGACTAGGGACGGTCCACTCCAGGCCTTCGGCGCCATCCCATGGCTTGTCGGCCGCTTTCGCGCCGCCACGGATGGTTGGCAGAATCACGAAAAACAGGAAGTACACTTGCGACAGGCCGAAACCAAACGCGCCGATCGAGGCAATCGCATTGAAGTCGGTGAACTGCGCCGGGTAATCGGCATACCGGCGCGGCATGCCCGCCAGCCCCAAAAAGTGCATCGGGAAGAACGTCACGTTGAACGTGATCAGCGACGCCCAGAAGTGGATCTTGCCGCGCGTTTCGGCGTACATGTGGCCAGTCCACTTTGGCGACCAGTAGTAGAAACCGGCAAATAGGGCGAACAGGGAACCGGCAACCAGCACGTAGTGAAAGTGGGCCACCACGTAGTAGGTGTCTTGCAACTGGATGTCGATCGGGGTCACCGCCAGGATCACGCCGGTAAAGCCGCCCATCGTGAACACGAAGATGAAGCCGACGGCAAACAGCATCGGGGTCTCGAAGGTCATCGAACCCTTCCACATCGTGGCGATCCAGTTGAACACTTTGACGCCGGTAGGCACGGCGATCAGCATCGTGGCATACATGAAGAACAGCTGGCTGGTCACCGGCATGCCGGTGGTAAACATGTGGTGGGCCCAGACGATGAACGAGAGCACCGCGATCGACGCCGTGGCGTAGACCATCGATGCGTAGCCGAACAGCGGCTTGCGTGCGAACGCTGGCAGGATCTGCGAGACGATACCGAATGCCGGCAAAATCATGATGTACACCTCGGGGTGGCCGAAGAACCAGAAGATGTGCTGGTACATGACCGGGTCGCCGCCGCCGGCAGCGTTAAAGAACGAGGTGCCGAAGTGACGGTCGGTCAGAGTCATCGTGATCGCGCCTGCCAGAACCGGCATCACGGCGATCAGGAGGAAGGCGGTGATCAGCCAGGTCCAGCAAAACATCGGCATTTTCATCAGGGTCATGCCGGGAGCACGCATGTTCAGGATGGTGACGATGATGTTGATCGAACCCATGATCGACGAGGCGCCCATCAGGTGCATCGCGAAAATACCCATGTCCATGCCAATGCCCATCTGGGTCGACAGCGGCGCGTACAGCGTCCAGCCGGCAGCGGTGGCGCCGCCCGGCACGAAGAACGAGCTGGCCAGCAGCAGCGCCGCGGGCGGCAGCAGCCAGAACGAGAAGTTGTTCATGCGGGCGAACGCCATGTCGGCGCAGCCGACCTGCAGCGGGATCATCCAGTTGGCAAAGCCAACGAAGGCCGGCATGATGGCGCCGAAGACCATGACCAGGCCGTGCATCGTGGTCAGCTGGTTGAAGAACTCAGGCTGGAAAAATTGCAGGCCAGGCTGGAACAGTTCGGTACGGATCATCAAGGCCAGCACGCCGCCGGACAACAGCATGATCAGGGAGAACCACAGGTACAGGGTACCGATGTCCTTGTGGTTGGTGGCGAACAGCCAGCGCGCCATGCCGTGAGGATGGTCGTGCGCGTGGTCGTGTGCGTGATCTAGTGTAGTTGTGCTCATTGTCTTAACTCCCGATTACTTGGTACGTGCAGCCAGAACGTCGGCTGGTTGAACGATATTTTCTGCAGCCTTGTTCGACCAGCTGTTGCGGGTATAGGTGATGACTGCGGCAATGTCGGAATCCGACAGCTGTTTCCATGCTGGCATTTCCGAAGGGTATTTACCGCTCTTTTTGCCATTCAACAACACATTGATCTGTTCCGCTTTCGGGCCATTCACCACTTCCGAGCCATCGAGTGGTGCAAACGCACCCGGTACGCCCTTGCCGGTTGCTTGATGGCAAGCGACGCAGTTGGTGGCGTAGACTTTTTCGCCCTTGGTTTTCAATTCGTCGATGGTCCAGACCTTGGCTGGATCGTCGGCCAAGGCCGCCATTTCTTTTTGCTTGCCCGAGACCCACGCGGCGTAGTCGCCGGCGCTGACGACGCGCACCACGATCGGCATGAAGGCATGCTCTTTACCGCACAGCTCGGCGCATTGGCCGCGGTAGGTACCAATTTCCTTGGCCTTGAACCAGGTATCGCGCACGAAACCGGGGATGGCATCTTGCTTGACGCCAAAGGCGGGAATCATCCAGGCGTGAATCACGTCGTTGGCGGTGAGCACCATGCGGATCTTCTTGTTGACTGGCACGACCACTTCATTGTCGACTTCCATCAGGTAGTTGATGCCGCGCTTGCCGGTGAACTGGTTGCCGGGGGAACCGACCTGCTCGCGCGGGGTCGACAGGCTCGACAGGAAGCTGATGCCGGCGCCTTCGCCGTTCAGGTAATCGTAGCCCCACTTCCACTGCATGCCGGTGGCCTTGATGGTGATGTCGGCGTTGGACGTGTCCTTCATCGCAACCACGGTCTTGGTCGCTGGCAGCGCCATGCCGATCACGATCAGGAACGGCACGATGGTCCAGGCGATTTCAACGGCGGTCGACTCATGAAAGGTTGCCGGCTTGTGGCCCAGCGAACGGCGGTGCTTGAAAATCGAGTAGAACATGACGCCGAACACGGCGACGAAGATCACCATGCAGACGACCATCATCCAGGTGTGCAGATTATTGATCTCGGTGGCGATGTCGGTCACCGATCGTTGCAGGTTCAACTGCATCTCCACCGGACGGCCCTGAACGCCAACTTCTTGAACAGGCTGTGCGGTTTGTGCCCAGCTGCCGGCTGAAACCAGCAGGCCGAACATCAAGGCGTGAAGTCGCTTTGCATATGTCATGTTTTCCCCAACCACCCAAAAATAATCATTCTTTTTAAACGCCGGCGAACTTACTGACCGCCAATGCTCCGAAACCATCGCACAAAAGGCTCCTGAGCCGGCTTGACGCGCGCTGCGCGAAAAATCCAGCTGGAACCAAACCATCGCACATAGGTGAATACGCACACTGTGAACGCTGTTGCTGACAACCGCTAAAAGCCCGTATTGATCGCCTGAATTTCAGGCGGCACGTTCGCAGTCGACAAAATTAGTCTTTAATTATACTCAAGGAACACCGTATGCATCAAGGACAAATGCGGCAAACTATGGGCGTAGACCTTGTAATTGCACACGGCGGCCCAACGTCGTGCCGCGGAAACGACACCGGCGCTGGCCACTGTCTTGCCGTTGTTTTGCAGCTGCCTTGCCGCTGTCTTGCCAGCGTTGGCCGCTTTGCCGCGGTTTGGCACGCTTTGGCACGCTTTGCCGCTCTTGCACCGTTGGCCGCTCCCGCAACAATGCCGGCCGCGCCAATGCTGTTACGGTGCCCGCGGCGTGAAGCGCACGATGGCCTCGCCAGCGGCCGTGACGCGCGGCGCCGGACGAAAAGCATGGCCGTAAATGACTTCGAAGCTCAAGCCCAGCTTGCCGTCCGGACGGCGCTGCGCCTCGAGCGCCTGCAGGAAGCGGCCCCAGGCAACGCGACCAGTCAGACCGCGGCGGCGCGTGGCAAGCGGATTGCCGCCCAGCGCGCGCACATCGGCCAGCATGGCTTGTACCGTATCGTAGGTGACGGTAATGACCTCCATATCCATGACGGGCGTGGAAAAACCGGCGTCGACCAACTGGTCGCCAAAATCGTGCATATCGACGAAAGGCAAAACATGCTCCGATACAGGCGCCGAAGCCTGCGCCGCATCGAGCGTGGAAAAGGCGCTGCGCAACTCCCGAAAGGTGTCGGGGCCAAAATTGGAAAACATTAACAACCCTTCGACGCGCAGCACCCTTCTCCACTCCGCAAAGACGCGGTCGGGCTGGGGATGCCAGTGCAGTGCCAAATTCGACCACACCAGGTCGACAGAGTTCGGCGGGAACGGACAATTACCGAAATCGCCACACAACAAGTCAATCCCGGCCTTGCCCGACAGCAAACGGCTGAGCAGGCGTCGGGACGGCGCCGCCGCAGCCGCTGCGTCGGCAACGGCGGCCATGGCGGGCGCGGCATCGATGCCGATGACCTGGGCAGCCGGATAGGCTTTCTGCAACAGCGCCAGGTCGGCTCCCGCGCCGCAGCCGGCGTCGACCACCCGGCCCGGGGCCAGCTTGACCAGACCGAGCCGGTCATGCATGCGGGCCGCAATTTCGCGGCGCAGGAAGTCGGACGGCGCAATGCGCTGCGGATCGGCAAACAAAGCGCGCACGCGCGCCTGCTCGATAGGCGCGCTCAATGTTGATGGAGATGCAGGAGAGGACATGGGCGAAAGCGGGTGGACGGCGCCGAAATGCGATAATGGCGCCAGTGTACCTGTTTGTTGAAAGTCGAGCCGATGCGCCACCGCCTGCTGCCGTGGCCCGGGCGCTGGCCGCTGGGGCTGGCGCGGCAACTGGGCCGATCGCTGCTGCCCTCGTCCTGCGCCCTGTGCGGGGCGCGCTGCGCTGCGTCCGTCTGCCCGCCGTGCCAGGAACAGTTCCTGGGGCCGTGCCCGCCCCGTTGCCGGCGCTGCGCCAATCCGGTGAGCGCGCTCGACGTGGATTGGCCGTGCGGTGCCTGCCAGTCGCATCCGCCCGCCTTTGACGCCACCATCGTCGCGGCCGACTACAGCGCGCCGCTGGATCAACTGGTGCTGCAGCTCAAGTTTGGCGGCACGCTGGCACTGGCGCCCTGGTTCGGACTGGCGTTGCGCGACGCCGTGATGGCGCGCGAGCGCTTCGAGCTGCCCACGCTGCTGTGCCCGGTGCCGCTGGGGCCGCACCGTCTGGCCGAGCGGGGTTTTAACCAGGCGCTGGAAATTGCGCGGCCGCTGTCGACAGCGCTGGGCATTGCCCTGCGCCCGGCGCTGGCCGTGCGCGCGCGCGAGACGGCGGCGCAGTCGGGCGTGGCGCCGGCCGAGCGCAAAAAGAACATGCGCGGCGCCTTCATCGTGGCGCCCGATGCGCTCGAATTGGTGCGTGGCCAGCACATCGGCGTAGTCGACGACGTGATGACCAGCGGCGCCACGCTGCACGAACTGGCGGCCGTATTCAAACGATTTGGCGCCGCGCGCGTGAGCAACTTCGTGTTCGCGCGCACCCCGCCCCACTAATAGGAGAAGCATTTTGTTCCATGTTGTTTTGGTAGAACCTGAAATCCCGCCCAACACCGGCAACATCATTCGCTTGTGCGCCAACACCGGCGCCCAGCTGCACTTGATCGAGCCGCTCGGCTTTCCGCTGGACGACGCCAAGATGAAGCGTGCCGGGCTGGACTATCACGACTACGCGACGATGAAAGTGCACAAGAACTGGGACGCCTACCTGCTTGACTGCAAGCCCGAGCCCGCGCGCATGTTCGCCCTGACCACGCACGGCTCAACGCCGTTCGCCACCGCCACCTTCTTGCCGGGCGACGTATTCGTGTTCGGCGCCGAGACGCGCGGCCTGGCGCCGGCGCTGCGCGAATCGTTCGCGCCGGCCCAGCGCATCCGCCTGCCGATGCGCCCGGACAACCGCAGCCTGAACTTATCGAACACCGTCGCCGTCGTCGTCTTCGAAGCCTGGCGCCAAAACGGCTACGCCGGCGGCGCCTGACTCCAGGGTGGATGGGGGAACCTTATGGCTTGGCGGGAAGTGTGGCCGGCTGGTGGGGCAGGCGTTCGCCGTTGAGCAAGCCCTAGGCCGCGAGCGCCATGACTTGGGCGCTATGGTTCAAGTCGGCTTTGGCAACGTGATCGACGTTGTCGAGCTCGCTGTGCTGGGTATGGCTGCGGTAGTCGAGCGGGTCCTGGATCGGCGAAAAAGCGGGAATGCCCCGTTCGAAAAATGTGTCGTGATCGGAACCACGGCTCAGGCCGTACGGCACATCGAGCGCACCCAGCACTTGCGCAGGTTCCAGCGCCGCAGTGAGCCCCGCATGCCACGCGTCGACCTTCATGTCGGGAAACCCCATGATGCGCCCGGCGCCCGCATCCTGCACAAAAATTGCCTGGATCCGGGCCAGCTCGGCGCGATGCCGGAGCACGTAGGACTTGCTGCCCAACAGCCCTTGCTCCTCGCCGGAAAACAAGACAATGCGCAGTGTCCGCTTTGGCTGCAACCCGGCGGCCCGCATGGCGCGCAGCACCTCGATCGCCACCACGGTCCCGGTGCCGTTGTCGGTGGCGCCAGTGCCCAGATCCCACGAGTCCTGGTGCGCACCAATGATCACCATCTCCTCGGGCAAGCTGCTGCCAATAAAGTCGGCCACCACGTTGTAGGCCTGCACCGGCGCCTTGCCGAAGCCGCCGCCAAGCTCAACTTCCAGCCGTGGCACCACGCCTCTGGCGAGCAAGCGCTTGAGCAGGCTGGCGCCCTCCTTCGTGATGATGCCCGCATGGGTAGCGAAGCGCGACTGCGCCCCGCCCCACATCTCCAGCACGCCGTCCTCCTTGCCGGACACCAGCAACACCGCTGCCATGCGTGCATTGGCGATCACTTGATTGACCTAGGTTTGAAACCGGGCCGGGTCCTTGCCCTCGGCCTCGCTTGCCTTCGGCCCGGACAGGAACAGCACGATTTTCCCTTTCAGCCCAGGCGCGGCCAGCTTGAATTCGTCCAGCGTCTTGACGTCCAGCACGGCGAGCTCCCCTTGCACGGGTCCGCCGGTGCCCGCAGTCCAGGCCTTTTGCACGATGTTCAGGTGCTGCCCGTTGGCATTGAGCAAACGGGCCCGGGCCACGCCGCGCTGCCATGGCCGGCCGAGCTCGTACGCTTCCTCATGCACATTGACGGCGCCGTAGGCCGTCAATTTTTTTATCGCCCAGCTTTGCGCGGTACGCAATTGCAGGGAGCCGGTCAGGCGCGGGCCTATGTCGTCGCACAATTGTTCCAGGTTTTGCATGGCTTCGGAATGCTCGGCGATCTCGGTGACCAGGCGCGCGGTGTCGCCAGGCGCCAGCGGCGCGCCGCACGCAGGGTTCGCCTGCAGGCATAGCCATCCCAGCGTAACGATCAGTAGTGAGGCGGTGCGCATCACCGCTCCGGCATCGGTGGCAGGGCCTTGACAAAGGCCGCCAGGCCGCCCTTGTCGCGGATGGCAATCGCTTCGTCGAGCTTGGCTGAGCGGTTGTCCGGATTCTTGGCCAGCAGGCTTGCATAGGCGCGCAGCAATCCTTCGACCCCGGCCAAGGTCTTCGCTTCCATCTGGGCCGGGTCCTTTTTTGGGTCAAGCATGTGGTGCCTGATCTGGAAGGCGGCGGTGCTGACGGTATGCTGGAAGCGCACCACGCGCTTGAGCTCGCCCTTGGCGGCTTTGGTCATGACCCAGAACACGCCGTTATCGGGACCAAACATATAGTCAGGTACTTCGTCGGCCCATTTTTCAAACCAGCGCCCGTCTGCCGACGCCATCGTCCCCAGCGGGTCCTTGTCGGCGGCGGCGGCGAGCTGGACCACGCGTTCCTGCTCTTCGGGCGTGGCCGGACCGCGGCCCTGCTGCGCGTGCGCGGGTGCAGCCAGGCTGGCCATGATGGCGAGGGTGGCAAGGACGGCGGCAAATAAGGTTTTCATCAAACGGTTCATGTCAGCTCCAGCAAAGTGCACGGGGGCGAAGGATTCGCGCTGTGCTTGCTGCCTGTTCAGCAACTCCTGTGCCAGCGCCGTTGCCAGGCGCAATCGGCCTGCACCTGCCTGGCAATGTGTTCGCTATCGGGCAATCGCCCTGCAAAAACGGACACGGCCCGTGACGCACAATTGACCTTGCTTGGCGCAAACGGGCACAAAGCCGTATCATCATCCTGTCCAGCCTGCCCAACAACGCCATGATCAAGCTCCAGCTCCTGCTGCGCCGCCCCAGCACCGACATTGCGCTCGATCCGCTCGTGCGCGCCGCGCTCGAGCAGCTCGGCTTTGCCGTCACCGGCGCGGGCCGGGCCACGGTGTCGGCCGAGCTGACCGAAGAACGCTTCGCACAGTTGTTCGGCCCCGCTGCGCCGGCGCCGAACCTGACGCTGCCGCTGCCCGCCAGCCTTGCCGACGCCATCAGCCTTATCACGATCGCACCGCGCCACAGCGCGCTGCGCCACACACCCAGGGTCCACCATGCAGCCATTTAAACTTAGCCACCGCCACCCTTCCCAGCATACGCCGGCCCCCGCCGACGCCATCTTGCGCATCGCCGTCACCTTCAAGGGCCGCTCCAACGTCGGCCCGACCAAGGTCCAGGCGCGCTTGTCGTCGGCGAGCATCGGCAGCTTCGAACCTGCGGCGGGCGAGATGGAAACGGCGATCGAGGCGCTGCGCCGGCACGGCTTCGTTGTCTCGGGCAGGGGCCGCATGACGGTCTCGGTGCGCGGCACCGCCGCCCAGTTCGAACGCGTGTTCGGCACCGCGCTGACCACGTTCGCGCTCGACCAGTCGCTGTGCTACTCGAGCCCCTGCGTGTACTATCCGCCCGACGGCGCGCCGTGGAATCCGGACCCCGAACTGGCCGACCTGATCGACGACGCCTACATCCAGTGGCCGCACATCTACCTGTCCGACCCGGTCATCGGCGCCCGTGCGCCGCACGTCAATTATTTTCACCTCGACGTGCTGACCGACGTCCCGGCCAAGCTGAACGTGCCGCCGATTCACCGCGAACGGCACCACGGCGAAGGCATCCGCGTGGCCATGATCGACACCGGGTTCGACCACTCGCACCCTTTTTTCGTGCGTAACAGCTTCACATCTTCGGTGGTGCTGGCGCCATCGGCCACCAACCGCTGCACCGATCCGGGCAGCCATGGCACGGGCGAATCGGCCAACGTGTTCGCCGTCGCGCCCAAGGTCACCTTCATCGGCGTCAAGCTGGGCGACGACGCCGATCCCTACGGCGGCGCCAGCATCCTCGAAGGCTTCCAGGAAGCGCTCAAGCACAAGCCGCACATCATCACCGTGAGCATGTGCTACGACCTGCGCGAAACGAACGGGCGCGGCGAACTGACCGAACTGCCGAACGGCCTCAAACCGCTGGAAGCGGAAATTCAGGCGGCCATTGCGGCCGGCATCGTGGTGGTGTTCTCGGCCGGGAACGGGCATTACGCCTTTCCGGCCTCGATGCCCGAAGTGCTGAGCGTGGGCGGCACCTACGTGGCCGAAGACGGCAGCATGCGCGCCTCCGACTATGCGTCGGCCTTTACCAGCACGATCTATTCGGGCCGCCATGTGCCTGACGTGTGCGGCCTGGTGGGCATGCTGCCTTACGGCGACTACATCATGCTGCCGGTGCCGGCCGGCTTCGAGATCGACACCGGCAATGCGCAGCACGACGGCACCACGCCGGGCGACGGCTGGGCGGTCTTTAGCGGCACTTCGGCGTCGGCGCCGCAAATTGCCGGCGTGTGCGCGCTGCTGCTGCAAAAAAATCCCGCGCTCAAGCCGGCCGACATCAAGGCGCTGCTCACGCGCACTGCGGTGGACGTGCGCGAAGGCGCCGCCAATCCGGCCAGCGATCCGGAAGGGCTGGGCATCAAGGCCGGTCCGGGCGTGGACGGGGCCACCGGCGCCGGGCTGGTTGACGCGTTCGCCGCGTGGCTGCAGGCCTGACCGCTGTCGCATGCACTACATCGTCCCCGCGAACGAGGCTGTTGCAAAAGAGGCGACGGTGCTGCAGCACTACATCGTCCTCGCGAACGCGAGGACGATGTTGGTTTGGGTTGTCGAGATGCGAAATGGCGCGATGCGTGCGTAGTCAAAAGGGCGCAAAACGTTTGCACACCCTCCTCCCGCGCAAGCAGGTTGTCGTCGACCTTGTACGGCATGCCGTTAGAATCCCGCGCTTAGCTGCACCCGGTTCCCCCCGGCCGCCTTGGCCCGGTACATGGCCGCGTCGGCCGCCAGCGCCAGCGCGTGCTCGCTGTCGCCGTGGCGCGGAAACAGGGCCACGCCGATACTGGCCGAAATCTGCTGCGTGTTTGCGTCCAGTTCGAACGGCTGCGCCAGCGCAGCGCGTACTTTCCCGGCCACGGCCAGCGCATCGCGCTCAAGCTCGATGGCGCCGAGCAGGATCACAAACTCGTCGCCGCCGATCCGCGCTGCCGTATCGGCGGCGCGCACGCAGCTTTGGATGCGCAGCGCCACCTCGGCCAGCAGCAGGTCGCCGGTATGGTGGCCGCAGCGGTCGTTGACCTGCTTGAAGCCATCGAGGTCGACGAACAGCACCGCGATGCAGCCGTTGCCGCGCCGCGCCAGCACCATCGCCTGGCGCAACCGGTCTTCGAACAGCGCGCGGTTCGGCAGCCCGGTCAAGCCGTCATGCTGGGCCAGGTGGCGCAGCGCCTGGCGGCTGTCGTCAAGCTCGCCGATATTGGCCACAATGGTGCGCTGCATGTCGTTCAAGCTGCGCGCCAGAACGCCGATCTGGTCGTTGCGATCGGACGGCAGTTCGCTCACCACGCGCTCCTGTGAAAAGCGCCGCACCGCATGGGCCATCTGGCGCAGCGGCTCGGTCACGGCGCGCGAGACAATCGCCGCCAGCAGCACGGCCGCCACGCTCAGCAGCAAAATCATGCGCACCGTATCCCAGCCCAGCTCGCGCGCTTGGCGCGTGACAATTTCCAAGGGCTGCGACAGGCCGATCACCACAAAGTGCGCGTCCGCCGCCGCGCCCATCGGCAAGCGCGCGAAAGCGGCCACCCGGCCGTCGGCGCTGTCGGGCGTGGTGACCACGCTGGCCCGGCGCCCCCCGATCAGCTCGGCCACCGGGCCGAATGCATTCTGGATCAATTCGCGGCGCCCGCGGTCAAAGCCGAAGGTCAGCGCCGCGTCGGGGTGGATCAGATAGTCGCCCCAGTGGTTGCTCAGGTAAAGCTGGTGCGACGAGGGCAGGTCTTTTTTCAGACGCGCGAACATGGTGTCGAGGTCGACGTTGATGACGATCAGCCCGACGATGGCGCCACCGGGTCCGGCCACGGGGGTGGCCACGCGCAGCGTCGGTTGGTCCAGCCCCGCGTGGGCGCCCGTTTCGCGATTGAGCGTGATGTCGGACAGGTACACCTGCCCGCGCGCCAGCTTGAGCGTATTGAACACATACGGATAGTGGGCTTTTTCCTGCAGGTGCAAGCCGTCGATGCGCAGCAGCAGCGTGGCATCGCGGTCTACGCGCACCAGTTCGATGCCATGGCCGGCGGCGCTGATCAGGCGCGCCTGAAAGTAATCCGGGTGCACTTCCAGCAGCGCCGTGAACGCTTGCGCCAGGTGGGTCCTGTCGTTGGCATCCATGACGCCGCCTTCTTGCAAACTCGGGGTCAGGCGCGCCAGCAGCAGCGCCTGGGCCGCCACTTCCTCGATCCGTTCCTGGAAGTTTTTGCCCAGCACTTGGGTGGCGGTCAGCAGGTCGCGCTGGGTCGCGCCCAGCAGCGCGGCGCGGCTGCTGGCGTAGGAGGTGTAGCCAACCATGCCCATGGCGACGATGCCGAAAGTGGCCAGCAGGATCGCCAGCCGCACGCCAATGCCGTGCCCGAGGCCAGGTCCGAACCGGCGCCCCATGGCTAGAGCTTTTCCGGCACGTCGCCGGACAGGATGCGCGCCCAGTAGGCGGCGCGCCGCTGGTCGTCCTCGACCGGTTCGAGCCAGATCAGCTTGTCGTTATCCCTGGTCGCCGCGCCCGCCGCCAGCGTGTTGGCCAAACCCTGGCGCCGGGTCAGTTCGGCGCTCACTTTACTGTCGAGCATGAAATTGATCCAGCGCTCCGCCAGCGCCTTGTTGGCCGCGCCGCGCGTCACGGCCCAGCAATCGAGCCATGCCAGCGCCCCTTCGCGCGGGATCACGTAGCCGACATCGACCCCGGCGTTGCGCAGCAGCTTGACCTGCTGGCGGCCATAGTTGGCGAACATCAGCGCCACTGAATGGCGGCGAAACAGTTCGACCGATTCTTCGGGCAAGGTATAAAAAGTGAGCACGTTGCGGCGCAGCGCGACCAGCTTGGCCACGCTCTGGCGGAACTGCGCTTCGTCGAGGTGAAACGGATTGGCGTGCATGACCAGCGCGGCGATCGAAAAATTATGCCCGCTGGTATCGAAGGCAAGCACCTTTCCCTGGTACTTGGGGTCCCACATGGCCGAAAGCGACACCGGCGGCGCGCTGAACTGCTTGCGGTCGTAAATCAGGCCCATCTCGGCATAGGTGTAGGCCACGGCAAACACCTGGCCGGCGCGGCTGATGCCCGGCACGCGCTGCAAGTCGCGAAAGCGCGGCAGCTGGCGCGCCCGGTTCGGGATGTTCGACAGCTGCAGCGGCACCGCCACGCCATGCTGGATGTAAAACTGCATCTCGGCCGTGTTGGCGGCAAAAACGTCGTAATTAATGCTGCCGTTGGACGCCAAGTGCTTGCGCAAGGCTTCGTCGGAGCCGACGTAACTCACCTGCACCCGGACATCGTTTTCCTGCTCGAAGCGCTTGACCAGATCGGGGTCGGCATAGCCCGGCCAGGTCAGCACGCGCAGCGTTTGGCCGGCGTGGGCGGGCAGCACGCAGCCCAGGGCAAAGGCAACGGCGGCAAACAGGCGGCACGCCGGCGCGATCGCGCGGCGGCGCCAGTTCAACGCCGCCTCCGGCCCATGCCTGGCGCGCAGCGCACAGTGGCGAGCTTGCCGGGAACGGGCATCAGGCCAGGTCGGATCGGTGCACGCATGATACTCCTGATAACTTTTCAGCCCGTACAGGGCGGGGTCGGCTTCGCTCTCATAACAATTCTAACTCCTATACAACTTGCTGTTGCGAAAGTTTCCCGCATGCGGGCAAAGGTGTCCGAATTCGTACGGCCGGTGCCAGCGACGATGCAATTTTGCGACAGTCCAGTCCGCGGCCTGCGGTTTTGCCAGCATGGCATGGCCCTTGCTGTGAAAAGGACACCAATCAAAAAATGGATTTCCTATGACTGCACTGCACCGCCGTACTAGCCGGCTATTGCTCCTCGCTGCCGGCGTCCTGTTGATGGGCGCTGCGGCGGCTAGCGCGCTCGCCGCCCCACTGAGCGCCGCCCAGCTGCAATCGGACTTGCAACTGGCGCGCGGCGCGCTGGAAGAGGCGCACGGCGGCGTCTACCGCTACACCCCAAAGGCTGACCTTGACCGCGTATTCGACGCCGCCGCCCGCAAGCTGGACCGGCCGATGGAAGCCATCGCGTTCGCGCGCATCCTGGCCCCGGCCGTGGCTGCGCTGCGCTGCGGCCACACGGCAGTACTGCTGTCGCCGGCCTTGAAGGCCGAGATGGAACAAGCCTTGCTGCTGCCGCTGGACGTCAAGCTGCTGCGCGGGCGGCTGTACATCCTGCGCGATTTCGATGGCGCGGGAAAGCTGGCCGGGCGCGAGATCGTATCGATCAACGGGGTCGCTATCGGCAGCGTCATCGAGCGCTTGCTCGCGGCAGCGCCGGGCGACGGCTTGATCACGACCGGACGCGCGCAGCGGGTCGCGCGCAAGTTCAAGGAAGAACTGTTCATCCAGTTCGGCATGCAAGGCAAGTTCACCCTCGGCCTGCGCGCGCCAAAGCGCGAGAGCGTCACGCTGGCCGGCCAGACGCTCGCCGCGCTCAGGCAGGCATCGGTCAACCGCTATCCGCAGGACCAGTATTCGCACAAGTTCACGGAACTGTCGCTGCTTGACGGGGGCAAGATCGCGCGTCTGCAAGTGTTTAACTTTACGGACGAGGAAGAAGATGACGAAGGCGGGGCCATGTTGAAAAAAGCCTTCGAAAAGATTGAAGCCAGTGGCGCGCAGACGCTGCTGCTTGACTTGCGCGACAACGGCGGCGGCGAAGACCGGCTCGGCAAGCTGGTGTTTTCGTATCTGGTTGAGGCGCCGTTTCCGTACTACGAAGCGTTGACGGTCCAGCGCGAGCGCTTGAGTTTTGCCGCACATGTTGAAGGCTCAGCCGTGATTCCGGCAGCGATGCTGACGGCGCGCCCGGATGGTTTGTTCGCTGTGAAGGGGCATCCGAATCTGGGAATGCAAAAGCCGTCCCTGCCAACCTTTCGGGGCAAGGTGATCGCCTTGATCAACGGAAGGTCTTTTTCGACAACCGCCGAACTGATCACCCAACTGCATGACAAACAGCGCGCGACCTTCGTGGGCGAGGAGTCAGGTGGTGCGTATCACGGGAATAATTCGGGCAATGACGTGACGCTGGTGCTGCCCAATAGCGATCTACGGATAGCCATCCCGCTGGTGACGTACAAGCTGGCCGTCAGCGGCCAGCATGCCAATGGGCGCGGGGTAGTGCCGGAAGTGGAAGTGCTGCCGAGCATGCAGGACTATCTGGCTGGACGCGACGTGGTGCTGGAAAAGGCATTGGGCATCGCACGCGCACAATGATCTTCCTCCTCATTCACACGGACAGTCAGGCAACCAAGAGTGATACGATAGCTCCTTGGCAATGGCCAAAAGCGACCGTTCGCCTGCAAGCAAGATTTGGCGGACCAACGGGAGGACAATCGCTTCATGACACGGAACTTGGGTCGAGACCGAATTGATGCAGTTGCACCGGACTTGCACTGCACGGCCCAAGCTGCATAAAGAAAATCTGCCGTGAAACACGCCCACCAAATCCCTACATTGCCTGACGTGCTGGCGCCGGACGCTGGTGCATTGCTTCGGCTGATGTCAGTCATGGTCGATGACGAGCTGCTCGGAAAAATCGCCGTAGCCGATCACGGATGGAAAGCTGACGAGTGTCTTGAAAAACTCAAGGAGATCAGGAAGACCCATACCGTACCAGCCCCGCTCGACTTCCACGTGCAGGAGGTCCTTCAACTATCGCGCTGGTCAAACCCTGCTGATGAACGAGGTCATCTGCTGCGGGCATTTTGTTGCGCAACCCTGATAGCAGCCGGCGGCAACCGGCTAAATTGCGACAGGCTGGAGGGCGAAAACATCAATATCGCGCTGCTGTTGGAGAGCTTGGCCCCGTTGCCCTCCAGGTACCAGGAAGCCGCAGTCAGTCTTTTCTCCTGGCACTTGGACAATGCATGCGATGCTGAAGATCCACCTTTTTTCCTTCTAGCCATATTACTGACTTCGCTGGCTGCAGGGCCACGTTTTGGCGGCAGCGTCATCGATATCCTTGCCGACTTGTTGCTGGCAAGTGAAACGGCCGCCAGAAATGATGAGCGCATCGTACGACAGACTGACCCCGCCGAGCCGGGCGCCTGGCTGATCGGCCTTACCTACTTCGATCAATGTGAGCCGGTATGGCGGTCATTTGCGGAAAGACTGCGTCTACTGGCAGACCTGATTTCCCAGGCACCAATCAGGGCAAAGGTGCGCGCGATTGCTGGTTTGTTGGCGCCTGTGTAAGGCAAGGTACAATCGACGCACGCGGCGGCAATGTCGAACATAGCCGCGTCGCATCAATTGACGTGCCATGCGCGGACAGCGCCCCACCAGCCACCTGGAGGTTGACTTTGCCTACCAAAAGCATCGATAGTTTTTTGATTGAGTTCACCGGCGAATTGTTGGAGGGTAGCGAGCACTGGGGAGCGTACGTGTCAATCTCTGCCCCGTCCGATAACCCGATGCATATGAACATGATCTATCCAAAAGCGCGCGTTTCAGCCGAGCTTGCCTTTCCGGATCAACAGGCGGCCGAGGCGCAAGCTGAGCGCGCGGCGTCACTCATTTTGAGTCAATTGCGTTCGTAGCTCGACGCGCTTGCTTCCCTACCGGGCAGACCTTGAGAATGGCACGCATAAGGCGCGCGCCGCCGTCTACCCGCGTATTTTGCCCAGCAACTTGGTGGTCGACCGGTCGTGCTCAAAATCGATTGCAATCGCCTGCCCGCCATAGCCGATCACCGCCCTGCCCTCGGGAATGGCACCCATGTCGTAATCGCCGCCCTTGGCATAAATGTCCGGCTCGGCCTCGAGCACCACTTCAAGCGCTGTATCTTCGTCAAACTCCACTACCAGGCTCACTGCCTCCAGCGCCGCCAGCACGGCCATCCGGTCCGGCCCCGTATTCAAGGGCCGGTCGTCGCCCTTGCCCAGCCGCTTGACGGACGCATCGGTGTTGGCCGCCACCACCAGCGAGGCGCCCAGCGCGCGCGCCTGGGCGAGATACGTCACGTGGCCGCGGTGCAAAATATCAAATACGCCGTTGGTCAGCACCACCGGTTTGGGTAAGGCGGCAATGCGCTCTTTCAATTCGCTGCGGCTGCAGATCTTGCTTTCAAATTCAGGCATCAGGACGTGTGCTCATAGGTTGTGCGCGCCACACTTGCAGCCTTTGCCGCAAGCGATGGTCGCGCGGGGTGGCTTATTTGCCCGGCTCTTCTTCTTCCGGCTCCTCGTCGATGGCCATCGACAAGTCGGCCGAGGTGACCGCCGCGCCCAGCGCGCCGGGTTCCTTGCGCTCGCCGCGCAGCTTGATCTGCAGGCGCAAGCCGTTGGCCGAGTCGGCATTGCGGATCGCTTCGTCGTAGCCGATATCGCCCTTGTTATACAGCTCGTAGAGCGCCTGGTCGAAGGTGCACATGCCCAGCTCGCGCGACTTGTGCATGATCTCCTTGATGGCCTGGAAGTTCCCCTTCAAGATCATCTCGGCAATCGTGGCCGTGTTGAGCAAAATCTCAATGGCGGCCTTGCGCCCCTTGCCGTCCTCGGTGCGCACCAGGCGCTGCGAGACGATCGCGCGCAGGTTCGACGACAAGTCCATCAGCAGCTGGTTGCGCCGCTCTTCGGGGAAAAAGTTGATGATCCGGTCCATGGTCTGGTTCGAGTTGTTCGCGTGCAGCGTGCCCAGGCACAAATGGCCCGTCTCGGCGAATGCAATGGCATGCTCCATGGTTTCGGTGTCGCGGATTTCGCCAATCAGGATTACATCCGGCGCCTGGCGCAAGGTGTTTTTCAGCGCGTTGTGCCAGGACAGCGTGTCCACGCCAACTTCACGGTGCGTGATCAGGCAACTCTTGTTCTTGTGAACGTATTCAACCGGGTCTTCGACCGTGATGATGTGCCCGGCCGAGTTGGCGTTGCGGTAATCGATCATCGCCGCCAGCGTGGTCGACTTGCCTGAGCCCGTGCCGCCCACCACCAGCACCAGACCACGCTTGGTCATGATGACGTCTTTCAGCACATCGGGCAGGTCGAGCTTTTCAAAGTTGGGTATCTCGGAAGCAATCGTCCGCACCACCATCGCCACCGCCTGCTGCTGCACATACACATTGACGCGGAAGCGGCACACATTCGGCAGCGAAATGGCGAAATTGCTTTCCATGTCGGCTTCAAATTCGCGGGTCTGTTTTTCGTTCATCAACGACAGCGCCAGCGCGCGCGTGACGTCGCCGGTCAGCTTTTGCTGGCTCATGGGCTTCATTGCGCCCTGGTACTTCATGGAAGGCGGAAAGTCGGCCGAGATGAACAGATCCGAGCCACCCTGATGGTGCATGACGGTGAGCAGCTTGTGAATATAAGCCTGTGCTTCGGCCGGGCCAAAGGTCGTGGACATGCGTGCCTTTCTGCGTACGTTCTGGTCGATAATGCGGGTGCGTCCCGGGTGCCTTCCAATTATATCGACTGCATTCCGGTAGAATATAAATTCTTTGCTGACTGATTTGCAACTCTGTGTCAGGTTATCCACGGAAATTGTCCCCGCAATCACTCAAAAGCCTCTATGACTCTGACCGAACTGAAATATATCGTTGCCGTAGCGCGTGCGAAACATTTCGGGCACGCCGCTGAAGCGTGCTATGTCGCCCAGCCCACCCTCTCGGTCGCCATCAAAAAGCTCGAGGACGAACTGGGCGTGGTGCTGTTCGAGCGCGGCGGCGCGGAAATCTCCGTCACGCCGCTGGGCGCGCAAATCATCGCACAGGCCGAGCGGGTGCTGGAACAGACCGCCGCAATCAAGGAACTGGCCAAGCAAAACAAGGATCCGCTGGCCGGGCCGCTGCGCCTGGGCGTGATCTACACCATCGGCCCCTATTTGCTGCCGCCGCTGGTCAAGACCATCATCGAGCGCGTGCCGCAGATGCCCTTGATCCTGCAAGAAAATTTCACTGTCCGGCTGCTGGAACTGCTGCGCCAGGGCGAACTGGACGCGGCCATCATGGCGCTGCCGCTGCCCGAGCACGGCATGTCGATGCAAACCCTGTATGACGAGCCGTTCGTGGTGGCCATGCCGCGCACCCATCCATGGGCCAAGCGCAAAAGCATCTCGGCCCAAGACTTAAAGTCGGAAACCATGCTCTTGCTGGGCAACGGCCACTGCTTTCGCGACCAGGTGCTCGAGGTGTGCCCGGAAATGGCGCGCTTTTCGTCGCCCGGCAACGGCATGCAGCGCACCTTCGAAGGTTCATCCCTGGAAACCATCCGCCACATGGTCGCCAGCGGCATCGGCCTGACGGTGCTGCCGCGCGCCTCAGTGCCGGACATGGGCACCCGCGACGGCATGCTCGCCTTCGTACCATTCGACGCCCCGGTGCCGTCGCGCCGGGTGGTCATTGTATGGCGCAAGAGCTTTACGCGGCGCACCGCCATCGAGGCCATCTGCGCCGCCGTGGCCGCGTGCGCGTTGCCGGGCGTCGAGATGCTGGCACTGGAAGAAGCCGCGTGACCGTTTTTGCCGGCGCGATAAACCGCTTGTCCCTGTATTTCCGCCTGGTGCGGCTCGACAAACCGATCGGCATTTTGCTGCTGCTGTGGCCGACGCTGATCGCCTTGTGGATCGCCTCCGGCGGCCCGCCAGACTGGCGCATTCTCGGCATCTTTACGCTTGGCACCGTGCTGATGCGTTCGGCCGGCTGCGCGATCAACGACTTTGCCGACCGCGACATCGACAAGCACGTCAAGCGCACCGCCGAGCGGCCCTTGACCAGCGGGCGCATCAAGAGCTGGGAAGCGGTGGCCGTGGCCGCCTTGTTGGCCGTGCTGGCCTTCGCGCTGATTTTGCCGCTCAATACATTGACCCGGCAAATGTCGATCGCCGCCGTGATCATTGCCGGCACCTATCCGTACTTCAAGCGCTTCTTTGCCATTCCGCAGGCGTATCTTGGCATCGCCTTTGGCTTCGGCATTCCGATGGCGTTTGCCGCCGTGCAAAACGATGTGTCGGCGCTGGCCTGGTGGCTGCTGGCTGCAAACGTTTTTTGGGCAATTGCCTACGACACTGAATACGCGATGGTTGACCGCGACGACGACCTCAAGATTGGCATTCGCACCTCGGCCATCACTTTCGGACGCTTCGACGTGGCCGCCGTGATGCTGTGCTATGGGGCGGCGCTGGCGATCATTTTGGTATGCGGCTGGCTCGTTGGGCTGCGCTACTGGTTCGCCGCCGGCGTTGGCGTGGCCGGCGCCATCGCGCTTTTCCACTACACCTTGATCCGCGACCGCGACCGGATGCGCTGTTTTTATGCATTTCGCCACAACAATTGGTTGGGTGCGGCCCTTTTTGCCGGTGTCGCGGTAGACTACGCTTTTGGATAATGTTGTCCTTGTAGCACGGACGGCAAATGTAGCGCATCCCTTTCAACACTATCGTGAGGTAATAACAAATGATCGAATCCATTCCAACCAAAACCGGCGCCCGCGACCAACTGATGAGCGATCTGAAATCGGTGATCCAGGATGCTGAATCATGGCTGCGCAACGGCAGCCAGATGACCGGCGACGAGCTGGCTTCGGCCCGCGCCAAGTTCGAGCGCACGCTGTCCGGCGCCAAGGCTGACCTGATCCGCATCGAAGAAACCGTGGTCCAGCGCACCAAGGACGCGGCCAAGGCGACCGACGTCTTCGTCACCGAAAACCCATGGAAAGCGGTCGGCGTGGGCGCCGCCGCCGGCATCTTGATCGGCATGCTGATCGCGCGGAGATAAGACGCCATGGCGATCATCGAAACAGTAGGACGGATCGGCGGCACGATGCTCGCCATGGTCGAGACGCGGCTGGAACTGGCCGCGCTCGAAGTCGAAGAGGAGTCGCAGCGGCTGCTCGGGTATTTCGCGCTCGCTTTGCTCTCGCTCATCCTGCTGGGGATCGCCTTGGTGCTCGTCTCCCTGACCATCATCCTGGTGTTCTGGGACACTTACCGGCTGCAGGCGGCGCTGGCGCTGGCCGCGCTGTTTGCCGTGGCCGGCACCATGGTGGGCCTGAAGCTGCGCACGGCATTCCGGACGCGTCCGCGCATGCTGGCGGCCACGGTGGCCGAGCTGAACAAGGATGTCAATTTCTTCCGGAACGCGGGGCACAAACATGAAGCATGAGAACTCGAAAGCGGCGCGCTCGGCGCGCCGTGAAGTGCTGATTGCCGAGTGCTCGGCCCAGCGCATGCAGATTGGACGCGAGATCAGCATGATCGGCGCGCCCAGCATGTTGACGGGCGGGGGCATCTTGCAGTCGCTCACTAGCGGCAACCTCAAGGGGCCGCTGGCGATCGCCGGCGTGCTGATGGGCTTGATTGCCGCAAAACCGGGGCGCTTCATGCCGCTGGTAACCACCGCGCTGTCGGTTTTCAAGCTGGCCAAGACCGGCATCACGATGCTGCGCAACCGGGCCAAGTAAGCTGCCGGCATCGTCCTCGCGACACCGTAGGTCGGATAAGCGGATGGCCTGGGCGGCCCCCTTATCCGACATGCGTCACGTTGACGCCTGTCGGATTGCGCTTCGCTTATCCGACCTACGCGGCACCCATTCGCGAAGACGATATGATTGCGTTTTCGAGTGACGCAATGCCGTGCTCTAGTCCCGTCCCATTTCGTCACCCAACTCACGCCCGCGCGCCGCAGCGGCCTTCATCGCCTCGATGATCTTCTCCTTCACGCCGCTCGCTTCCATGCTGCTGATCGCCGCGTAGGTCGTCCCGCCCTTTGACGTCACCTTCTCGCGCAGCACCGGCACCGCGTCGTCCGACTGCGCCGCCAGCTGCGCGGCGCCCACAAACGTGGCCAGCGCCAGCTCCCTGCCCTGCTCGCGCGAGAGACCCATCTCGATCGCCGCCTGCTGCATCGCCTCGATAAAATAAAACACATACGCCGGACCGCTGCCCGACACCGCCGTCACCGGATCGATCTGCGCCTCGTCGTCCAGCCACACGGTCTGTCCCACGGCCTTCATGATGCTGTCGGCAGCGGCCTTTTGCGGCGCGCTCACGCCATCCATCGCCACCATGCCGGTAATCCCCAGCCCGATCAGCGCCGGCGTGTTGGGCATGGTGCGCACGATCTTGCCGTAGCCGCCCAGCCAGCGCGCCAGGTCGGCGCCGCGAATGCCCGCTGCGATCGACAAGATCAAAGGCTGCGAGGCGCCCACGTGCGGTTGCAGGGCAGCGGCGACCTCGCGCATCTGCTGCGGTTTGACGGCCAGTACGATCACGTCGCTGGCGGCCAGCGCGCTGTCAATGGTCAAGGAGGTCGTCACGCCATGCTGCTCGCCCATGCGCGCCAGCGCATCGGCATTCGGATCGACGACATGGATGTCGCCGCCTTTCGCCAGCTTGCCCGCCAGTCCCGCGATCAGGGCGCTGGCCATATTTCCGCCGCCAATAAATGCAATTTTCATTCCTTATCCTTTAGTTGAATCACTCGTATTTGCGCGAACCAAAAATGGCGCTGCCTACGCGCACGATGGTCGCGCCCTCGGCCACGGCCGCGCCCAGGTCGGCCGACATGCCCATCGAGAGCGTATCGAGCGCGATGCCCTTGGCTCCAAGCGCAGCGGCCAGCTGGCGCACGCGCGCAAACACGGCGCGCTGTTTGGCAACGTCGCTCTCCGGTTCCGGGATCGCCATCAGCCCGCGCAGGCGCAAGCGTGGTAGCTGTGCCACATGCTGCGCAAGTTCAAGCAATTCTTCGGGCGCGACGCCACTCTTGCTTGCTTCACCACTGATGTTAACTTGTAGGCAAATATTGAGCGGGGCCAGTTCCGGCGGGCGCTGTTCGGACAGGCGCTGCGCGATCTTGAGGCGCTCGACCGTATGCACCCAGTCGAAACTGGCGGCGATCGGGCGTGTTTTGTTGCTCTGTATGGGGCCAATGAAATGCCACTCGACCGAACGGCCCGGCAAAGCTTGCGCCACGGCGGCGATTTTATCTAGCGCTTCTTGCAAGTAATTCTCGCCAAACGCAGATTGGCCGGCGGCGATTGCTTCGAGCACGGCGTCGGCAGGGAAGGTTTTTGAAACGGCGAGCAACTGCACATCGGCGCGGGCGCGGCCGGCGGCACCGGCGGCGGCGAGAATACTCGCATCGACAGCTTGCATGTTGTGGGCGATTGTGGACATAATCATTTTCAGCGGGCAATTCATGCAGGACATTTGCAAAATGCGCATACATGTCGGCATGCGCCCATTCACGGCACAGGGATTATAAATGGACATCTCCGAATTACTCGCATTCTCCGTCAAGAACAAGGCTTCCGACTTGCACCTTTCGTCCGGCCTGCCGCCGATGATCCGGGTGCACGGCGACGTGCGCCGGATTAACCTGCCTGCGCTCGAGCACAAGGATGTGCACGGCATGATCTATGACATCATGAATGACGGCCAGCGCAAGGCCTACGAAGAAGTGCTGGAGGTCGACTTTTCGTTCGCCATTCCGGGCCTGGCGCGCTTTCGCGTCAACGCCTTTAACCAGGAGCGCGGGGCGGCTGCCGTGCTGCGGACGATTCCCTCGAAAATTCTGAGCCTGGAAGACTTGAACGCGCCTAAAATTTTCGCCGACCTGGCGATGAAGCCGCGCGGCCTGGTGCTGGTGACCGGCCCGACCGGTTCGGGCAAGTCGACCACGCTGGCGGCGATGGTCAACCACCTCAATGAAAACGAGTATGGCCACATCCTCACCATTGAAGACCCGATCGAATTCGTGCACGACTCGAAAAAGTGTTTGATCAACCAGCGCGAAGTGGGACCGCACACGCTCTCGTTCAATAATGCACTGCGCTCGGCGCTGCGCGAAGACCCGGACTGCATTTTGGTGGGCGAGCTGCGCGACCTGGAGACCATCCGCCTGGCGCTGTCGGCTGCCGAGACGGGCCACCTGGTGTTCGGCACGCTGCACACCTCGTCGGCCGCCAAGACGATCGACCGGATTGTCGACGTGTTCCCGGCGGACGAAAAGGAAATGGTGCGCGCCATGTTGTCCGAGTCGCTGCAGGCGGTCGTCTCGCAGACCCTGCTCAAGACCAAGGATGGCAGCGGCCGCGTGGCCGCGCACGAAATCATGATCGGCACGCCGGCCATTCGCAACCTGATTCGCGAGTCGAAGATCGCACAGATGTATTCGGCGATCCAGACCGGCAGCAACGTGGGCATGCAGACGCTGGACCAGAACCTGACGGACCTGGTGCGGCGCAATATCATCTCGGCGTCGGCTGCGCGCAGCGCTGCCAAGATTCCCGACAACTTCCCCGGCTAAGCTAATACAGGATCCTCACTACAATGGAACGCGACCAGGCTTCAAAATTCATGTTCGACTTGCTGCGTCTGATGACCAGCAAGGGCGGCTCCGACCTGTTCATCACGGCAGGTTTTCCGCCGGCGATCAAGATCGACGGCAAAATGACGCCGGTGTCGAGCCAGGCCCTGACGCCCTCCCACACCTCTGATTTGGCGCGTTCGATCATGAACGACAAGCAGACCGCCGGCTTCGAGCTGACCAAGGAATCGAATTTCGCGATCAGCCCGGGCGATCTGGGACGCTTTCGCGTATCGGCCTTCGTGCAAATGGGATATGTGGGCATGGTGCTGCGCACGATTACCACCACCATTCCCAAGCTTGACGACCTGCGCCTGCCCGAGGTGCTCAAGGATATCGTGATGACCAAGCGCGGCTTGGTCATCATGGTGGGCGCGACCGGTTCCGGCAAATCGACGACGCTGGCCGCCATGGTCGGCTACCGCAACGAAAACAGCTACGGCCACATCATCACCATCGAAGACCCGGTCGAGTATGTGCACCCGCACCGCAACTGCGTGATCACGCAGCGCGAAGTGGGGGTGGACACCGAGTCGTTCGAGGCGGCGCTGAAAAACTCGCTGCGCCAGGCGCCGGACGTGATCCAGATCGGCGAGATCCGCGAGCGCGAGACCATGGAGCACGCCATCGCGTTTGCCGAAACGGGCCACCTGTGCCTGGCCACGCTGCACGCGAACAGCGCGAACCAGGCGCTCGACCGCATCATCAACTTCTTCCCCGAAGAGCGCCGCCAGCAACTGCTGATGGACTTGTCGCTGAACCTCAAAGGGCTGGTGTCGCAGCGCCTCATTCCGCTCAAGGAGAGCAAGGGCCGCTGCGTGGCGATCGAGATCATGCTCAATTCGCCGCTCATTTCCGACCTGATCTTCAAGGGCAATGTGCATGAGATCAAGGAGATCATGAAAAAATCGCGCGAGCTGGGCATGCAGACGTTCGACCAGGCGCTGTTCGACCTGTACGAGTCTGACCTGATCAGCTACGAAGACGCGCTGCGCAATGCGGACTCCGTGAACGACTTGCGCCTTTCGATTAAACTCAAAGGCAAGGACGCGAAAAACCGCGACCTGTCGGCAGGCACGGAACATTTAGGGATCGTCTGATGAGCACATTCGACTTCAAGGCAGAAGCTATTTCCGGCGACGCGGTGGACCTGTCCCAGTACAAGGGCCAGGTGCTATTGATCGTCAACACCGCCAGCAAGTGCGGCTTCACACCGCAGTACAAGGGGCTCGAAACAGTGTACGAGCAGTTCAAGGACAAGGGCGCGGTGGTGCTCGGTTTTCCGTGCAACCAGTTTGGCGGGCAAGAGCCGGAAGGCGAAGCGGAGATCGGCGCGTTTTGCGAAAAGAATTTTGGCGTCACGTTTCCCTTGTTCGCCAAGGTTGAGGTGAACGGTGCGGGTGCGCATCCCTTGTTCCAGCACCTGAAAAAGGCTGCGCCGGGTTTACTGGGAACGGAGGCCATCAAGTGGAACTTCACCAAGTTCCTGATTAAGAAAGATGGCAGTGTGTACAAGCGCTACGCGCCGTCGACCGCGCCGGAAGAGCTGGTGGGCGACATTGAGAGGCTGCTGGCGGAATAGCCCTTACATCGTTTTCGCGAACAAGGGGGTAACGCTCAAGGAGACGACGGCGCTGCCGCTGGTGTCAACGTGCTGCAGTGAGGAGGGTAGGTCGGATAAGCGCCAGCGCAATCCGACATGCGTCGCGTTAAAGCATATCGAATTGCGCTGCCTCTTATCCGACCTTCTACCGCCTGATCCCGAAAAGCTCCGGGCAAAGCAATGCAACAGAATTAGATCGTTCTCGTGCATGAGGTAGTTGTAAAAAGAGCGACATAATCCAAGAATCGCGCCGAACAGGGGCGGAGCGTCATGACAAATGCGCTCGTTTCGTAATGGGAGATCTGACCCTCTTAGTTCCGTGACCCTCTTAGTTCCGGCCTACGCGGTCGGACGCCGGCCCATACCGGTGTCAGCGCTGCCGGTGGTGGCGCGCCTGCTGCAGGTGCCGATGGAGGAATTGTTCGGAGAAACCGGCCGCGCCGGCCGCGGCAAGCGTGGGCAGATGTCACTGCTCGAACGCAGCATCGAGCGCATCGGCGAGCTGCCCAAGCAAAAGCAGAAATTCGTGATGGAGATGCTGGAAACGGTGCTAGCCCAGGCCAACGCATTGCCGCATTTTCCTTAGACGCTAAAGAGAAAGCCACTCGCAGCCGGGGCACCGGAGGGAGTGGCTTTTTTGTTTTAGAAGAAGAACTTACCGATCAGCTTGTGTCCGAATGGCGGCACTGACCCTGTGCTGTTCCCCGGCCGCGGCAAGCGCGGGCCGATGTCACAGCTCGAGCGCAGCATCGAGCGCATCGGCGAGCTGCCCAAGCAGAAACAGAAATTCGTGATGGAGATGCTGGAAACGGTGCTGGCCCAGGCCAACGCAAAGGCGCATTTCCTTAGCCGCTAAGAAGAAAGCCACTCGCATCCGGGGCACCGGAGGGAGTGGCTTTTTTGTTTTTAGAAGAAGGATATGTTAGCGATCAGCTCGTGTCCAAATGTCGGCTCTGACCCTGTGCCGGCACCTCCCGGTCACTTTGCAGGGGCAGACCCCACCGACTGAATATCTACTTGAATGTTGGCAATTGCAAGCGCCTCAGCATGCTCTGTGGGCGATTTGAACTCGAGCGCGAAAAAATTCCCATCAACTAGCCATACGGAGCACGAATTTTCTGTACCTGGCGGCCCTTTAATTGCCAACTTCGCTAGCAAACGCTCACCTGTAGACGAATCCAAGCGCGTTTCATCAGGAAAAATGGCGCTACCACCGTGCATTGCATAACAATTCACCTCCCGCCCCCCATCCAACCGTTGTACAAGATTGATATCCCCAATCCGTTTACTCAGTTTCTGCTCTTCTACTGGGCGCAACGCCCTCAGCACGGAAGCTAACACGGCGCGTTCAAATTCGTTCAAGCTAGAACTTCCAGCTTTGAAAAAATTTCTAAAAAAAGGATGTAGTCTCATATGTATTTAATGGGAACCGACTGACGCAGCGCCAGCTCCTGCACCAGCTGCGGTACCTATCCAAAAATAAGGTATGCGATTTAATTGCTGAAGAACGATCGACGGCATGGGATTCGCGGCCTTCCAAGCACGCGGCATGAATCGGGAGCGAAACGGATCCGATAGCGCATGCTTGACTATTGATACGTAATTCCCGTTTAGTATGCTGTTCCCACCACCGAGCCGCTTAGGTATCCAGTGAGAGAACTCAAGCCCAGCGCCCTTAGCGCCAGCGGCACGAGCGCCAGCTGCCCCGCCAAGGGCAGTCGACACCACAACCCCGGCACCTTCACCAACATGATACGACGTCGCCGACTGATCCACTGAGCCGATCGAAAATTCGTCCCTGACATAAGACGTCAGCCCAAATGAAAGCGTGTCTCCCATGCCGCCTGAAAAATTCGCGGCTGTATCCAGGACCGCGTATGGGTCGAAAGCGGACTGAGTACTCGTAGTTGCCCCGACCCGTCCATTTTTTGTAGTGCCAGGATCGCTCGCGACGGTGATGGTCCCTAAAGTCCCACAGTTCATCCGACTCTGGCCAGCGCAAGGATCACTCGGCTCTTTCGCGTCGCGCCCATCTGGATCGATATATTTGTACGGGTTGTTTTCCGCATAGGCGTATCGGTTGAAACTGCCACCAGTGTTCGCATCGGTCGTCACCGGATCAATGCTCAAGAAGGAGCCGCCCGACGTGCACTTGTCGTAAGCGCGGCCGTTTTCCTTAGTCCATTCAAGGGCTTGTGGCGGTTTTCCGCTGGCGAATTGTGGGTAAAGAGCGAATTTTTCCTAGACGCGATTCTGGCTCGCGCACGCGCGCGAGGCAAGGCTTTTTCTTGTTTAGCTGCTAATTAGATGAGCCGGGACGCCGAAGGCGCGCGCAGTTGATGGGTTGGGAGGTGCTGCAGTTGCGGTTATTGGGGCTGGCCTGACTGACGGCGAAGCGCGGCAGCACGCGACGAGGGAGCGCGCACCGTGCGCCTGACCAGAGCCATGCGCCCCAGGGCGCACCGTATGGCTTGGCAGTCCCGCAGGGGCGCAAGACATAGCGGGTTTTCCGCGAACCCGCAGGGCCCGGCGCAGCGCGGGGCCGGGCCACCGAGCGAAGCGCAGCGCAGCGAATGGGCCGGCTTTGCGGAATGGCCCGTTATGTTAAAGCGCGCCATCGGCGCGATTTACCCCGGAGGGGCTGTGCTCTTGCATTGTCCGTTACTGGCTAACGGCGTAGCGCGGCGGCAAGCGAGAGCGCCTGCAAGGCGCGGGAGCGCGCGCTGTTGACCCGACTCGATTCAAGCGTGGCTCTTGCCTTCCGCGGCGCGGCTGGCGGTACCGCGCAGCGGCTGGACAGCGGGTTTCCACGGTCGCGTCCGCTAAGCGAACACGACCGCAATCGTTACGGCGTAACGATCACTTGATGCAGAAGTAAGCGAGCCACTCCGGCGTATCGGGCGCCATGCCGGCCAGGATCCGGTCGTCCTCGACCCGGATCAGTCGCTCCAGCACCTGCCGCTGCGTTACACCGTCACGCGTCGCGATGCGCTCCAGTGCAAGGTGCGTCCCGGTGCTCACCCAGGTATTCAGCCTGCGTTCGCCGTTGCTGCCCGCCATCGGCCGGCGCGCGCGGTAGGCCGCCTGCCTTTCCGCTGCTGTCTTCGCCATCATGACTTCTTCCGTTCAGAGTTGGATCGTTACGCCGTAACGAAGTTCAGTCCAACCGCTCCTGGTCAGCACCACGCCCCAGCCGCGCCGGATGCGTCGCCTCGTGCACCTGCTTCAGCTTCATGATCGCCACGCGCGTGTAGATCTCGGTCGTGCCAAGGTCCGCGTGTCCCAGTAGCGCCTGGATGTATCGGATGTCCGCCCCGTTCTCCAGCATGTGCGTGGCACACGCGTGGCGGAACAGGTGGCACGAACTGTTCAGCGGCCCGCCGGCCGCCACCCGCTCCAGCTTCGCCCCGTCGATCGCTTTCTTGACGATGCAGGACAGCTGCTTTCCCGTCAGCCGCAGGCCCTGTCTGGTCAGGAACAGCGCCGTCGCGTCGTCGACCTGTTCCGCGCGCACCTCGTCGGCATACCTGGCAATCCACGCCAGCGCCCGCGCGCCGACCGGCACCATCCGGTCCTTCTTCCCCTTGCCGAGCCGGATCAGCACCGTGCCGCGTTCCACGTCGACGTCGAC